>DCQT01000085.1:2232-19221 GCA_002323535.1 Bacteriovoracaceae bacterium UBA1511
TTCCAACTCCACCTTTACCACTGCAAATACCGATTGTTTTGGCCATTAAATTCGCTCCTATTTAACCTATTAAATTGTTTAGCAAAGTTTCATTAGAAAACTTTTTTATATCTCCTTGTGCGCTCAAACCATCGGATAAATATGAGACTGGGATATCCTCTAAATACATACAATTAAATATACTTCCCCAATCAAGACATAAATCTGTATGAGTAAAGTTTATCGATGAGACATATTCACGATATTTACGAATTTGTCTTAAGTTAAATGCTTCAGTATGAATAGAATTTAGGGTCAGAAATGATCGAAAGATCTCAAAATTATTGCAACAATAATCATGAAGTGAAATAACCTCATCAACACCAATTTCATCGACATTAATATCGATAAATGCGTTGTGACCTTTTTCAACAATTTTTCTGGTTATGGATACAGCTTCTGCTACTGAGGTTGTGTAGTGAGTACTGACTCCACTAATTTTCTGAGCAAAGCCTTCTTGCTTCTCTCCGAAGACAACTAATTCTGCACCTCTTTCCAGTGAAGCGAACTTTCTAACAAGTAGTGATTGACCAGAATTAGAAGTACCGAATATAAGATTTGCACCAGGTGCTGCTGTCTGGAAATCAATCGTATCAATTTTTAAACTGTTCTGAATTTTTAAAATTACGTGATCAATTAGCTGATCCTCTCCATCATTACCTCTTTCAGAGACAAACTCTTTGATATTCTCCTGTAAGAATGATTCATTAATTCCACTAGATTTTAAGAGAGTATAAATTGATCTGATGTAGTTCTTTTCCTCAATTGTCTTATCAATTCTTTGTTCAGCATCTTTAAGAGAAATTTCATTCACTAACTCTTTTAATTTCCCAAGCTCCTGCCTTAACTTATCCAGTTCCTTTGCCTCTATTGATACGGTTTGAAGCTGCTCACCTTCCCCACCATCTGAAATCAAAAAATTGGTTCTATCACTTTCGTTCTCATGAGGCACTCCAACATCACCAATAAATTCGTTTACCGATGAAATAAATTTACTTTCCTTCGCCTCTGGCACTGGAGTGCTCAAAAAAGAATCCAATTCGGTATTATCATTTACTCTTTTGTTAAGCCCAAGGTCACCGTAGCCTGATGCTTTTTTTGGAGCTTCTCTTTTTTTATCATAATCATCTATGAGATCTGATAAATAGGAAGCCGGTTGATCCGCTAATGCATCTATATTATTTTCACCGACAGCACTCTCGAGAGTTGCCTTTTTTAGATAAGTTTTTTCTGTAATTGCTGCGGTGACCTCAACTCGACTTCTTTTAAAAGCTCCTTTGAGCCCGCGATTAGTGGTTGTCTTTAGAATAATTGCGTCAGGACCTAACTCACTTTTAATCTGCTTTAAAGTATCCTCAATAGTGTCACCTTGAAATTTTCTTACATGCATTTTATAACCTCACCGTTCCTAATGATTTAATGTTTGCGTCTGGGCTTAATTCGCTATGACTTATAACTAAAATATTTTGAATAAATTTCTCTGTTAATCTTTTAAAGTGACTTCTAACTACTGGAGAACAAAGAACAACCATTTTTTCGCCTTGCTCAGTTGCTTCTTCGATTTTTTCATTAATCCGACCTAGAATATTTTGTGTAATTTTTGGATCCAAACTTAACTGATATCCCTCATCCGTTTGAACTAAGTTTTTAGCAATTAATTCCTCTATGCCTCGATCCAAAGTATATAAAGGCACTTCTCCATCTTCTGTTTTTATTTGCTGAGTAATAGTTCTATAAAGAGATTTTCTTACACTCTCTGTTAACGAAGCGGGGTCTTTAATTCTAGATCCAAAGTCCGCAAGACTCTCGAGGATAGAGCGCATATCTCTAATTGGTACAGACTCTTTGAGTAAATTTTGGCAAACTTTGAGAACTGTACCCAGAGGTAATACCTCCGGAATTAAATCAGTAACTAATTTCTCATTTGTTTCTTTAATTTTATCTAGGATACTACTAATCTCTTCTCTACCAAAAAGGTCTTGCATGTTGAGCTTCAAAATTTCGGTCAAGTGGGTAGCGATAACCGTTGATGGATCTACAACAGTGTAGCCATTATACTGAGCGTTTTCTCTTTCTTCATCTGTAATCCATACAGCTGGCAACCCAAATACCGGCTCGGTTGTTTCGATACCTTCTATTTTTTCAATGACGGTTCCAGGGTCCATTGCAAGATAATGGTCGGAAACAAGTTCACCTGTTGCAACTTCGATTCCCTTTATCTTTAAAGAGTAACCGCCTGGCTTTAACTCAAGGTTATCTTTAATTCTGACGGATGGAATAATGACTCCCCAATCAATTGCAAATTGTTTTCTTATTTGTGTAATACGCTCAAGGAGGTCTCCGTCTTGGTCAGTGTCAACTAAATTTACTAGACCATAACCAACTTCCAGCTCGACCATTTCTACAGTCAACAAATCTTCTAACCTTTCAGGCATCGCCTCATCAGACTCTTCTTCAATAGTTGAAGAAATTTCTTCTTGAGAATTCATTTTTTCTAATTGATTTGCGACAACGCATAAAACCACCCCAATAATAATAAATGGGATTTTTGGAAGACCAGGTATCAAAGCAAAAACAAATAAAACACCTCCACCCATATAAAGAGATTTTGGGTGAAGTCTTAACTGTTTCCCTAACTGAATCCCCAAAGAATTATTATTTGTGTTCCTTGTCGCGATAATACCAGCAGCAGTGGAGATGATAATTGCCGGTACTTGAGAAACAAGTCCATCACCAACTGTTAACAGAGTAAAAGTCTCTGCCGCTTGTGATATTGTCATATCACTTTGTGCAACTCCAACAATTATTCCCGCAATAATATTAAGTGCAGTTATTAAGATTCCGGCAATCGCGTCTCCTCTAACGAACTTTGAGGCACCATCCATAGAACCATAGAAGTCAGCCTCTTCCGCAATTTCTTGCCTTCTTTGCTTTGCTTCTATTTCATTTATAATTCCTGCATTTAAATCCGCGTCAATTGCCATTTGCTTCCCAGGCATCGCGTCTAGAGTAAACCTTGCGGCAACCTCAGCAACCCGCCCTGCACCTTTTGTTATAACCAAGAAATTTATAATTACGAGAATAATAAATACGATGATCCCTACTATATAATTACCCTCCACAACAAACTCACCAAAGGATTTTATAATTTGACCTGCTGCACTTGTCCCTTGATCACCACCTCTAAGAAGAATATTTCTAGTAGAGGCAATATTTAATGAGAGCCTAAAAAGTGTCATCACGAGAAGAACTGAAGGAAAAGTTGAAAAATCTAGCGGTTTTTTTGAGTACACTGAAACTAAAAGGATCACGACTGATAAGGCAAGAGTTAATGCTATAAATAAATCCAATACCCATGGACTAATTGGAATAATCATTACGCACAAAATACCAATAACACCAAGTGTGATTACCCACTCCGTATTTCTTGAAAAACTAAAAATCTTATTCACAAACGATTCCATATTTAACTGGCCCTTTTTCTTTTCATTCTATAAACAAATGCAAGTACCTCTGCGACGGCTTTGTAAAGGCCTCTGGGAACAGGTTCATCTACGCGAACTGTTTTGTACAAAGTCCTCGCCAGAGGAATATTCTCCACAATTGGTATGTTATTTTCTTTTGCAACTTCTCTAATCTTAAGTGCTAAATGATCAGCTCCCTTTGCGGTAACCGTTGGGCTAACCATTGTTTCGCCGTCATACTGTAATGCGATACTCAAATGAGTTGGGTTAGTAACGATCACGTCAGCCTTAGGCACTGCTTCCATCATTCTTTTCCTCGCCGCCTCTCTTTGGATCGCTTTCATTCTCTGCTTTACTTCTGGGCTACCTTCTCTCTCTTTTGTTTCACGCTTTAGTTGATCTTTTGTTTGTTTTAAACGTTGAAAATAACTATACTTCTGATACCCAAAATCAAAAACGGAGAGAATAAGCAAACTTCCGACAATTGCGAAACTTAGCTTCAATAGAATATCTTTTGCTAATAGAAAGGAATTCATTATCTCTAGTTGATAAAACCCTTTTATGTGATGAATTTCATCTTTCAAGAAATAGTATGTTATTCCAATAACAAGGCTAAACTTAAAAATCCCTTTGATTGCCTCAACGAGAGACCTCATCGAAAATATTCTACCGACACCCTTGAACGGGTTAACTCGATTGAAATCTATAGTTAACACATCCGGGGAAAACAAAAAACCAATCTGGCTGACTGTAGAAAGCAGGCTTACAATAAGAGTCACCAATAGAATCGGTCCTGCACTACCAATAATAAGATCCAACGCTTTATCAAAAACTAAACGTAGTCCATCCTCTGAAAATGCATATGAGGGGTTTAGGCCTATAAAAAAACGAATAAAGTCTCCAAAAGTCTGGAACAAGTAGACAATTGAAATTGATAATAGAAAAAAACTTGAACCAAGAACAATAGAACTTGTTAACTCCTTTGACGAAGCTACATCTCCTCTTTTTCTAAATTCCTCAATCCTGTAACTCGACGGATCTTCCGTCTTTTCACCTGATTGATTATCCGAATCGTCTGCCAAAAAGCCCTCCTAGCCAATAAAAGCAAGCCACCTTCCTAGAAGCTTACTGTAAAAATTCAATCCTACTCCAAAAAACTCTTCGCTACTGAACAGAAAGATTATTAAACCAACTCCAATGTTCATAACAAAACTAACCATAAGAACATTCATCTGAGGAATCATTCTGGAAATTATCCCTAAAATAATCATGACTAAAACATTGGAAAAGATTAATGGCACAGACAAAATTATTGACGATTTAAAAATCGCTCTAAAAAACTCTGTAAAAATGCTCATCCATGAGTTCATATTAATTACTGAATTAAAACTCATTGATTCAAACGAAATAAATCCACCCTTCAGTAAAGGCAATAGACCTCCGCTAGTTATAATGATTACGATCATCACAAAACTTATTAGACGCTCGAAAGGACCCACCTGGTCGGTGACAGACATATCAAAATATCGTATTGAACTAAATCCAACTTGCTGAGTAATAATCGATCCAGCAGAATTAAAAATTTGTAATATTATTTTTGCGAGAAATCCAATTGCAAGACCAGTCAAAGAATAGAAAAATGCAAGCATCCAAATGTTTTCAATACCAACGTAGTAAATGTCACGCGCTACAGTCTTTTCAAGAAAAGGGAAAAAAGCATAACTAAGGCAAAAACAAAATAATACCTTGATCATTCGAGGAACTGCCACATGATCAAAAATAGGCAAGGTAATAATTATCGCAAGCCAGCGACAAAAAACTAACCAGAAAGCATAAAATGTGTATGTATTTGTCACATTTAAACTAACCAAATTTTACCTCGTTACATAATTGGGAATATTAATTATCAAATCCCTCGTAAAAGTAACTAAAGTATCAGACATCCATGGAGCAAAGATTACTAACGCTCCTACAATCACTAAGATTTTTGGAATAAATGATAACGTTTGCTCGTTAATCTGTGTCACTGCTTGAAATAAAGAGACAACAATACCAATAATCAATGCCCCTATTAACATCGGCGAAGATAACATCACTGCGATCTTTATCCCTTCTCTTGATATATCTGAAATAAAATCATTTCCCATTATCCTCTCCTAATTAAACGACCTAATCACAGAGCCTGTGACTAAGTGCCAGCCATCCACCAAAACGAATAAAAGCAATTTAAATGGAAATGAAACAATAACTGGGGGAAGCATCATCATCCCCATGGCCATAAGAACACTCGCAATGACCATGTCCAGAATCAAAAATGGCAAATAAAGTAGAAAACCAATCTGAAAAGCAGTTTTCAACTCACTTATAATGAACGAGGGAATAAGAAAATGTGTTGGCACATCATCGATAGTCCCAGGCAACGGTACTCCTGTTATGTCATAAAAAAGCTGAAGGTCTGTTTTTCGAACTTGCTTCGACATAAAACCTCTCAGTTCGTACTCAATTCCCTTTATAGCTTGTACTGAAGTAACCTTTTTCTCCATGTAAGGAGAGATAGAATTTTCATACATTCTCTCTGCTGTGGGTTGCATAATAAAAAAAGTTAAAAACAAGCTAAAACCAACAAGTAATTGGTTCGGCGGCATATTTTGAGTACCGATAGCTTGTCGTATAAATGCCATGATAACAATGATTCTTGTAAAGCAGGTGCAAAGGACCAATATCGCCGGAGCCAGAGTAATGATTGTAAATATTGAAAGTAACTGAAGAGTGTCAACGAGATCAGCTCCTTGACCGAAATTCAGAGACATTCCAGGAAGATTAAACCCTTGTGCTTGAGCAAACGCCGACTTTGTTAGAAAAAATGAGCATAAAGTTAAAATGAATCTCATTGAAAATCCTTCATGCCCTTAACTCTATTTTTTATTTTATCGGTGATTGAAGAAATGGATGTATCATCCAAAGATACGGGATTACTTTTTTCAATATCCTCTTTTATTTTAAATTCGGCTTTTTCTTCTTCTGACTTTTCTACTGAGTTTTCAAAATTTGTTCCAAAAAGACTTATTTCACCATCTTTAAAGAAACTCATAGGATCATTTAGCTCCGACAATTTTGATATTCCACTTTCGTTTGATGAAAGAAGAAATACTTGTTTTCCAGCACTAACAATCATTAAAGATTTTTTTGGATCTACATGATGGGTTGCAAGGACTTTGATAAGTTCTGAACTATTTAAGAAGCCAAGGTTACTTTTTTTAGCATAACCTTTTTTTAAAAAGAAAACGCAGGCATATATAAAAGCGAGTAAGACGAAGAGGAACCCAAAAAACTTAGCAATATAACCTGTCATTCCATTTTCACTACTTTTTATGTTTTCAGTATTATCCCTTAATGGATCAACTCTTTTTTCTTTTTTAATTCCGGAGCTTTTAAAAAATACTTGATCACTAATATCTTTTTCAGCAACTGTTTTTTCGACCGTTTTTTTCTCTTTAATTAGTTCATTTAAGTAGCTTTCATCATAATCATTAACTTTTGCATTAACTTCTTTAGCTTTAAGATCTGTATAAGCAACAATATTTCCTCTTTCTTTTAAAACTCTTACGACCGCTCCTTCTAAGTATTTCTTACTTTCAAAAACAGCTCTAACTCTAACCGTTTTACTATTAAACTGGTAAGCTTGTAGCTCAACCTTCCCGAGGCCTTTAATCCTTTTAAATTGATCGATCTTTGGCCAAACGAATGTATCAGTGAGCTCTATTTGAATGAAGTTATCTCTAAGCTCCACTTCATGCTTAACTTTTGTATTAGCACTTAACTTGACTTCTAGTTCAATCTTTCCATCATTTTCCTGTAAACCTAAACCTGTTACCTCGTACTTTGGTGAAGACATCGTTAAACTTGAAAATAAAAAAGTTATTAAGAGTAAGAGTTTTTTCATTTGTTTTCCTATTTTAAAGTTTCAATTCTTTCTATTGGGCTAATAATATCCGTGAGTCTGGCTCCAAATTTTTCATTGATGACTACAACCTCACCCTTTGCCACTAATTTTCCGTTTACTAAAATCTCAAGAGGTTCCCCTGATAACTTATCAAGTTCAATAACAGACCCCTGACCCATTTGAAGTAAGTCTTTGACTAGAACTTTTGTTCTGCCTAGTTCAACTGTTACTTTTAAAGGGATATCCAATATGAAGTCTAAATTTTGGACCTTAAGCTTGTTTAAAGAACTGTCACCTGCTTTTACCTGATCTACAATTTGATCAACTTTTATCTTTGTAAGATCAAAGTCTTTGCTCTCGTCTACTTGATCAACCTCGTTATTATTTGTTTCTTCATTCTTTGGTTGCTCTGCCCCCATAAAGACTCCTATTTATCTTTAAGTACTTTTGTTATTTGAACTGCTTTTGTTCCCTTATGAACGCCCATAAGGCATTTCATTTTTTCTTTCCCCTCGACCTCTAAAGAAACCTCTCCTGATACTTCTTGATTCAATGGGATAACATCTCCAATCTCAAGGTTAACTAAATCTCCAACTGAGATTGAAGCCTCTCCAAGTTTTACGGAGAGGTTTGAGGTAGCCTCTTTGATGTGCTCATTTAAGGCATTGGTCCAGATGCTATCTGCCATTTCGTTATCAGTCTGAAAACTGGAAGATAGCTTTTGCTTGATTGGTTCAATTGTTGAATAAGGAACAACGATCATAATCGTTCCTGATGCGGATTCAAACTCAACTTCAAATGTTGTCGTAATAATTACGTCGGATGGAGGTACTACACCTACAAATTGAGGGTTAATCTCAGTTCTTAAGTATTGAGCATCTACTCTATGAACAGGAGCCCAAGCCTCATCTAGGTCACTGATGGCCATATCCATAACTTTTTTCATAAATGACAATTCGATTTGGGTGAATTCTTTTCCATCGAGCTTTGTAAAAGGTCGGTCGGTTCCGCCAAAGTATGAATCAATTATTGCGTAAGCAAGTTTAGATTCAAAAACCATTAAGACTGGACCTCGAAGTTCATTAAACCTCATTATGCACATACAAGATGGTATAGGCAGTGTGTTTACAAACTCTCCAAATTTTAAAAGATCTGTAGAAATAATAGAAATGGATGATATTTTTCTAAGTGAATTGGATAGAGAAACTCTAAATGAACGAATAAAACGCTCATAGATAATATCAAGAATAGGCATTCGCCCTCTAATAACTCTATCTTGATTTGTTAAATCGTATGCCTGAATAGCTACATCATCATCGTGACTAAAGTCAGAAGAATCTAGTGACTCGTCTGAATCACTTACCGCATTTAATAAAGCATCAACTTCGTCTTGGCTTAATACTTGAGCCATTATCCCCTCCTGGGAAGACTATTTCACTCATCCTAAGTGAAATTAGTTAATTTGAAATCCAACATAAAATATATCAATAACCTTTCCATTTATTATGAAAGAGTTAATTGATGATTTTATCTCCTCTTTTAAATATTCTTTTCCGTTTTTCTCTAAAAGGTCTCTAGGTCTTTTAGAATTTAGGATTGATATAATTGAGTCTCTTATTTGAGGAACTCTGGCTTCAAACTCTTTTTTATTATGTGACTCATTAAATTTTAAAACCGCATCTAACCGAAGAAACCTTCTTGGGCCATCTCCCTGTGCTAGGTTAGCTGTGAATGTTTGCAATGGGACGAGAACACCATCATCTTTTTTCATCGCCGACTTCACAGGATTCTCAGCAAGATCCTTATCAGCTTTCAATAAGTCTGCTACCTTTTCTTGCTTCTTTAATTGATCAAATAATTGAAGTTGAAAAAAAGCAATTCCACCGAGCGCTAAAATGTTAACAATCAATAATACGATAATTACAGGGCTTCTAGTAATTGGTTTCTTTCCGGCACTTCCACCGTCTTCCGTAACGTCTTTATTTTCTTCTTCGGCCATTTTTTCCTCTTGAAAAATAAGATGAGAAAATTCTTCTCTCTTCTCTGATTGAATTATAACCAGGGAAAAAATTCACTTCAAGAGGGGGGTAAAAAGTATGGAATAAATTACCTAAATCACATTTAAAAGGGAAAATTTTGCCCAAAAAAAGCCCTGGCTTAAACCAGGGCTCTTGCTAATTTGAATTTCAATAAAGATTATAGCTTAACTTTCCCTCTTTTCTTTAGCTCCTCTACAATTCCGACAAAATGACTTGTAGGATATGCTCCCTTAACTGGCACACCATTGAGAATAAACCCAGGAGTCCCTTGCATGCCAAATTTCGCTGCTTCTTTTAAGTCAGCATCAATTCTTTCTTGAACTGCTTTAGACTTAATATCCTTTTGAAGTTTTGACATGTTAGCACCAATTTTTTTAGCAACACTTTTGAAAAACTTCTCTCCAGACTTAATTTTAGATTGATTCTTGTAAAGTTCGTCATGAAATTTAAAAGCCAACTCAGGGTTTTGAAGTCTTAGAGCTTCGTAATACTGAGATGATGCCATTGCTTGCTTATGGAAAGAGAGTGGCAAATGCTTATAAACAAATCTAATGTTGTTACCATATTTTTTCAATAGCTCCATTACTGTATTAAAACCTCTCGCACAGAATGGACACTCAAAATCAGAGTACTCAACAAGAGTAAGCGGTGCATTCTTCGGTCCTCTGAAAGATTCATCACTTCTGATTTCAGGTGTTAATGGGTTATCGTAAGTTGCTTCAAGCTTTTTCTTTTCTGCCTCTTCTCTTTTCTTTGCTAATTCACCTTGAGCATTTTTGGCCGCATCCTGAATTGCCATGATGTAATCAGCAGGGTTTTCTTTAATTGAATCAATCACGATTTGTGGGTTCTCTTTTAAAACTTTAGTCACCTTATCTTTTAGCTGAGAATCAGACATACATGATGCAAGTGCAAAACACCCCACTACTATAAAAAATTTGTTTAGTTTTAACATGTGGTTCCTTTATCAATTTAATTAGTTAACATTATGAAAATATATTTCAGCTAATATTATCTCCAAAAAAGAATCATGTTCAACTATCTAAATACATATTTTTTACTAATTACATTTAAGTTCTAACGTTAGTTGTCGATAAGAATGTGTAATAGGAGAAACTTCAGTGAAAAAACTTATTATCTTAACAATTTTGTCAGGTTTTTTTCTCTACGGCTGTGGAAAGAGTAATCAGGTAAATACCACTGCAAGCGGACAATTTAATGATGTTCTCGCTCCCTCAACAGCACCAATCACTACGCAAAACCTTGCTCAAGTTTATGCTTCCAGGCCCTGTTCCACAGGCGTAAGGATTAGTGAAGCCAAATTTACTTCAAGTCAAATTAGTTTCGCTGGCGACACCTTGATGGGGAACTTTCAACCAGGTTACGTAAGTGGCACTGAATACGATCGTTACATTGGAGTTAGCTCTTTTAGTGACATACTAATCATCGAGAAAGTTTCAAATGGTAATCAGGTTGTAGGTTACAATGCAATTGTATCTCTATGTGAATATGGACAACTAGTTCAAAGAGGTACTCAATTCCATAGCATTCAATTTCTGAATGGAATTACTCTTACTGACAATCTTAACTGTAATTATGGATCTGTTCTTTCATCGTCCTCTGCGATGTATCCAACAAATAGCGTGCATAACTTGCCAGTTGAGACAGTGTTTACAGTACCCACAACTAGCTCTTGCCCTTTCTAATTTATTTTTAAAAGTTATTCAGTGTTAAAGTAATTCAAAATTTATAAATGTAAGTATCTGTATAAACACTACCTTCCTTGGCAAGTTTATTACTCGTCCACCCTTTAAGACATTTTTAAAGGGAAAAAATGAAATTTAAGCTTTTAGTAATACTCTCCACTTACATGTCAATTAACTTATCTATTGCAAAAACACCTTCAGACATTTCATCGAACCTTGATGTAAATAATTTTAGAGATGGCCCGAATGAAACCCTCGAGTGTGTATCGCCAGAAAGGGGCTCAAAACAACTATCGAGCCTGACCTGCCGAAAGGGCAGTCGTTTAAAAAGTAAGTCGTTCACCGGCGAAATAACTTCTAGTGGAGAAATTAAAAATATCAAACAAGGTACCACTCAGTCGGATATAACTCCATCGATTAAAATAATAGGGGTATCCCACTTTAATGATATCTTATCTATGCAATACGTTTCTGACGGCACTAAAACTTTTATTAATTTTGAAGTTTCTATGTGTGAGTATGGCCCTTTAATTGAAGCCAAATCTACCATTGTCGACATGAATGTAATCGGAAAAATTGGACACAGAGAAAACCCTCTAAGAAATTGTGAAACAGACCAACTAATTTCGGCTAAAGTTGAGCTGACAATCAAAGAAAATTACATACCAGTAAAAATAATATTTACCGTACCAACCGCTGATTTTTGTTTTTAGAGGACATGAGATAATCTCTAACACCCTCTGCTACTTTTGTGGCGTAATCATTTAGGTAATTTTTATTTTTCATCAGGCTCAAGTCACTTTTTGATGACAGGAAACCTGCTTCAAGAAGAATTCCAGGAACCTTGGTCATTGCAAGTACATAAAACAATCCTGGTTTTAAACCTCTGTCCTTGATTTTATATTTTTGAGGCAACACACTCTTTAGTTTTGAGTGAACAAATTCACCTAATTTTTTTGATTCAGGTATATTTTCCGAAACAACAATTTCTGCAAGAATCTCACCTGTTAAAGAGTCCAGTTCACCAACCCCTTGCATTGGGTGTGAGTGCTCTCCATTTTCAACTCTGACGACTTTTTTAGTTGCTTCGTCTAAATCATTACTCAAATAGAAAGTTTCAAAACCATTAGAGAACTTAGACTCCGATGAATTCATGTGCACAGAAATAAAAAGATCCGCTCCTATTTTTTGTGCTGTGCCTGCTCTTTGTTCTAGCTTTAGCGTTTGATCTAAAGTTCGGCTTAAATAAACATTATGCTCAGTAAGAAGCTGGTTTCTAATTAATAAAGCAAGTTCCATAGCGAGATCTTTCTCTTTAGTCCCATCTACACTGGATATTGCACCATTTTCATCCCCACCATGCCCTGGGTCTATAAGAATAGTTGCTGACATCCCTATACTAGTTTTAAAAAGGAGTAACATAACCATTAATTTTAAACTCATAGCTTCAGATCCTCTTTCGAAATAATTTTAAATTTAGGGTAATAATAACTTAAGATATCTTTGTAACTCATTCCTTGTTCCGCCATCCCCAAGGCACCCATCTGACACATTCCCACTCCATGCCCATGTCCAAATCCTTTTAGGTATATGCGCTCACCAATAATTTTAATATTGAAATTAAAGGATTTTATTATTTTATTTTTCAGGATTCGCTTTATTTTATTTTTTGATATTTTAAAAGATCCTTTTTTCATATCTATTCCACTGAATACAATATACTCATCCAAGTTTTTAACACTAATTAAACTTTTAAAGGGATAACCATTTTTACGTAGTACCTGAAGAAAACTTTTCTTTGATATAACGTCTTTAAAGCCTTCTTTTTTGTATTTGTTACAGTATTCACACTTTTTAGTGTGAAAGCCATAAAAGCTACCTTCCCAAATATGATTTGGGTCCAACAGTTTTCCTCCACACATTGCGTGATAGTAAGCCTCTACAAGGCGACCTTTATCATCGACAAGAATTAAATCCTTTGTCATATATGCGGCCAAGTCAGTGTTTTCGTTCTGTTCGCTATAACTACCACTAACCTGCTCTCTTTCACTTGATTCGATGTGATATGTTGAACTCATATTTTTTTTGAGTTTTGATAAGGCATAGCTCCTTGCAGCGATAGCTTGAGCCTTCAAAGCTTCTATCGGCCATGTCTTATTCATTTCTTTGGATAAAAGTGAACTTACATAATTTTCAAACTTAACAGTATTAATAATTTCGCAACCGCTCTTCTTTCTTGCGATAATATCAAATTTGCCTTTAAAAAATTTACCGTCATATTTAATTGGAGAAGTTGACTCAATACTGGCCACTAAACTTTTTGAAAAACTTCTTCTTGATTTAAAGTCACAATTAATCGACATCTTTTTTGATAATTTCGATTTACCTAATAGGGAAACCCTCATTCTATTTTCAGAGAATAAATCAATTTTTTTTGTAGGTTTGTTAATCTTTACTTTGATATAATCTAGTGCTTTCAACTCGAAGCAGACAAACACACAAGTAACAATAAAGTTCATCCTAGAACAAATCAAAATTCCATCCTGGAATATTAAAGAGATACAAATATTTTAATCGAAGTTGATTTTAATTCAAACGTTAAGATATTTTATTTGAAGTTACTCTTATGAATTAACTAAATACTTAATATCCTCCCAAACTCTTTTTTTCATATTTGGGTTTATTAGAAGATACTCTGGATGAAAGATTGGAAGCAGCTTCACTGCTTTTTCTTGAAAATTAATATCCAACTTTTGTCCATGAATTTTAGTCAAGCGACTTTTTATATCGAAAAACTTTAAAGGCGCTGCACCCAATGTGATGATTAAACTCGTATTCGATCTCGAAATAAAATCATATAGATTTTTACTAGTAGTGTAACTACTTACCTCTTCCTCGATAAAGCTACAAAAATGAACTTGAGTTTCTTTAAGTTTTAAGGCCGAAAACATTTTTGCCAACAAAGCGAAGCTCTCTCCCTCAAGCTTTTCATTCATAATTGATGACTCATTTTCAAAATCACCCACAACTAAAATGCAATTAATTTCTTTTTCGACTTTTTCTAAAGACTCTCTCCATAAATCATCCGAAGTCTCTGAAAACAGGAAAGTCTTTGAGGAGCTCTGAGTTTTTTCAAATTTAAATATTTTTTCTAACTTAACGCCTTCTTTAATCGGTGAATTATTTTTGATATTTTCATCTAAAATATTCTCTCTAATATCTTGCAGCGTCTTAAGCTTGTTAACTTCTAACTTTTCATTAGAAACATTAACGATATTGGAAGGACTCGGTGGCTCCTTAAAGCCTTCACGGTCCTCGGTTTCTGAGTTCAAAGCTTGGTTTTTTTCTAAAAACTCCCCACAACTAGTGCCTAAATCACACATTTCTAAAAACATTGAAGATGAAAGAAATAATTCCTCAGAAAATGTTTTCTTCATAGTGTGGCTCCCTTATAACCGACAAAAAGGCTCTCTTTTTACTCAAATAAGATCCAAAGAGTCCCAGAGAAAAACTACTTAGTAAAGGCTGTTTTACTCTCTGTCGATAGGTGTTGTAGACACTAAAAGGACTGCATAAAAAAATGGCCAAAACGTTAGAAGACAAAATTGATGAATTTGGAATTGAAGAGCTGTTAGAAGAGGAAAAAAAGCATGACACCAAGGAATGTTGCCATAAGTGTTTCATCCCTCTTATTGAAGTGAGAAAAACAAATTGGGACAAGTTATCTCAAACTTCAAGGCTAACTTGTCCCGAATGTGGTTACACAAAAAATTTAAAAAAAACGAATCTTAATTAACTTCCCAGGTATCGCCAGAGTTTAGAAGCGACTCCATAGAGCCTTTACCCTTTTTCTCTGTTACCTGAGTAATCTGATCCTTAACAGCAGAGTCATAAACAGGTGCTTCAACTTGTCGTAAAATTCCTAGTGGAACTGGGTGAGTTTGTTCATCCATACGGCAAAGCATATTAGCGATATTAATACTGGTCTCATCATGAACAAGTAGCGCCGACTCGTCAGCTCCTTCTTCCAGAGTAACAACCTCTGGCGACACCCCATTCATTTTAATTCCTTTTCGCACTTCTTTTCCAAAAGTCATTGGCTCACCGTGCTTTAAGCGAATTGTATGCTCATCTCTCGTTTGTCTATTCGTGTACTGATCGTGAACTTTATCATTAAAGATTACGCAGTTTTGAAATACTTCAATAAAGCTTGTCCCTTGGTGAGCCTCTGCTGCAAGGAAAACCTCTTGCATGTGCTTCGGGTCGGTATCAATAGTTCTTGCAAAGAAAGTAGCTCCTGCACCTAAGGCAAGACTTCCTGGAGTAAAAGGTCTATCAACGGCACCATAAGGAGTAGACTTTGTTACAAGACCTACTTCAGAAGTTGGTGAGTACTGTCCTTTCGTCAGTCCATAAATCTCATTATTGAAAAGAATAATATTCATATTCACGTTTCTTCTAATCGCGTGAATTAAATGATTTCCACCAATTGACATCCCATCGCCGTCACCTGTGATAACCCAAACAGAAAGGTTAGGGTTATGAAGCTTTAGACCGGAGGCAAAAGCAGGAGCACGGCCGTGGATTGTGTGCATTCCGTAGGTATTCATATAGTAAGGAAATCTTGAAGAACATCCAATACCAGAAACAAATGCGATATCTTCTCTTTTTCTTCCAAGCTTAGTCATCGCTAATTGAACTGCGGAAAGAATCGCGTAATCCCCACAACCCGGACACCACTTTACTTCCTGATCACTTACAAAGTCTGATTTTTTATATTTTGGCATTTCACTCATGACTAAATTCCTTAATTCAACTCGTTTTTGATTGCTTCAACAAGCTCTGAAATTTTAAACGGTAATCCTTGTACTTTATTATAACCTTTCGCCTTGCAATGAAACTTAGAATTAATAATCATTAAAAGTTGTCCAAGGTTAAGTTCCGGAACTAAAACTTTTTTAAAGTTTTTGATGATGTCGCCAACATTTTTAGGCATTGGGCTAATATATTTAAGGTGCATTAATGAAACTTTTAAGCCCTCATCCCGACATTTTTTTACTGCCGCATGAGTTGCTCCATAAGTTCCGCCCCAGCTGATCACTAAAACGTCCCCTGAGTCATCTCCCTCAAGCTCTTGAAGAGGAATGTTATTTGCTGCACGTTCTACTTTTTCTTTTCTGATGTGACACATCTCTTCGTGGTTCATTGGATCATAAGAAACGTTTCCAGATCCAACGGCTTTTTCTAGGCCACCAATTCTATGCTCGTACCCAGGCATGCCTGGAATTGCCCAAGTTCTTGCTAGTGTTTCTGAGTCACGTTCGTAAGCAAGATAGCCCTCAGACTCAACGCCAAGACGATCAACTAACCTAGGCTTGATGCTTGTAAATTGCTTTGAAAGATCAGGAAGTTTCCACGGCTCAGAACCATTCGCAATATAACCATCAGTCAATAAAACAACTGGAGTCATATGCTCAAGAGCCAGTCTTGATGCTTCAAATGCAAGTTCAAAACAATCACTTGGCTTTGATGCTGCAACTAGAATTACGGGAGATTCTCCATTTCTTCCGTACATACATTGCAGAAGATCAGATTGCTCCGTTTTTGTTGGTAGACCTGTTGAAGGGCCACCTCTTTGAATATTTACAATTACGAGTGGAATCTCATACATCATTGCAAGACCCATCGCTTCGCCTTTCAAAGCGATTCCCGGGCCAGAAGTTGTCGTGATGGCCAAAGCTCCACCAAAAGCAGCTCCGATAGAAGAGCAAATACCAGCAATTTCATCCTCCGCTTGA
>DCQT01000085.1:19527-19779 GCA_002323535.1 Bacteriovoracaceae bacterium UBA1511
AATTTCATCCTCCGCTTGAAATGTCGTTACACCAAAGTTTTTGTGCTTTGAAAGTTCATGAAGAATATCACTCGCCGGAGTAATTGGGTAAGAACCTAAGAAAAGATCTAAATCCGCTTTTTGCGCCGCTTGGATAAAGCCCCAAGCCGTCGCAGTGTTACCATTAATTTGTCTGTATTTACCTGGAGTAATTGGAGCTGGTTTTACCTCATATTTTGTAATACTTGCTTCAATCGTCTCTGCAAAGTTCCA
>DCQT01000082.1 GCA_002323535.1 Bacteriovoracaceae bacterium UBA1511
CCTAGAATTTGAGTTCCTTGATTAAGTAGATGTTGTAATTTTTTTGAATGTGATAAGCCTCTCATGCAATGAATTACACAAAAAAGTCTGATCCGATTCTTATTTTTTATTAATTTAAAATGAGGGCTAAAAAAAAAAGTTCATCTTTTTTATTCACCAAGTAGAAAAAAATGAAACTGCTTCTTATAACATATAAGTAGAACTGCGTTCTTAGACTTCATTACCTCCATTAGATGGAAGCCCTCTGCTCTTCTGATGGAATGAAGCAAGACACATTATTCTACATTAATGAAGTATGAGGAGCCGCATTTCAGAAGTCTGAATATACATGTGGTAATCCACTTCCTGTATAGAAAGACTAAATGAATTTTGATTTACTAGATGAAGTAACAAGTGCTTGGAATATGTATGAAGAGGAATTAGACAGTTGGAAGCATTATGTAATGAGATTCCACTGGGATGTTCACATTGTAGTTAGGAAACACTGTGAAATTGATAGTGAAGTTTGGAACTCAACAGGTGATCAGGGTTATTCGCTGAGAGAAGGTTGGCTTCACAGAATCATGGGTTATCTGCGTAAAGAATTAAAACTTACCAAGAAACATTTTCATTATGTCTGGTGTCATGAATTTCAACCTATTGGCAATGGTCACATGCATATTTTGCTCCAACTATCAAAAGCGCGAAAGAAACAGCTACTTTATGATTCATTAAGAATAACCAGTGATTATTTTTATAGACTGAAACGTCTTAAAACCTTTTATACAAAACAGCATTCCAAAACAGAGTTATCTAGATACGTCTTCATACAGAACCAACAGAATGCGGTGAATTATGTATGTAAAAGTGAATATAAGAACAGTGATAGATTTTATATGCCGCTTGAGAAAAAGATTTGTGCATCTGCATTTTTATTCAGGCATGGACGGCAAAAGCATCCGTTTCTGAAGCCTTTATTTCATGATATAACTGTAGAGCCATCAGAAAGAGAGGTTAGACTTTTAAGCTGGCAAAAAGACACCAACTATTTAGACATTATGGCGTTGAATAGTGAAATGTTAGAGGAAGTAATTTTTGCAACAAAAGAACCAACAGATTTAGATATAAGATTTTTAAGTAAGGAGGATTATAAAAAGGGGAAACTGCTTGAGTTGCTCAGAGATAAAAACCCAAAGCCTGTAAAAGTAAAAGATCTTAATTCAAACTATAGATCAATTATTTCTGAGTTAGAAAATCGTGCAATTATCAGAAGAGACTATATTCAAGAAGAGGATGAGGAACCTATAGAGTTTAAAGCGCCGCAGAATCCTTATAGCCGCGCAAAAACATCTATAGAAGAGGACTTGACTCTTGTTTTGAAGAAAGACTCTAGAGGAAGGATACTCCGCGTTTATTGAGGTTTGTGATCTATAGAATGAATTTTAATTCCAAGTGTCTCTAACCATCTTTTAGAGATCACTATTGAAGCATCCTCGTTGAAGACTTTTAAAAGATCAGTGATTTTTACTTTAACAAAAGAACCAACATTTGCAGGTCTTCCTCTTCTTGATTTTTGATTAGTATTACTCATGTATAATTTTTATACACAAGAGATTGTTCTGGGGGTATTTTAAATTAATTTTTAATCCAGTTACTTAATTTTTTTTGGGTACGCATCCAAAACGCTTTTAGTTATCTAATGCTATTAATGTTTATAGTTGTCAGGAAGATATTGTTTATAGCTGTCAGGAGTCATTGAAAAGTATTCCGTTGCTAGGGTTTCACCATCAATGTTTTTTGATTTATCATAGTATTCATCCCAACAGTCGCTGTCTTCAGCAATGGTAGAAACTTTGTGAACATCAAAGTCCAAATTCTTTGGGGGTTTAAGTTTAGTTAAGATACTCCCATAAGTTATAAATGCCGATCTGAGCATATTGTGGTGAGTTTCTTCTGGTTTTATTTCAGCTTCATAATCAATTTTTCCTTCTCTATCAGGGATAGCAAAAATCCTTTTATATTGATTGATAGTTTCTTTAGTATTTCTTTCGGTCGTTTCTTTTGCGCACTTGCATATCGGTTGATTTGGCGCAGGACACCCGTCGATAGTCCAAGCCCACTCTAACCAATCTTCTAAATGCGGAATCCATCGTGTAGAGAAAATTACAGGATCATTCTTAAGTTTTGTTTTTGATGCAGGAATAGATATCTGTCGCTTTTCCCTATTCCATATAGACCAATCCCACTGATGAATGAGGGTTGATCTTGCTCCTATGAAACATTTTAAAACTATATATCCAGCTTTTGGTTTAGATGGTGAACCTCTGTTGCTTGATCTATGAGTCATGTAAGAAAGACTATGTATTAGTATCGCAATTTGTTGAGGCGTTGCTGCATAATTCCTGCGCTCTGGTAGGAAATCTTTTGGATATATATATTCTTTATCTAAAATGTCGGTTATCCTATCAAGAGTTAAAGTATTCCCTTCATTTGTGCTTCTTAAGTATTCAAAAAAGCATTTTAGCTTTGATCTAAATTGATCAGCTGTGGATTTTCGCTGCCAACCCTTTTGAGTTCTAGGGTGTGTATTACCGAATCTATCTTTAGCTATTATTTTTCTTGGTTGTCGATTCCGATGAAAAAGATCTTTTACAACTTTTCTAGCTTTCGAAGTCTCAATTTGAGTAAAGACTTCAAGCTTGTTTGCAAAAAATTGATCTTTCTCTTGTCTATAAAAGTTATCGTAATCACCTTTAACTTTGGCAGACCAATGGCCGCCCCTATGCTGACAGAAGCTACTCCACCAATCTTTAATCTTTTTGTCTTTAAATTTGCCTAAAGCAATTAAACTTTTACCGCCATTTTCTAAAGCATCTAATGGGTTTATACCTTTAGATTTGATTTCTATTGCTTTAGCTAAAAGTTGATTTCTCTCAAGGTCGGAAAACTCACGCTCAACCACCGACAGTTCTTTTTGTTTATTTAACTCTCTTTCGGCATAGTCCTCTAAAACTTTTGGATCAGGTCGCTCCATATCCTTAAGCCCATTGGGGTCGTAGCCATGAGCTAGCAAAGGCTTTTTCTTCCATCTTAGGCGGTAAGCCTTACCATGTTCTCTTATAGTTACATAAGGAGCTATAGCTATCTTCTTGACCTTGTAGTGGTGTTCGCTTGATGATGCTTTTGAAGCACTAGCTATATTTAAACTCATTCCAGATATTTAATCTATAACCACAAATTACCCAAAACTTTTCACAAAGAATCGACTTTTAAACGAATAAAACAAAACCTTCTATTTTATTTACTGCATATATAGCAGTTAAAGCATTATTAACCTTTTGAACCTGTTATTTATTTCGAAAGGCAGATAAG
>DCQT01000091.1 GCA_002323535.1 Bacteriovoracaceae bacterium UBA1511
AGAGCAAAGAGTGTAAATGATAAAAACCCGCAAGTTTATCGTGTTTTAGCTGATATTTATCGCGGAATGAATCAAAACGATCTTGCCATTGAGCAATATGAAGCATATTTAAAAATGAACCCCACTGCGTCAGATAAGGGAGAAGTAGAGGGAACAATTAAGTCCTTAAGGTAAAAATATGCATGATTTAAAACACTTTGTGGAAAACATAAATTTATATAAAGAGAACTTTGAAAAAAGAGGCTCAGTTGATGTTAGTTTTGATTCAATCATCAAGCTAAATGAGCAAAGAAAAGAGCTTATTCAAGAAAGTGAAGAAAAAAGAGCTCTCGTTAAGGCGCTATCTAAGCAAATTGGCCCACTAAAGAAAGCTGGAGAGAGTGCAGATGAGTTAATGGCTGAAGTCGCTAGAGCTAAGATTATAATCGAAAGCGCCGAAAACACCTTGGCTGAGATTACTGCTAAAATTAATGACTCGTTGAGTCGTATGCCAAACTTAATCTCAGATGAAGTACCTGTTGGAGCTGATGAAGATAGTAATCTTGAAGTTAGTAAATGGGGAGAACCCAGAAAGTTTGATTTTGATGTAAAGGATCACCATGAGTTGGGTGAAAGTCTTGGAATGCTCGACTTTGAGCGTGGAGCAAGGCTTACGGGCTCTAGGTTTGTCGTTTACAGAAAAGATCTAGCAAAACTTGAAAGAGCTCTCATAAACTTCTTTTTAGATGAGCATGAAAAAGCGGGCTATGAAGAAATTATCCCTCCTTTTATTGTAAATAGAGAATCAATGTATGGGACTGGAAACTTGCCCAAATTTGAAGAGGATTCATTTAAAGTTCAAGATGATAGAGATTGGTTTTTAATTCCAACAGCCGAGGTGCCCTTAACAAACTTGAAAAAGAATGAACTTTTTGAATCAAAAGAGTTTCCACTTAAATTTACTGCTTTCACACCTTGCTTTAGAAGTGAAGCAGGTAGCTATGGTAAAGATACTCGTGGTTTAATGAGACTTCATCAATTTAACAAAGTTGAGATGGTAAATATTGTTTCGGCTGAAGATTCAGAAAAGGCCCATGAGGCAATGGTTAACCAGGCGACAATGCTTTTAGAAAAGCTTGGTCTCCCATATCGTAAAATGCTTCTTTGCTCTGGTGACATCGGTTTTGGAGCGAGAAAATGCTTTGATCTTGAGGTTTGGGTTCCTTCTCAAGATAAATATAGAGAAATCAGCTCTATTTCCAACTGCTGGGACTTCCAGGCAAGAAGGGCGAAGATTCGATATCGTGGGGAGGATGGAAAACCTAAATTTGCCCATACTCTTAACGGCTCCGGTCTGGCCGTGGGCAGAACAGTTCTGGCGATTATGGAAAACTACCAAAACGAAGATGGCTCGATCAATGTTCCTGAGGTGCTAGTACCTTACATGGGCGGCAGAACCAAAATTTCCAAAAAATAATATTGTCAATAACAAACAAAGCCACTAATATGTGCGTCTCTTGTGGAGAATTGGCCGAGTGGTCGAAGGCGGCGGTTTTGAAAACCGTTGTACGTTCTGCGTACCGGGGGTTCGAATCCCTCATTCTCCGCCACTTCGGAGACGTGGGTGAGTGGCTGAAACCAGCGCCTTGCTAAGGCGTCGTACCGTTTATGCGGTACCGCGAGTTCGAATCTCGCCGTCTCCGCCATTTTATTCAATCAAAATTTTAAAAAATGCTAAAATAAAATCTAGTCAAATTTAGGTTTTATAGTGTTTGAATTTTTACTCTTAGTTTTGTCATTGTTATTTATTTTTGGATCTATTTCCTGGTTGATTGAAGATCTAGACACCACAGATGTAGGGAAAAACTTTTATGCACTTTTATTGACCTATCTTATTCCATCAACCTTTGTTTTGGTTGCAGGATTTTTATCAATTTTAACGAAAGAGATAATTTTATGTTTTTCTTTTTTAATGTTCCTTGTCTTTTTAATTAAAAAAAGAAAAATACCAAAATTTAAATGCTTTCATATTAATGAGGAAATTAATTTTCCAATAACTTGTGTTTTAATTTTAATTTCTTATTTTTTAATTAAAGCCTCGCTGGGTACAGTTTGGATAAGCTTAGATGACTCAACTTATCATGCTGCGATACCAATGCTGTGGGTTAAATATAACTCGTTTTATGTTCCCGAGCTTACATATCAAGCACCATTTCCTTTAGCGGGTAGTCTTTTTTCGACATTTTTCATGGTTTTTGTTCGTAATGAGTATGTTTCAAGTATTTCAGAGGTACTAATTCTACTAATTGCAATTTTTACGGTTAGGCACTTCTGTAGAGAAAGGAAAATACCAATTCTTCCATCATTAATACTAATACCACTGTATTTTTCTTCTGCTGATGTAATTAAATACCTTAAAGGCTTCTCAGATTCAGACATAATTTCAGGGATACTAATTACAGCATTGTTGGTGGTGTTACTGACAAAAAAAGAAAAAGTATTTTACTATTTAATCTCAGGAGTACTTTTTGGGTTTCTGATGAGTATTAAATTAACGAATGCAGTTATTTTAATTCCATTTTTATTTTTTGTTTACAGGTCTTTAAAAAATTCCAAACGAGCAAATATTTTTTACGCCACAGTATCGGCAATAATAATTTGTATTCCTTGGTATGTTAGAAATTTAATTGTTTATAGTAATCCTTTTGCGCCATTTGAAAAATATGGATTTAAGGGAGCGATGTCTAAAAACCTAATAAGTGAAACATCACTAAAAGGTATTTGGGAAAATATCGATTACGCTGAAAAGATATCGGTTTTAAAAGGATTTTTGGGTTGGCAACCATTTTCTTGGGTCATGTCTACATTCGTTTTTATTTGTTTGATTATTTCATTTTTAAGTAAAGACTCACGAAAAAACTCTTTTGGTGTTTACAATATAGCCTCTCTCGGCTTTTTTGTTTTGGTTTTTGTTGGAGCACCATTCAGTGGATTAAACGAAAGTTTGAATGTTAATGAGAACTCTTCAAGATATCTTTTATCTTGGTACTTTATGACTTTATTTTTTTCTTTAACATCATTATTTGAAATAAAAAATATAAGTAAAAATATAACCTCACTTTTATTTGTGTTAGTTTTGATTCCTTTTTTCTTCTTAAATATCACAGATAAAGTACTGTTACTTTCAACTGTTTTTTCTCTGGTTGTTTTTGCGGCCAAAAAAATTAAACTTGTTAAGGAGTTATCGATAAATACCTTAATTCCCTTTTTTTGTGTTGTTTTTCTGTCTTTTTTCGTAGGAGCAAAGAAAACTGAAACCTCAAAAAACGAAACAATTTGGTACCTTGAGGAGATTAACAAAATTAAATCGGAAAAAAGAGTATCGATGTTCGATGGGTTTATTTTTAGAGGTTTTTATTTGTCGGGTGATAAATTTAAACATGTCCCAATAAGGCAAAACTTTGATGGATCTAAAGTAAGTCTTAATGAAGTGAAGGATATCTCAAGGAAATACTTTTTTAGAGGCGAGCCAATCTCTAAGAAAAAAGATTTTTGTGATAATTTTTTGAAAAACTCTCTAGACCTTAAAATAGACATTTTTATTTTTGGAAAAAAACCAGATGGATCTTTTCCAGAACAATATTGTGATGTTCTAAAAACAAGGTTTTTGGTTTTACACGAGTCAAACGATGGCCATGTGTTAGTTAAGAGGAATTCTAAAACAGGAATCTAAATGTTTAGTAAATATGATATTTCAATAATTCTTTTGGTAATATTTTTAAAATTTATTCTTATAAATTTTATTGGAATTGTTTTTGAGTACGAGTGGATTTATCAAATGTGGCACTTTATTGATATTGAGTATCTCAAAAATGATCTTTTAAGCTCATTATATTACTTTCATTACCAACCTCCTGTTTTTAACCTGTTTTTGGGTCTTGTATTAAAGCAAGGTATCTTTAGCCCTGAAAAGCTGTTGTTTTTTATTTTCCATGGAATGACAATTTTAATGTTTATTGGAATGCATTTTTATTATAGGTCAATAACAAATTCCAAAATTGTTTATCTTTTATTGCCTGCTTTATTTTTGTTTTCTCCCCAGACAATTATCTATGAAAACTGGCCTATATACACCTGGTCAAGCTCATTTATAATTTTAATGGGATACTTTTGTTTAAATAGAATTCATGAAAACATTAAAGTTTATACCTTTCTCTTTTTCTTACTGATATCTCTTCTTATATTGTCTCGATCAGCATTTCATCCCATTTATTATATTTTCTTTGTTTCATACTTTCTTTTTAGATACCGAAAGGAACTGCGAAAAATAGCATTATCAATAATTATTCCAACTCTATTGATTTTAGTCGTGATGTTAAAAAACAAGGCAGAGTTTGGCTTTTATGGTGTTGGAAGTGGTCTTGGTTTTAGTTTATTTAAAATTGTTTCCAAAAAAAAATTAGACATAAAGATTGAAGAATCAGAGGGTAAGTTAGATGAGATAATGAAAATAACACCGGTAAAATCAATATCGACCTATTATGATTCTGACGAAATAATGTATACGGAAAAACATAAAAAGATTCCATTGCTTGTTAATGAGTTTAAATCCTCAAGAGATACTTACGGGGATGAATATAGTGTTAATCTTGGGAATATCCATTACTTAAAGTTAGCAAAGAGATATCAAGAAGGTGCCTTTTATCTTATAAAAAAGTATCCATTAGAATATTTAGAACGTGTTTCCAAAGCCCTGATAATGTTTTTTAAACCAAGTTGGGACCATGGGTTTGGTGTAGAAACCAATAAAACGAAGCTTAAAAATTATATAGACTTTTTCTACCTTGAAAATTTAAGACTTAAAATTGAAAACGCTTTTTACGAAGTAAGAAAACCATGGCCTCTAAGAAAGGAAATAGCATTGAGTTCTTATTTGTTAATGCCTTTTTTTTACTTAATTTGTATTCTTCTTTTTATAAATAGATTAAAGAGTTGTAGTTTCAACCTTTTTAAAGTGCAGGACAAATATATATTCTCAATTGTTACTGTTATCTACCTTGTGACAGTATCTTCTCTCGTCGAGTTGGCGGAAAACGACAGGTACAGAGTGATGATTGACCCGATGGTATTCGTAGCAGTTGTATCTTTAGTACTGTTGAATTTTGAGCGAAAATTAAAAGTGAAGTAGACCTAGGGCATTCCCCACTTTTCTAGTTGTAAAATAAAGAAGGATGAAAATTCTTTTTAGCCCGTGTTTTATTATTTTTATTCCAGCGGCACTAGATTCACCATGTACGCGTGGTCTGTGTTCTATTAAAACTTCCACATATTCTTGCTGTAGTTCTGCGCCTCTGCACGCCATTTCCGTAGAGACATTTAGTCCAGAGCTTTTTAAATTTAATCTTTGATAATTGTCACGAGTAAAAGACTTTAAGATGCAACTTGCATCTTTGAGTTTTAGTTTGGGGTTACATATATTGTAAAGAAGACTTGTAAGTTTAGTTCCAATTTTTTGTGGAAGGTTATCTTTTTTTACATCACGGAAGCCATAGATATTCATATTTGGTGATTCTTTGATCTGATTTATTATACGTCTTAGACTTTCTGTAGGAAACTGACCGTCAGAATCAATGAAGATAATGTTTTTGGCAGAGGCATTGTCACCTGCAGTTTTTACTGCAGCAGCAGCTCCCTTATTCTCAAAATGATTTACTAAATTAACTTTATTGTTTTTCTTAGCAACTTCTTCAATTATTTCTTTTGTTCTATCGTTACTACAGTCATTACAAATTATAATTTCGTAGTCGTCTACCTCTTCCATGGCTAGCGCTTTTTCCCAATCTAAAATACAGTTTTTTATATTCTTTTCTTCGTTATAGGCTGGAGCAGCTATTGATATTAGTTTCATTTAAATAGAATAAGTGAATGGCATGAATTTTCACCATGGGATATTTTACCCATTAGATTGGTTAAACGTAATTTCATATAATTATAGCCATGCAAACAGAGAACTCTGAATTTATAAACATTACACTTTTTTGTGGAGGCCGTGGCTCTGCTAACCTTGTTAAAGAGTTTGTAAGGCGCAGCAATGTTAGGTTAAACCTAGTCCTTAATGGTTATGACAATGGTTTGTCCACAGGAGTTATAAGGGTGTTAGTTGATGGGATTTTAGGGCCTAGCGACTTTAGAAAGAATCTTTCGCACCTATTAGAGATTCATAGTCCAAATCAATACTTTATCATTGATTGTCTCGAATATAGATTTCCAAAAGAAACCTCAAATGATGAAGTAATTAAATATTTATATGACTACGAACTTCTCAAAAAAGCTCCTGGTTTAGAGGCCATAATTTCAAATCTAGATATTGAGACAAATTTACTTTTTAAAAAGTACTTAAAGGTCTTTGCAAATTTTTATAAGCAGCAAGAGAAGGAAGGTGACTTTGATGGTTGTAGTCTTGGGAATTTAATTTTTGCGGGTGTCTTTATAGAAAAAGGTTTTGACTTTAATAAAACTCTTGATGAAATTATGGATGTCTTTTCATCCAAAATTAATGCAAGCCTTTGCAATATTTCAAAAGGCGAAAACCGTTTTTTGTGTGGTTTAAAAGAAGACGGTGAATTTCTTTACGATGAAGCTCTGATGGTTGAAAAACAATCAAAAGCAAAAATGAAGGGGATATATTTACTAGAGAAACAACCAGATAGCGAGTTGATTGAAAAGATTAAAAACTCTTCTGTTGATGAAGCTTGTGCATACTTGGGTGGTTTACATAGTCCACCGAAGATTTCAAAAAAAGCTAAGGAATGTATTGAAAATTGTGACATCTTGATTTTTGGTTCTGGTACTCAATATAGCTCCACCTTTCCTAGCTATCAAACACTAGGTGTGAAAGATGCAGTTTTAAAGTCGAAGGCTAGCGTAAAGGCCTATGTCTCAAATATAAAATATGACGAGGATATATTTGGTTATACATGTAGCGATATATTAGATGAGCTTAGTTTTTATTTGGGTGCAAAAAGTGATGATCTTGGTAAATTTGTTTCCCATGTTTTATATAACAGGCGTTCCAATCGTTTATTAAATGGGATTAAAGAGGGAGAAATAGCTCAGGGTGAATTTTATAAGGGGATTCAAGTTATAAAAGGTGAATTTATTCACCCCCTTTCGGAGTCCAAGCATTGTGGAAACACAACTGCCACTAAACTAATTGATCTCTACGAAGAAAAAAAGAAAATTAAAAATAAACAAACGGACTTAACTATATTTGTCAGCCTACACAATAGAAGTCTAGGGGTCCCAAGATTAATAGACGAATTCCTAGATATTCACTGGCTCAAAAATTTTAAAAAAATTATACTTATTATTAACGGTGCACCAAGGTCTGATATTCCGGATATTCCAAAGGAAATTGAAATTAAGTTTTCAAATATTGTTTCGGATTTTCCTGAGAATGATTTCTTTCTTGATTGGCTCTCTGATTCTGAGGGAAGCGATTTGTTAATGACACTATCAGGCGACGGAGACTATCGCCTCACGGATTTTTACTTTGCATATGATCAGTTTTCTAAAAAGAATCTGGGAGGTATCTTTGGGACAAGGGTACAGTCTAGGGTTCAATTTCAAAATGCATTGTCTTCTGCATACACTGAGAACAAGGTAATACTTCGATTAAGTCAGTTTGGCGCTTTTGCTCTTAGCTTTTTGTTTAGTATTAGGTCTGGACTGTTATTTACAGATCCAATTACTGGATTCAGATGCTTTAATCGAAAAAATATTAAAAATAAAACAAACAATGCGAAAGACCTTAAGGCCGTTATTTCATCGCCATCTAGGCTTGCCTTAAAATTGATTAAAATAGGAGTTGAGATTGGAGAGGTACCCGTATCTTATAGAACCTATTCTGGTTTTACGGATCCATCCTGGAGAGTGAAGAGAGCCTTAAGAAGTTTGTTTGACCTTTTTGCCTTTTGGAAGAGCTGATGAGCCTAAATATTTTAGATAAAAAATATTTTATTTTTGATCTTGATGGCACGCTTATAGACTCGAACTCTTTGCATGAAAAAGCATTTTTAGTTGCCTTGGAAGGAACGGGTAAAGAATTTGATTATAGAAATTTTCATGGAGTAAAAACATTAGATGTTTTTACTTCTCTAGGGTTTTCCTTGGATGTCGCGAAAAACCTAACGAAAAAAAAACAAGAAGAGTATAGGAAATATATCTTGAGTGGCGATGTTACGGTTTTTAAGGGTGTTGATCAGATTTTTAGACGGCTTATTTTTGATGGAAAAAAAATTTTTCTCTGCACTGGTGCAAGCAGGAAGTCAGTAAATCAGATAATAGATAGTATGGGGTGGAAAAGTATTTTTACAGATACGATCTGTGGTGATGAAGTAGAATTTTCTAAACCAGACCCACTGATTTTAAATGAGCTAATAGAAAGAAATGGCCTTTTAAGAGATAATATCTTGTATGTTGAAGATAGTGACAAGGGTTTAGAAACAGGGATTAATGGAAATGTTGATACTGTGATCGTTAACAATTATTTTGAAAATGCCATCATATCCTTTTCAGAGTTTTTAGATTTTTATGAATATTATTTTGAGTTTTCAAAAATAAAGGGTGTCGCATGAAGATATGCGCAGTTATACCTGCAGCTGGTAATGGTACAAGATTGGGTTCTGAGCACCCAAAAGTTTTTACAGAGGTTTATAACGGAAAAGTTGTTTGGGATATTTTATATCAAAATATAAGGCCATACGTTGATGGCTTTAATTTGGTTCTTAAGCCTAGGGTCGCCGAGAAATACTCTAGTCATATATCCGATGACGTGTTTATCTCGGAACAAGATAAAGCTCTTGGGATGGGGGATGCCATTTTCAGAGGCAAAGACTTTTGGTCTCATTATGATTACATTTTGGTTGTATGGGGAGATCAAGTAAACCTATCATCACTAACGTTAAAGGATGTAACATCAAGCACAAATGGCGATGTAGTCATACCTCTAGTCACACCTGAGGATCCATATGTAGAGTATGTTTTTAATGAAAGCAAACTTATTAAAGTTCTTCAGTCACGAGAAGGTGATGAAACCTCTACTAATGGATTTTCTGATATTGGTGTGTTCTTACTTCCTACGAAAAATCTTGTTAAGTTTTGGGAAGAATTTTGTTTGAAAAGTGAAAAGGGCAATACGACCGGAGAATTAAACTTCCTTCCCTTTTTTGTGTATTTAAATAATTTTTGTAATTTGCCCATAAAGAAGATTCTCGTAAAAGACGTCGATGAGGCTAAAGGGTTAAATACCAAAGAAGACTTACTCTTTTTTCAAAATAAAATGAATACTAAGTTTCTTGAATGAGCTTATCAAGAAGGTCTTGGGACTCTTCAGGGAATGCATCTCGGAAGTGATTAAACCAAGGGTGCTTCAATCCATATTCTGGAAGTCTCAATTTGTTGATATCACTAATCCTCTTCGCAGGACTCCCTGCGATGAATGAATTTTTTTGAAACTTACCACTTACGATTGATGATGCTCCCACGAAACTGTTTAATTCAATTATCGTATTAGGTAAAATAAGGCTGTTGATAGCTATTACTGAAAGATCTCCTATTTGAGGGGGCTTGGCAACATGACTCGGCGGTAGAGGGTCATCAGACGTTTGAACTCGCGGAAATAGATAGCAGAAACTTCCAATTTTTACTTTTTTTGATATCTGAACCTTTGAATGGAGTCTCGAGTAATCCCCTATTTCTATGAAGCCTTCTAACTCAGCGAAGCTTCCTAGTTGTAAATTTTTACCTGCATTATTATTTTCTCTTATTAAGCAGTGATGACCTGTGTAAAACTTTTCACCAAAGGTGCTGCCCTGGTAAAGAATGGAGTGACTTCTTATGTGACTAGACCCACCTATTTTTAAATCCCCGGTGGCATTTCTATTTGGTAATCCGAGCACACAGTGGTCTTCAATAATTGTGTTGTCCCCTATGTCTACATTGTCATAAATTTTGACATACGAACCAATAGTTACATTTTCGCCAATTTTTGCTTTTTTGGATATTTCGGAACTAATCACCTTTTACCTCTAGTATTTCAAAGATATCACTAAGAGAGTTGATCTTTTCTAGTTGATCATCGGTGAATTGAAAGCTCTCTGTCTCTTCAATTGAATTAAGAATCATCAAGTTTTTGATAGAGTCCCAATTTGGGAGATCTTTTATCGGAGACCCCACATCTATTTTTTCTGGCTTTGACTCAAGTATTTCTGAAACAACTTCAATGATTTGCTCTTTATTCATAGTCTACCTCAATATAATTTAAATTTTTTATTTTAAATTTTTCTAAATCTAGTTGGAATTGTTCTTGATCAATCTTTGTGAAGCCAAAGTTTTCGTAAAAGTTACCAAATTTTTTATTTTTTAATGTTTCGAAATAGGGAGCGATTACTGTTTTTGTACCTTCTTTTCCTAGATCTATTAAGATTTGATTTAAAAATTCATTTTCAACATTTCTACCAAGAATGCGGCAAGATAAAAGGAATGTATCAATTTCAGCTATTTTATTTTTTATTTTAACAATTGCCACACCGGTGATACCACTTTCGCCAAACCGATCATTTGTTTCGAAGCAATAAACCTTATGGTTATTCATTAGGTCTAATATTTCTTTTTCAGTAAACCTCTTGGTGGTCATGTTAAACTGGTTGGTCTTTTGAGATAATTCGGAAATTCTTTTTGAGGTTTTTTGATTGTTTTTATAAATTATAAGTTTTATTCCAAGCTTTTTTAAAAAGTCGTCAACGTTACTACTGTCAGACATCGCCTTGTTTCGTTCAAAAATTTGCTTGTACTGCTTCGCTTTGTTTGTTTTAGTTTTCTGAGCAACGAATTGATTCCTGATCTTTGAAAATTCTTTTGGGTAGTTATTTATGTCACTTGGAACCTGAATAGTCAGGACTTCTGGTGCTTCTTCCTTAACTAAATTAACTTCATGGTCTGTGTCGTCAACAAATATAAAGCTATCAATTCCGAGGTTTAGTTCAGTTGCAATTTGTTTTAAGTTTCCAGCTTTATCTTTCCAGTTAACTTTGTAAGCTGAAACGTTATCAAGTTTTAAATGTGTTTTTCCTGCTTTAAAAAAGTTTAATACATCTTCTTCAAAATTTTTCGAAGCTAAGCAAACTATTGCCCCATTGTTTGCTAAAAAATCTGCGTCCTCTTGAATCCTCTTAAAAATCTTGCCCTCTTTTGAGTCAATATCTTGCTTGATTCCTTCTTGGCCATCTTCTGCAATAGTCCCGTGCCACAATGTGTTGTCGCAATCTAAGGCAAGAACTTTTTTTACCTTTCCATTTTTCAAACTTGAAAATTTGGCCACTTCATCGCCAAAGTTTTTTAATAGTGAAAACTTATACGGAGCAACTGAGTTGTATAGCTCCCTTGTGTTAATGCACGCTGATCCTTCGGAATTAAATAGTATATTATCAAAGTTTATTACTTTGAGGTTAAGGTATCTTTCTTCCAGTTCATTTAAAAAGTAATTAAATTGTTCAATTCTTTGTTTGATTAAACTATTTTGGCCATTTAGAAACTCAAAAGTTAAATAGCTCATTGTGGTGATATAGACTTCTTTTGTTTGCTCTAGATTATTTATTACTATCTGTATTTGTTCTCTTAATTTTTCAAAAAGCAGATTAATATATTCATTATCTCGATTTGATATGTTTTCTGTCGGTTCTCCTGAAAAGTTAAGGCTATCACAGTGAATAATGCATATAGATGACTTATTGACATCTCTGCTATCAGCGATCATTGAATCATAACTAAATTCTGAGACCTCTGCCTTAAGTCCTTGTCTTAAATATGAATTAATAATGAATGGCTCTAATAGGTTTAGTGTAATATTAGAAAATATTTTTAAGGTGATAGTATCACCTGCTAATGATGAAAATTTTTCTTTGTTTTCTTTAATTGTTGAGAGTAATTCATTCATGACTTTTTCGTTGATAGTACAAAAATTAGCTTGAACAATTCCAGCAAAGCTAAGGTGACAATTTTAAAACTTGCTCCCTTGGGTTCCCCTGCTATTCTAGGTAGGTAAACAGTCTCAACTTGTTTCACCTTTAATCCTTTTTTGATAAGCTTAGATGCAATTTCAGTCTCAACTAAAGAACTTTTGATTTCAAAATTAATTGAGTTGAGTTGTTCTTTCTTATATGCTTTTACCCAGTTAACATCGATCAGATTTATTCCAAAGATATATCTATTGATGAATCTATTTGTGTTACTTAAAAAATATCTGAACATCGTATAGGTTTCTTTCTTTCTCCTATAAAACGAAATAAATTCATCTTTTTCAAAGTTTAAAACTTGCTTGAAATCATCTAGCTGAAACTGGCCGTCTCCACACATTGCCATCACGTTTTCATTTTGTGCTTCATGGTAGCCTGATCTTATTGCCATCCCTATGCCTAAGTTATTTGAATGGTTAACTAGTTTAATATTAAATTTCTGGTTATTTTTGATGTAATTTTCTATGATATTTTTAGAGTTATCTGTTGATCCATCGTTAATCACGATGACTTCGAATTTAGAGTTGAGCTCTTTTGAAAGGAACTCGTTAAGTTTTTCCAGTACTTCCTCAATTGCACCTTCCTCGTTGTAGCAGAGGACACAAATTGACCAACTTTGATGGTTTATACTCATTATATTTCCAATAGTTATTGGTCATATTTTAAATAATATGTCCCGAGTTAGCGCGTGGAAAAATTTTTCCTGATAATTAACCGTAATTAAAAATTATTTAAAAAAGTCAGCTTGTTTTTTTGGAAAAATAGTAATAATTTGCCAAAATGCACCCGTAGCTCAGCTGGATAGAGTGTTTGACTACGAATCAAAAGGTCGCAGGTTCGACTCCTGCCGGGTGCGCCATTTTTTCCACTAGCTTTGTTTCCCTTGAAAATCTTATAGAATTTGCTGATGAGTGTCATTGTCGCCAAAACTAAAGAATTAAATCAAAAGCTTGCTCTGTTTGGATATTTAGCCTTATTGCTTTGTAGTTTTTTGGCGATCAAAAGCTTTTTCTCCATTTTTTCATTGAGCGTCTGTGTTTTAGGTCTCTGGTGTTGGAGATCTCTAAATCGTTTTAGTTACGCCTTTTGGTCTATGACCTTTCTTTACTCTACTTTTTACGTTGGCTGCCTAAGGGATATAAACGCAGATAGTATGCAAATTTCTTTGATGATTTGTATTCTTCTTATTTTTTTATGGCTGGGAATCTCTTTTTATAACCCTATTTTTTATCCGATAGTTAATTGGTTTGAATATGACTTTAGATATCGTCATGATCTACCGTTTTTCCTTTGTTTGGATCATGGGTGTTATGAGTCAAGACTTTTAGATTTTAGAAGTCGTGCAGGATCCTTTCACTCTTTTGAGGAGCTTGAAATTAGTGAGACAGTTAAAATGGTTTATAAGCTTAACGGTGAAAGAGTCTTGATTATGGGAAAACTTTTATCAATAAGACAAAATACATTAGGGCGTGGCTTTTATTATGGGGTTCAGTTTGATAACTCCAGTGAGCTAAAAACCCTAGACTCTTATTGGAGAGCTCAAAAAACGCATATTAAAAAATTAAAAAAGATAAAAAATGAGAAATAGGCATTTTGAAGATGAATGGTTTATGGATATAGCCCTTAAAAACGCGGAAAAGGCATATTCAAAGGGAGAGGTACCTGTGGGGGCGGTTGTCGTCTGTCCAGAGGGGAAAGTAATTTCAGAGAGCTTCAATCTAAAAGAGTCTAACTTAGATCCCCTCGGCCATGCTGAAGTTATCGCTATCAAAGCGGCTGCCCAAAAAACTAGTTCATGGCGATTAAATGATTGCACCTTGTACGTTACACTGGAGCCATGCCTTATGTGCTTGGCGTCAATTACGCATTCAAGGATAAAGCGGTTAGTTTTTGGTGCTTATGACCCCAAAGGTGGCGCTTTTAGTTTGGGTTATTATTTCAACAAGGACAAGAGACTTAATCATAGATTCTCAGCTGTAGGTGGTTTAAGTCACTACAAGTGCTCAAAATTGTTATCAAGCTTTTTTAAAGAGAGAAGAAAAGGTTACAAAAAGTAATCTAGTCACTTAGTTTGAATTATGTTAACTAGAACATCTGCGGAGAATTGGCCGAGTGGCTGAAGGCGCACGCTTGGAAAGCGTGTATAGGGGCAACTCTATCGGGGGTTCGAATCCCCCATTCTCCGCCATAAATTACAATCTTGTTTACAAAATCTAAAATTTCCTACAAAATCCGACGGTGGTCAGCGCTCCTGATTGTAGTGAGGTGAACTCCGCCAGGTCGGGAACGAAGCAACGGTAACTTTCGCTGTTTTGTAGGGGTGCTGGCTGCCTTCTCAATCAGTCTACAAACCAATCAAATTGCTTACAATCTACTTCTCAGAATGTTAAAAATATAGTGGATTTTATATCGAGGTTACTCATGACGTATCAGGTTTTAGCTAGAAAATGGAGGCCAAGCACTTTTGACCAAGTTTTAGGTCAAAATCATGTCATTAGGTCATTGAAAAATTCAGTATCATCGAGACGACTTGCTCAATCATACTTGCTTTCTGGCACTAGGGGGATAGGGAAAACGACAATTGCCCGTATAATGGCAAAAGCTCTTCGTTGTGAAAATTTAACTGAAAATAATAATCCATGTAATACTTGTGAGTCGTGTCGAGACATAGATTCAGGATCATCTTTAGATGTTATCGAAGTTGACGGTGCATCAAATAACTCAGTTGAAAATGTTCGCGAGCTTACTTCCACGTTGCAATATGCTCCGACCTTTGGTGAAAAAAGAGTTGCGATTATTGACGAAGTTCATATGTTATCGACCAGTGCTTTCAATGCTTTACTTAAAACGCTTGAAGAGCCTCCAGCTCATGTGACTTTTATTTTTGCTACGACTGAGCCTAATAAAATTCCTAAAACGGTTTTATCCAGAGTACAGCAATTTGATTTAAGAGATATAAAAAACTCTGATATGAAAGACCAGCTAGGCATAATTTCCAAAGAAGAAGGCTTCACATTGGAAGGAGGAGTTGAAGAGACCCTGTGTGGTTTGGCCAATGGTTCGATGAGAGATCTTTTGTCTATTGTTGAGCAACTTCTTCTTTATAGTGAAGACCAAAGAATAACAGAACTAACGGTCCGAGAGTCTCTCGGTATTATTGAGAAAGCGAAAGTAAGACTGTTAACAAGTTACGTATATCAAGAAAAACTTAATGAACTAGTTGAAGAGCTACGTGATATTTTTGAAAGTAATATTGATCTCGAGCATTTGGTTTTTTCTATATGTGAAAACTTTTATGATAAATTGCAAAATGCTTTAAGTGGTAACTCTAGTGAAGAGCACTTTATTTTTGAATCTTTTTCGAAGGACTCCGCTTACATTTTAAACTCAATTTCTCCAGAACTTAGTTTTAAGGCATTAATGATTAAGCTTGCCAAAAGATCAGACTATTTTAAGTCAGGAGGAATGAGATTAAAAAATACAGCAGGGGTTCAGGCGGCAGATGTTAAAAAAGAAGTTTTAGAATCTTCAAAAAAGGTAGTTTCTGAAAATGAAAAAACAATCGTCAAAGAGAAGTTTTCAGCGCTTAAAGAACAAAGTGTTGCGGAGTCAGCACCAGTATCAATCGAGGAAAACGTTGAACTCAAATCTGGTATTGATTTAAAAGGAGAAAGCCTGGGAAACGAGAGTACTCCAGAGGAAAAAACTTGGGAGAGCTTTAGTGAGTGGCTTATGGAAAAGTCGCCTGCATTAAGTTCAACTATTGAACAAGGTAATTTTACGACAGACCTTGATGTATTTTTTGAAAAATCCTCCGTAACTCTAAAGTTTGAAGAAGAATCAAGTGTTTTTTATGAGCATATTCAAGAAACAGATGGAGAGAATAAGTTGAAAAAATTCCTTTCTAGGTTTTTTCAAAAGGATGAATCAGAAATTAAGTTGAATGTCGAACTAATTAAAACGAATGAAGATGAATCATTTAAGTCTATTGCGAATATTAAGGAAGATGAATACCAACAGACTCTTCTCGAAAGAGAGAATAAACTGAGAGATAGTGAGTTGGTAAAAATGGCACAAGAAATATTTGATACAAAGTTAGATAAGGTAATACCTAATAGGGAGATATAATATGGCAAAAAATCCGATGGGAAATATTTTAAAGCAAGCTCAACAAATGCAGCAAAAAGTATCGATGCTTCAAAAAGAACTCGAGACACGAGAGATGGAAGTTTCATCTGCTGGAGATGCGATTAAAATAAAAATAAATGGTAAACAAGAAATTTTAGATCTCAAGATAGATCCAGAGTGTATCGACCCAAATGATCATGAAATGCTAGAAGAAATAGTAAAAACTGCTGTAAATAAAGCGGTAAAAGAGTCTCAGGATATGGTTTCGGGGGCGATGTCCAAAGTTACTGGTGGTTTAAATATACCGGGACTATTTTAAGCTAAGGTTTTTTATGGAGCTGCCTGAAAAAATTTTGAATACCGTTGAAAGTTTCTCAAAACTGCCTGGCGTTGGAAGAAAAACAGCAACTCGCCAAGTTTTGCAAATGACCAAGTGGGAAGCACCCGCATTGGATTCTTTTTCCAGGTCAGTTTCTGAGCTTCAAAGTCTAAAGAGGTGTGAGGATTGTGGTTTTTTCTCAGAAAGCAAATTGTGTAGTATTTGCCTGGACCAGGACAGAGCATCTGCAGGTGTTCTTTGTATCGTCGAGGAAGTCACCGATTGCATGGCCATTGAAAAGTCACAAGCTTTTAAGGGAATGTACCATGTACTAGGAGGGGTTTTAAATCCCATGCTCGGTGTTGGACCTGGAAGCTTAAGGTTTGAAAACTTAAGCTCTAGAATTAAAAAACACAATATAACCGAAGTCATTTTGGCATTAAACCCTTCTGTTGAGGGAGATGCGACGTGTTCCTACATTAAAGAAGTAATCCCTGAGAATGTGAAGGTAGACAGAATAGGTTTTGGCATTCCGATTGGAGGTAGTTTAGAATATTTAGATTCAATGACAATTTCTAAAGCACTAGAAAATAAAAAATTGTTATGACAGGGAAAACGATGAAGACCACTCGTCCAAAAATAATTGATGCAATTGAGGCTAACTTAGATTTGTTCTCATCGGATGCGGTTAATATTGTAATTACTCGACCAGACGGATTAGTCATTTGGGAGAATTTAAAAGATAAACAAAGAGTGCAAGAGCTAGGTGCCTTAGGCTGTGGACTGTGGCAGTCAGCTTCCACGTTGGCCAAGTTTACAGGAAATAATTCTTTGAATTCAACACTTGTCTTTGGTTCAAGTGCAGATGGCCTGTATGCAAACAATGTAAAAATAGCCGATCACGAATACATTATTTTTATGGTCTATAAAAACTGTATGAACCCAGCAAAACTTAAACTTAAATTTAGATCTCTTCGACAACAGGTAGAGGACTTTTTGTTTTTTGAAAAAGAAGAAGAGACGAACAACGATAAAATATTTAGCGATATAACAGACAAAGAGGTGGATGATCTCTTTTCTTTTTCCGAGGTGTAGATGTCATTTGTTAATTACCAAACAAAAGAAATTAATTGTAAGATTGTTTACTACGGTCCTGGCTTGGGTGGAAAGACGACAAATATACAACATATATATTCCAAGACGGCCGGTAAAAACAAAGGCGAGATGGTTAGCTTAAACACAGAAAATGAGAGAACTTTGTTTTTTGACTTTTTACCACTCGACTTGGGTGAAATAAGAGGTTTTAAGACGAGGCTTCACCTCTACACTGTTCCTGGCCAGGTGTTTTATGAAGCCAGTAGGAAGTTAATTCTTCGAGGTGTTGATGGAGTTGTTTTTGTTGCAGATTCACAGATTGAAAAATTTGATTCGAACATGCAGAGCTTTGAAAGCTTAAAAGATAATTTATCTGAGCAGGGTTATGATCTGAAAAAAGTGCCTCTCGTAATGCAGTGGAACAAAAGAGACCTTCCTAATGTTTCACCTATTTCAGAGCTTGAGCGATCACTCAATAACTTTGACTTTCCGGCTTTTGAAGCCTCAGCTTTGTCAGGAGAAGGTGTTTTCGAAACATTAAAAATGGTTTCAAAACTTGTCTTGATGAACGTAAAGGGCAGCGTTCTTTAAATTAAATTTACATATTTTAGAAAAATAATGTGGGTTAAAATTAAAGATTCTTGTGCATAACCTGAAGACCTTGCGCCTATTAAGTGATGCCCTTTGATTACTCCAAGGTTAATACTCTTGAAGTAGTCAGGGAAAAAAGCACTATCAATATCTACAACCCCATCGTTATTTTTTGAAGATGCAAAAAGTATCTTTGTGGCCACCATATATAAGTGAGCTTCGTACCATTCAGCTTCTAAGCCTAATGAGGTATAGAATGGTGTTTGGGGTAAGTTGTGATAATTTTCGTGAAACCACTTTCCTTGATTGTCGGAATCAAGACTTTTGAGAAAGTCTTTTTTTAGTAGGTCCCTGTCAGAGAGAATTTTCTGAGAAAATTCTAGCGGGCTTAAGTTCTGAAGGTATTTTACCGTTCTAAAAAGTTTAGAATTTAAGTGTGGAGATCCCAAAATTGGCGACGCAATGGTTGAAACTCCCGCAATATGTTTCTCCGACCAGTCTTTGTTTTTGTGCATGAAATGTAAGGAGTCAATACCTCCTTTGGAGTATGCAATTATCCAAAGTTTCTCATCTGGATTTTGTTCAATATAAGAAAAAAGTTTGTCTTCCAAAAGAGTGCAGTTGTAGGCAGAGCCTTCAAATCCGTGAGTGTCGGCTACTATGTATTTAAGCCCGCATAATTTGGCTGCGTGGGAGACGCCTCTTTCAAACGCAGCTGTTTTGTATATTTCATTAAATACTCCACTTACCAAAACTATCGTAGGGAAGATCTTAGGGAAAGATAAGGGGGAAGAATAACTTGGATGATGGTGAGCGTAGTCTAGCTCCGTGTAAATTGCTTGAAAAATTTGTTGCAAAGAAAACTCATCATCAGGCAATCTAACATTTTTTGATACTTTATCAATAATAACGTGCCAGTCATCTTCGTCTATAATTTGATTTTTATTCCCTTTGAAGCCAGTAAGTGTCGTAAGTAGCTTTAAGTAGGAGTTAAAAATCCATGCGGATGAACCCACAAGGTCCTTAGAAAATTGAACGATACTTGGGACAGAGGGAGAATTTAGAATTTTTACAAACGACTCACTTACTTCCTCTGTCGAAACAATTATACTTTCTTGCAAAGAGTCTGAAGATCTTTTTGATCTTAAAAAATAGTTTTTTATACGATTAGAAATTGTTAATTTTTTCAAAATTTACCAATTTAGTTGATATTGTATTATATCTTCTATTCAAAACCGATGTAAATAAATATCAACTTGGGGTGATTTGTGGAATTTAAGGGTCATGAAACAGTGATGAAAAACGAGCTTGTAGAATGCCTTATCGGTAATGAGACGGGCGGAAGTGACCTTGTTTTTTTCGATTTAACCCTAGGTGGAGGAGGCCATTCTTTTGAGCTATTAAAACGCTCTCCATTGGCCAAAGTTGTAGCGATTGACCAAGATGAGGATGCACTTGCGAATGCATTGGCTTTTTTTAAAGAGAAAGGACTATTAGACAGAATCAAGTTAGTGCGATCGAACTTCTCTAATTTTCCATTAATTTTGAAGGAATCTAAAAACTTTATTGGTGAAAGTAAAATAGCCGGTGTTATGGCAGACATAGGTGTTTCTTCTCATCAGTTTGACGAAGGGAAGAGAGGTTTCTCTTTTAGGTTTGATGGGCCTTTAGATATGAGAATGAATTATACAAGTAATCTTGAGACTGCCTCTGACGTAATAAATGAATATGATAAGGAAAGTCTTGTGGAAATATTTAAAAAATATGGCGAAGAAAAGCTAGCTGATCGAATTGCTGAGAATATCTGTGATCGGCGTGCTAAGCAAAAAATTACTACTACCAAAGAATTAGAAAATATTGTTTTTCACTCTTATCCAAAAAAGTGGAGATATGGTAGGACCCATCCTGCTACAAAGGTGTTCCAGGCATTACGCATATTTGTAAATAAAGAATTGGAGGTTCTTGAAAGCATGATACCTCAAGCGATAAGTGCACTCTCAACTGGTGGCAGGTTGGGAATTATAACGTTCCACTCGTTGGAAGATAGAATTGTGAAACATTCATTTAGAGATTTTGACAAAAATGAGCAGGTAAAACTCCTTCAAAGGAAGCCTTTAATTCCCTCTGACGACGAAATTAGTATGAACCCACGCTCAAGAAGTGCTAAACTAAGGGTTGTAACTAAATTGTAAAAATAATTCTCAAGGAAGAGGATCAATGAACAAAGACAATTTAAAAAGTTTTTTCAAAGACTCAGTCACATTATCCATAATGATAACATTCATAATCATTGCTTTCTCAGCTGTTACCTATCGTATGAGAGGAGTGGAGTTGGATTATGAAAATACAAAAATAAAAAAGCAAAAAAGAGAAACAATCTTAAGGAATAAGAAATTTAAAGCTAAGCGAGCAAAACTTTTATCTATTGAAAACCTGAACTCATTTGCTAAAAAGCTTAAGATGTCAGAGCCAAAGCCAAAACAAATAATTGTAATTCCTGAGTAAATGAAATGATTAATTCAAAAATCAAAGTTTCCTTTGTATTTTTATTTTTTGTGATTTTTTCCATTGGACTTATTGCCAGATCAGTTTACCTTCAGATTTTATCAAGGGATAAGTTGAGAAGCTATTCTAAGAGTCAAACGATTAGGGAGACAGAGAATTATTCTAACAGAGGCAATATTCTTGATCGGAATTTAAATCCACTTGCAATAAACCTATCAACCTACTCTATCTTTGCAATGCCAAGCACCTTAGATTCAAAAAATGACCTAGTTTTATTATCAAAAGCTCTTTGGGGTAAAAAAACCAATAAATATGTCAATAAGGTAGGTAGTCGAAAAAAGTTTACGTGGCTTGAGCGTCAAATGGAGTTAACAAAATCCCAAGTTGAATTTATAAGGAAGCTTAAAGGTGTTCATCTAGAAAAAACAGCTAAAAGATATTACCCAAATCATGAACTTCTTTCTCAGGTTATAGGATCCGTAGGTGTTGATAATAAAGGATTGTCGGGCGTTGAATTGAAGTTTGATAACAAATTGAGAGGGAGTGCTGTCAAAACAAAATATGTGAGGGACGCAAAGGGCAGAGCTGTAAAAGTTAAGATGGAAAAACCATCAGAGAGTGTGAGTGACTTAATCTTATCAATTGATAAAGATATTCAAGGGTATGTTCAAAAAACTCTAGAAGAGGCAATTGAGAAGTATCAAGCAATCTCAGGTGGGGTTGGGGTTATGGATGTCGAGAGCGGTGAAATTCTTGCTATGGCAAATTACCCAACATATGACCCTAATGAAATTAAGCAGGAAGATATTCCAAGGATGAAAATTCCTTTTGTAAGTGATCCTTTTGAGCCAGGTTCTGTTTTTAAAGTATTTACTGTTGCGAGTGCTCTTGAAAATAACAAAGCTACAAAGATGACAAATTATTTTTGCGAGAGGGGTTCATACTATGTTGATGGACACCAAATAAATGAAGCAGAGTCTAAAAAAAAATATGAGTGGTTGAGTGTTCAAGAGATACTAAGGCACAGTTCTAATATTGGAACGACTAAAATTGCCTTCGATTTGGGAATTGACCTTTTACTAAAAGATTTAGTTAAGCTAGGAATCGGGGCAAAAACTGGGGTAGAGCTTCCTGGAGAATCCAGGGGAATATTTAAGTACTCACAAGAGTCATCCAGAATTAGGTTGAGTAACCTAAGCTTTGGGCAAGGGGTGGCAACTACAGGAGCACAAATATTGGCCGCCTTTTCAGCAATTGCAAATGGTGGAATATATAAAGAGCCCACTATCATTAAAAATGGGAACTTAAATAAGAGCGGAAAAAGAGTTTTTTCAGAAAAAACAATTTCTCAAATAGAGGATATGCTTGTTGATGCTGTCTATAATGGAACAGGTGGTAATGCCAAAATTGAACATTTTCAAATAGCAGGAAAGACATCAACTGCCCAAAAACCCTCAAAAGGAAAAGGGTATGATGGGTATGTACCGTCATTTATTGGGTACCCGGTTAATATAGACAAAAGATTCGTAATTTATGTTTATATAGATTCTCCGAAAGGTTCTAAGTACTACGGAAATTTGGTGGCAGCACCTCTTTTTAAGAAGATTGCAAGCTATATAATTTACAAAGACAAAAAACATTTTAAATATGCGATTAATAAAAGTAATGAAAGAGCAAAAAGTGATAGTGTTAGATTAAGACAATCGTCTAAAAGAGTCGTTAAAAAAGGTTTTATGCCAAATCTAATTGGACTGGATAAAAAAAGTGCGTCAACAATACTTAGTGATTTAAAAATTAAAACAAAAATATCTGGAATTGGGATCGTTCATTCACAATCAATTCAGCCTGGGGTAAAATACGCGCGAGATGCAAAAGTAGAAATTATCTTAAAGCGCCCTGTTTATGAGTAATGAAATTGAAATTAAAAATGTTCTCAAAGATTTCTTAAACGAAACCTCATTGCCAATAGACTTATCAAAAATAACCGATTGTTCCATAGATTTAGATAAAGCTACAGAAGATGTAATTGTGTTTTATAAAAATCATAACGATGAAAAATCTGTAAATTTGCTGGAAAAAAGATTAGAGGGTTCTTCAGCTGGGTTTGTTGTTTTTAAAAATAAGCCGAAACGAAAAGTTATTCTTCCCCATGTCGTTGTAGATGAAAATAATTTCTTAGATTGTCAGAGGAGGATTCTAAACATTCTCTTTCCGATAAAAAAGACCCCAAAGATATTAGCAATTACGGGGACCAATGGGAAAACGACAACGGCTTTCCTGTTGATGCAGATTCTTAATCAAAATGGATATGGTGCATGTTTCGTTGGTACGACAGGACTGTTTTTAAATGGAAAAAAAATCCCACATGATTTTCAAACAACTTCACCTGGATTAATTGATTTTTGGAAAATAATTTTTAGGCATAAAAAAATTGATTTTTTTTGTATAGAAGCATCATCTCATGCTTTAGATCAAAAAAGATTTTTTGGTTTTCATTTTGATGAGGTGGCTTTCACAAATATTTCAAGAGACCACCTTGACTACCACAAGAATTTTGAAAGCTACTTCCTTGCAAAGAAAAAAATATTAGACTATTTAAAACCTGACGGCCGATGTTTTGTTCTAGACTCAGAGGATGAAATATTTCAAAAGCTGTCTGATAAACGATGTGTAAAAGTTAAAGTCCCAGAGATTAAGAGAAGCCACCCTTTTTTTAATGTAGATTTTAATAAAAAAAATCTTGCAATTGCCGAGGCTATTTCAGCTAAAATAGTTGGTCCTGGTTTTTCTTGTAATTATGATGAATTAGATCCTCCTAATGGACGGTTGGAGATAATTAGCTTTGGTGAAGATAACTTTGGAGTTGTTGACTTTGCCCATACTCCTGACGCAGTTGAAAACGTGCTTTCTGAGATCAAAAAAGCATTTCCGAATCATAGTATAAAAGTTGTTTTTGGATGCGGTGGAAATAGAGACAAAAAAAAGAGAGAAGAAATGGGAGAGATCGTTAGTGCTCTCTCAAACAGTTTTGTTATTACAAACGATAATCCTAGGGATGAAGACCCTGAGTTAATTGTTCAAGATATTTTGCCCGGAGTTATACAAGGTGTCGGATATCAAGTTGAGCTCGACAGAGAAAAGGCCATAGAGAGCTCAGTCAGATCAATGGAGAAAAGAGAGATATTACTAATTTTAGGTAAAGGTCATGAAGATTATCAGCTGGCCAAGGGCGTAAAAACATACTTTAGTGATAAAGAAGTTTTGTTAAATTCAATAAAAAGTAAAAATGAAAGTTAAATTGCGTATATTAAAAAGTTTTTTTACTGAATTCTTTTCAAATCAAGAGGATATTTCTCTTAGTTTTGATTCTAGATCAATTAAACATGGCGACCTATTCGTTGCTTTAAATGGGGAAAATTTCAAAGCGGCAAATTTTGTGGAACCTGCAATCAATTCAGGCGCAAGTTTTGCCATAGTAAATAAAGAGGATAAAGAGTTAATATGTAGTGAGGTTCAAAAGAACTGCTTCTTTGTGGACGATACAACAGTGTTTTTAAAAGAACTCGCCACGAAATCATTAAATGATTGGAAAAAAGATAGCCTAACAGAAAAAATAACTGTTGGTATAACAGGTAGTAACGGGAAAACCTCTACTAAAGAATTGCTTTTATTTTTACTTGAGAAAACGACAAGTAAAAAAATTCAAGGAACTATTGGTAATTTAAATAACCAGTTTGGTGTTCCGATGACTGTTTTTGGGTTAGAGGCAGAAACAGAGATAGTTGTTTTTGAAATTGGAACAAATAATTTTGGAGAGATTAAATACTTATCTGAAATAATTAAGCCTGACGTTTCTGTTGTTACATCTATAGGGCAATCTCATCTAGAGGCATTTGGGACAGAGGACGCTGTTTTTGAAGAGAAAATTAATATTTTCTATGAAACTATGAAAAATTCATCAATTGAACAGTGCTGTTTTTATTCCTCTGAGGATAAGTATCTTAAAAAATTTAAAGATAAAGATCGGTCCTTCATAGCTGGTTCGATGGACTCAACCTTAAAAATAGATCGACTTGAACAAGATAAGGTTAAATTTAATTATAAAGATTGCGTCTACTCTTTTTCTTTTGATACCCTTGTAGGGCGACATCATTATATAAATTTTCTAAATTGTTTCGGAGTGCTCGCGGAGGTTTTTAAGGTAGATCCACAAAGCATTCTAGATTCTGCGAAAACCTTTGTTTTAGGTAAAAATCGTGGTGAGTGGAAAAAAATTGATTCTTTCAACATTTTTTTAGATTGTTACAACTCAAATCCAAGTTCTTTAAAAGCCTCTCTGGACAGTTTTGTTTTTAAAAATAAAGAATTATTGAGTGAGACTCTATTTGTCATCGGAGATATGTACGAGCTTGGTGAAAAATCAAAAAGATATCATCAAGATGCAGGTAAATATTGCAAAAAGCTAGGTGTTAAAAACATATTGTTCATAGGAGAACAAGGTGACAGCTTTTACGAAGGCTTTGGGGAGAGAGGAGTCAGTTTCAAAACGGTTGATGATATAAAGCTCTCCAGTTTAAACTTTAGTAATATTTCGACTTTATATCTCAAAGGTAGTAGAGGTGTGGGTCTTGAGAATTTAATAAAGAAATTAAAAAAGTGAGTTAATCAATGCTTTATCATTTTCTGTATCCGCTTGTTGAGACTAACTCTTTTTTTAATGTTTTCAAATACATATCGCTTCGCGGAAGTATTGCTTTTATTTTGTCTTCTGTATTTTCAATATTTGTTGGTAAGTACTTTATTCGCTTTATGGCAAAAAAACAGTTTGGCCAAGTTGTTAGAGAGGAAGGACCGGAAAGTCATCATGTGAAGCGTGGTACCCCTACAATGGGTGGTATTTTTATTTATTTCAGCGTTCTTTTTTCTGTTTGTATTGCGGGAAACTTTAACTCCCCTTCTCTTTTGGCATTGTTGTTTGTTTTCGTCAGTTTTACTGGGCTTGGATTTCTAGATGATTACCTAAAAGTTCTTAAGAAAAATACTGCTGGTGTTCCGGGAAAGGTAAAAATAATGTGGCAGCTAGTTACATCTGTTCTTGTTCTTTATTGGCTTATTGCAATTAAAGGTTTTGATACGAACTTATATGTACCGTTTTTAAAAAGTCCAATAACGGACCTTGGAATGTGGTATGTTGCCTTTGGTTCATTTGTTATTGTAGGGGCTTCTAATGCGGTAAATCTCACAGACGGCCTCGACGGCTTGGCGATTGGGCCTATTATAACGAGCTCACTTACTTTGTGTGTATTAGCTTACTTAAGCGGTCATAAAGAAATCGCGGATTACTTGCTCCTTCCTCATTTACCGCAAGTTGGAGAGCTCGCTGTCGCTATGACGGCGATCATTGGGGCAGGGATCGGCTTTCTTTGGTATAACTCATATCCAGCACAAGTATTTATGGGAGATGTTGGGTCATTGTCCTTGGGCGGCGTTATCGGCATTTCATCTATCCTTACAAAGAGTGAGTTTTTACTAGTTATTTTTGGAGGAGTGTTTGTAATTGAGGCTTTTTCAGTGATTATCCAAGTGGCTTCTTACAAAACTAGAAGAAAAAGAGTTTTTCGCATGGCTCCGATTCATCACCATTTTGAGCTAGGTGGGTGGTCAGAACCTAAGGTGATTGTCCGGTTTTGGATTGTCTCAATCGTGCTATCAATTATTGCTCTTGCAACATTGAAAATTAGATAAAATATAACCCGTTGCGGCTTGACGCTCGTGGTATGCTCCTCGGGAAAATTGTAGAATTCTTGGAGGCATCATGGAAAGGTTTAAGGGCAAAAAAGTTCTTATCGTTGGTATTGGAAAAACTGGTTTTAATTTAATTAATTTTTTTAACCAAATAGAATGTCAGATCCGAGTCACAGATATTAAGCCTATTTTTGATTTGAATAAAGCCGTTAAAAAGTTAAAGAAAATTTCCCCAATGCCGGAAATGACTTTTGGAGAACACAAAGAATCGGATTTTTTAGAAGCAGACGTTGTTGTTTACTCTTCATCAGTAAACCCAAATCTACCTCAATTAGAAATGGCAAGGACAGCAGGTAAAGAGGTTTACTCTGAATTTGCTTTGGCCAATAAACTTTGTAGAAAGCCAATAATCGCAGTTTGCGGAAGTTTCGGGCGAACAACAGTCGCTCATATGATCGGTTATATGCTTAAACTAGATGGTAAAAACGTTTTTGTTGGTGGTACAAGCCAAACACCATTTATTCAATTTGCGATGACCCCGAAAAGTGAAGAGATTGATTATGTCGTTGTAGAAGTTTCGGCTGCTCAATTAAGAGGGTTAAATAACTTTAACCCAATGATGGTCGTCTTCACGAATATTTCTGAAAACTATACCCAGGGACAATTTAATAGCGTTGGTGAGTATATTGAGACAAAGCTAAGTGTAATTAAAAATCTTACTCCATCAAATTACTTAGTTGTTAATTTTGATACGCTCGCAAATAACACATTTTTTAGAAACGCAAATTGCCATGTCTATTGGTATTCAAGAAAGTCTTTCGTAACTATGGGTGTGATGAATGAGGTTCAAGGAACTCACTTTCACGGAAGAAGAATTCACTCCAATATAAATTACCACTCAGAATTTGTTGTCTCTAAAATGAGAATTGTTGGACAAGAAAATAGAGAAAATCTACTCGCAGCAACAACTGCTGCGAAGGCTTTGGAGGTCTCTGATAAATCAATTCAAACATGTGTGGAGAAGTTTCCTGGTATTCCTCACCGAGTTGAGTTTTTAACAGAAAAAAATGGGGTTTCTTTTTATAACGACTCGAAAAGCGAGACTATGGAAGACCTAGTTAAAAGTATCAAGTGCTTCAAGAGACCTGTAATATTGATCTCTGGTGGTAAAGAAAATGAGGAAATTGAGTATGAGCCATTTACTCAAGATATAATTGACCACGCACGAGTATTAGTTCTGGTTGGCGAGTCGAAGGAGCGCATGAATAGGGCACTTGGGGAACACCCCGCAACATTTATTGTTGGGTCTTTTGAGGAGTCAGTTCTTTTAGCTTATCAAAAATCTAGAACAGGGGATGTCATTCTTCTTTCTCCAGGCAACGCATCCACCGATTTTTTCAGGGATTACGACGAGCGTGGTAACTACTTTAAAAAGCTTGTTTATCAACTTTAATTGATATTTATTTAAATTACAGGAGCCTCACTTTTATGATGATGATCATGAAGGTGAGGTTCTCCTAGTTTAGGAGAGTCAAAATCCGGTAACTGATTTTCGGGCTCGTCAATTTTTTTTGTAACGATAAAGTGTTCTGATTTAGGTAGGTACTCTTTTATTAGCTCTTTTGATTCGAAAAGTTTTTTTTCATCACTGCTTGAATGCAAGTACTCTCTCACTGCTTGTCTTTTCAGTGGAAGTGGGGACACTTTATTTTTAATAATTTCTAAAAGAGTGAGTAACACCTCTTCATTATTTTCTTCTTTGGCAAAATAACCAAGGCCTTCAATCGCAGTCAGTCTAATGATCCCCTCTTCAAGTTGTGTGGAACCGTGGTGAAGGTCTTCTGATTTTTCTTCAGGAAATTTCTCCATTAGAAGAGTCGTAAAGATGGGTATCGATTTTCTTGATTGAATTGCCCTCATCGTTTCAATCAGTTGCTGCCTTTTTAAGTAATTTTCTTCTCTTGTGTTTTGATAGTTATGAAAGAGAACTTCTGTAGCGATATCCCGATTCTTTTTTAATTCTTCAATTGATTCTTGATATTGTTTTTCAGCACCTTCACCAATGTACTGCATTCTCGGAAGGTGAGTGTTTATTTTCTTTTTAATAATCTCAATTATCGTTGGAGTAATATTAGATTTCTTTTTTTGTGTCTCTATCTTTTTATTTTCTAATTGTTTTTTCTCTTTTTTAAAGAAACTCTTATCCGTTGAGGTGATACTCTTTTGAGTGGTATAGTTTTCATTAAAAAAAATTATCCCAGTGCCAATCAACACTAAAATAAAAAAATGTAAATAGAATAATCTTTTTTTCACTTAAATATTTTTCCCAGGATTAATATTAAAACGATTGTCATGTCTCCAACGAGCGTCGCGAAGGGCATCGTTTTTCAAGGCTTCACTTGTATATTTACTATGTCTTCCAAACCACCAAAGCCATAAAACATGATATTGATTGGCACCACCATATCCCCATGATGAGTCACAACTAGCACCAGAGGGACAATTACCCCAGCCATTATGAATTCTTCTAGTGTGTCTTGCTTCATGAAGTAGAATACCTGCTCTTCTAATAACGGACTTTTCTCCATATATTCCAGACATAAAAAAGGTAACCTTTGAGAGAGTGTTTCTTGCATTAAGGCTACCATCTCCACAGGCCATGGAAAGCGTTATGATATCACCTTCTGCATAATCATATGCCCAATTAAGAATAGATTTTTTATATTTAATATTTTTAGTAATGTTAAGGGCGTGTATGGTGTTCATCATACGACCTAAAGGTAAGTCATTGTTGCATACGTCATGGAAACCAAAACCGTCGTTCCAGTTCCACTTTAGCATGTTGAAGTCATCCCAATACTTGCTAATATAATATTTGTCGCAACCAAATAGCTTTGAATACTTATTGTCACCAGTTGCATCTTTATCTAAGCCTGTTGGGACATAGCATGTCTTTGAAAAAGCCATCTCATGAAAGAATAATGTGAGTAAAAGAAGAAATATAATCCTGGCCATAAATTAACTCCTTTAAGAAGATCTTCAGTGAACAGTGAAGAACCTTATCTCGAGGGAATTGTAGTTAATATTTGATCCAGTAATAAAAAATTGAAAAAATTATATATTTATTTTTCGAGAGCATGGGTAAGTAACTGAAAACTTATGAGTCAGAAATTAGGAAATTAGTTTTTTCTTTAAATAATATTGCCTCTGAAAACAAATTTTTCTCCAACCTCTTGATCAATTAGGTAAAATAAAAAGTATCTGGAGGTTGGATTGTTTAGTGATTTGCAAGTGAAAATTAGAGAAATGGATAATTTGAGGTTTTTGCTTCTAGCACTTTTGTTCATAGTTCTTTTAGGTAATGTAATGGTTTTTTCTTCAAGTTATATTTTTGCTAGAGAAAATTATGGGACACCATTTCATTTCTTTTTTAGACAAGTTGTTTACACAATTGGTGGAGCCACCCTAATGATCGTTGTTTCAAAGACTAAGTATACTTTTTGGATAAAGTATTCAAAGCACTTTTTATTATTATCAACCCTTTTAGTTGGTCTTACCTTTATGCCAGGTATTGGAATAGAAGTTAAAGGGGCGAATCGTTGGTTGAATTTGTTTTTTATGTCTTTCCAACCGGGAGAGCTCTTAAAATATGGCTTGCTTTTTTATTCAATATACTTCTTTGAGGTTCTAAACAAAGGTCATAAAACTGATCAGTTAAAATCAATTCCCTTTCTAGTTGTCCCCCTAATGCTCCTTGTATTTCAGCCGGATTTTGGAACCTTTTTTATCTCCTCATCGATAATCTTTTTTGTCGCTTTTCTTAGTAATCTTAATAGAAAGTATTTATACGGACTTATTTTAGGAGGGGCGATGTCTGTCATAGGTGTGTTAGTTATGGCCCCTTATAGGGTTGCTAGGTTGGCCACATTTTTGGACCCATGGAAAAACCCAAAGTCCTCCGGTTTTCAGATTATTCAAAGCTTTTTGGCTTTTTCAAATGGCGGAATAACAGGTGTTGGCCTAGGGAATAGTGACGAGAAGCTTTTTTATCTTCCTGAGGCACACAACGACTTTATTTTTAGTGTTTTAGGGGAAGAGTTGGGGTTAATTGGAGTTATATTTTTCATTCTTATATTTTTAGTCTTCATTTATAACGGCCTTAAGTTATCTACCTCTCCATCAAATAATTTAATACAAACTCTTATTGTTGCGGGAGTTATATTTCTCATCGGGTTTCAAGCCTTCTTGAATATGGGAGTTGTTTTAGGAGTACTTCCGACCAAGGGCCTTAACCTTCCTTTTGTGTCCTTTGGAGGCTCTTCGATGATTTGCAACTTTTTTGGAGTGGGTGTTTTACTTTCGGTGATTAACAAAAAGCACTCAACGTATTGAAATAACAACATTTTTGATCTGGACTTTTTTCACAAGACATTGGCAAGAACCCAATATTGATATAAATCTAACTTATTATACGTGTCGAGGTTTATTGAGTGATTACATTACCAACAAAAATGAGAATTCATATTATTGGAATTGGCGGTATTGGCATGTCTGCAATTGCAGAGATTTTGCTCGACCTCGGTTGTTTGGTCTCTGGCTCTGATATCAGTGAAAACGCGAACACAAAAAAATTAAGCGAGCGTGGTGCTAAAGTTTTTATAGGGCATAATGAAAGCAATATTTCAGATGAGATAGATATTCTTGTTCATTCAACAGCAATTTCAAAAAATAATGTTGAGATCATCATAGCACACGAAAAAAATATTCCTTGTTACCGAAGGTCAGAAATTCTCTCTGATATTATGCGGTTAAAAAATGGAATTGCGATTGCGGGAACTCATGGAAAAACAACGACAACAAGTGTGGTTTCTACGATCTTTTCTGAGTGCGGAGAAGATCCTTCTTTTATAATAGGAGGAATCGTGACCAACCTCAATGGCCATGCTCGTGTTGGAAAAGGTCCTTGGGTTATTGCAGAAGCGGATGAGTCGGATGGTACCTTTTTACAGTTAAGTCCAATTTTAGCCGCTATTACAAATGTTGATTTTGATCACCTTGATTATTACGGAACAAAAGATGCGCTGGTTAATGCGTTTAAAAACTTTTGTAACAAAATTCCTTTTTACGGACTTCTCTCTTTAAATATTAATGATAAATACTTAGTTGAAATATCCAAGGACCTAAAAAAACCAATTTCTTGGTATGGTATTAGAGAATCCAAGGATCAAGTAATTGATGTTGAGGCAAAAAATATATCTTCCGTAGGTTTTGGTTCTACCTTTGATCTTTATTATAAAAATGAATTTAAAACTAAGGTTACTACAAGTTTGCTTGGAAGGCACAATATTGAAAACATTCTTGCTGCGATAAGTACGGCCATTGGTGCGGGGATAAAGATTGAAGATGCAGCAAAAGCTGTGAATGCTTTTTCTGGTGTTGGAAGGCGAATGCAAAAACTTTATGAATCGAATGATTTAAATGTCGTTGACGATTATGCTCATCACCCAA
>DCQT01000024.1:0-3101 GCA_002323535.1 Bacteriovoracaceae bacterium UBA1511
AACATCCGTGCAGCATTAATGGATGTACAAGGTATGACAAGAATTATTACCTCAGGGCTAGGTGCAGGTGTTTTACCATTACATGTTATCAGTAGAAGCTTGGAGAGAAGCGATCCATTGGTTATTTTTCCAGGTAAAAATATACCAATTTTAAATGAAATTTCCTTAGCATATTTGGAGACGAGAACCCTAAGTACTGCCGCTAACTTTACTAAAGATTACCTTTTAAAAAACTTACCGAGAATATTACCAGGGTTATAAATTACCTATCTGTGAATTACCTGCTTCATTTTGATGCCTAAACTGTATTAACCTTTGAAAAGCACGGTCCTTCCAATTTCCTTCAATTTGTTTTTGGATAAATATTTTTTCCCTGAAAAAATTAGCATAAAATGGAGTAACTTCATCATCACTCATCGCAACAGTTGAGATTTGAGGTCCCTCGTAGGCAGAGATTGAATCAATTACTTTCTCATGTGGTTTATTTACAAGGATACCTTTAATTTTCTTAGATTCTTTTCTAAATCGATCTATCTTTCTTAATGTTTCATATTTATTTCTTTTTATGCTTATTTTTTTTGCATAATTCTCAATATTTTCTCCACCCACTAAAGGATAGGAAAATGGGCCGTTTGCAAATGATGTGCAACTAAAAAGAATAGAAAAGAAAAATATACCTTTCATTAAAAATAATCTCCAACTAAGTGAAAACCAATCTGGTGCTGATTAAAATCATATTCAGCTAGAGTGCTACCATTATCAAAAAAATCGTATCTCGCCTGGATAAAAGTATTAGGCAATAGTTCAAAAGCAAACGTACTAAAGAGATTTATTTTTTCATCTTCTCTCAAACCGTAAAATGTTTTTAAGCCTAAAGATATACCGACCTCGGAAGATAGGTTTTTTGTAAGGTTTCGTCTTCCTCTCATCGTTAAGTATTTCTCATAAAAAGAAAACTTTTCTAGGCCAAATATACCCGCCTTCTCCTTTCTGTAGCCCCCACCAAGTCCAAAATAAGATCTTCTCGTATAGCGAAAAACCCCGGACTCAATGCCCCAGTTTTGTCCATCATAAAAATCAAGGTTCACACCGTTATTAACCTTGTACCAACTATTAAAATAGGTGGCATATCTTGAAAAATATTTTTCATATGAAAGCGTTACGCCCGCTATAGTCATTAAAGTTGAATCATTCACTTTATAATGATCAAACATTGAAGAAACTTTCAAGCGAGTGGATTTAGAAAGTACATAGGCAGGAATCTCTAATGACGATAAAACTAAGGAAGAATTATTTTCACTATTTTCATCTGTAATGGGGTCATCTTTGATTCGATCAGAAATAACTCTAGTCTTAAATTGAAAAACAAAATCATTATCTAGATAAGGATTCATATTTAACCCTATATCCACATGGATTCTACCTAACTCCTTAATTTCAGTGCCCTGAATTCGCCTTCTAGTAACTGGATTACTATCATTGATGAAGCCGCCCATAAACTGGAACTCGAATATATTTGGGGACTCATAAACTACACTTTTACGCAGTTCTCTTCTGCTTATTTGATCTTTCCGATCACTAAGGAATTGAGTAAGGTTTTTTTGCGTATCTATATCCCTTACAAGCATCAAAAGTCTTATTGCTTTGTCTTCATCACCAAGAATTAGATAGCAGCGAATAATATTTTCAAGCACTGAATCTATTGGTTCTAAGACCCAAGCAAGTTGAAAAAACTCTAACGCCTGTCTTAAGTTAGCTTGTTCACTCTCACTAAGAGATATATTTTTAAATGAGTCTAATTTATTAAGGTAACTTTCAACATCAATCGTATTTAGAAGCTCCTTTCCTTTTTGGTTAAAGTTAAATTTTTTAGTATTAAGCAACTCCCATAAGTCCATCATACTCATAAAAATTGGCTCAGGCGTATTTTTAAAGCTCATTGCCTTGCCTAAGGTGGCTATGGAGGATTTATACTTTTTTAGATCATAAAATATCTTGGCCATAAAAAAGAAAGCAACTGGCTTTAACGAAGAATTCGAGCCGGCCACCTTCTTAAAATAAATCAATGATTGCTCTAAGGATTTTTGATAATACAAACTTAATCCGAGATTAAACGTATTTTTATTATCAAAAGGCTTTGCCAGGTAACGATCATAAAAAATCTCAGAGGATTCTTTATATTTTTTATCTTTAAAATAACCCTCGGCTTTATCAACTTTAGAATAAGAGGTGTTAACAAATAAAAAAAATAGTAATACCAATCGAATCATAAATACCAAACAACCATTTTATGCTGGGTTCTCTGAATCAAAAAAAACACACTCTAAGTTAAACTTTTCCTGAAGATGGTCCTTTAACTGAAGCACTCCCCCACGCTCAGTTGCATGGTGCCCTCCTGCAAAAAAATGAATCCCTTCCTCTTTTGCCTCGTGATAGTCATGCTCGCTAATTTCTCCTGTCAAAAAGGCATCTAAATTTTCTCTAACACATTCTCTCCAAGCATTATTGGCTCCGCCGGTAACAATTCCCAAACCATAAATTAAATCTTCCTTGGGGCAGGAGTGAATAACTGAGTGATTCAACTTCTTTTCTAAAAGAACTTTTAAGCTACGAGGTGAAATACCTTTCTTAAAACCAACCTTCACACCGGTAGGCATTCCCTCATATTCTCCAAAACCGCCGGTTATATCAGCGTCCAATAATTTCGCTATAAAAGCAGCATTACCAAGTGAAGTGTGAGCATCCATCGGTAAATGGAAACCATATAAATTTATGTCATTTTGAATTAAGGGTTTTACTCTTTTTGCAAAACTTCCCTTAATGGCCCTTGCGCCATGAAATTTCCAAAAAAGGCCGTGATGAACAATTAAAGCATCACAATTATGCTTTACCGCCAGTTCAACAGACTCCCTAGTTGCACTAACAGAAAGTCCAATTTTATTGATTTCAGATTTACCTTCGATCTGTAAACCATTTGGGCAATAATCTTTATACTGATGAATTTTAAAAGTAGAATTGAGATGATCAGTTAGGGTTTTTCTTTTCATCTTATTAATTTAACGGATTTTCATCCCATGGAAAACGCTCTAATTGGGAATTCG
>DCQT01000024.1:3480-5787 GCA_002323535.1 Bacteriovoracaceae bacterium UBA1511
TCTTTTAGAAGAGACTCAATTTTAGAAATAGTATCAATAAGATTTCTTGCAAACGGTGCACGCTTTCTTGCTTCTTTAAACTCCAACAAGGCACGTCTATATTTTTTTTGCATTAAAAAAACACGACCTGCATTGATAAATGGATACTCTTTGTTTTGATAGATAGGCGCATTTTTTGCCAGGTCAAACCACCTCAAAGCCTCTTTTAGATCGCCTTCATTCATTAGGTAAGTTCCAAGGTCGTTATAACTAGGGCCATAATCAGGGTCGACTTCGATCGCCTTAAGGCAATATTTTTTAGCGCTATTTGATTTTTTCATCAAGCTATAACACCAACCGATTAGAGTTAGTACCTCAGCTGTCTCCTGAATATATCTTGCCTGCTCAAGAGAAAATAATGCCTGATCATATTTTTTAAGAGTAATTAACTCATGCCCTTGGTGAATGAGTTTTTGAAAGTTTTTAAGACGCTTTTTATTGAATGATAATATCGTTCCACCATTATTAACTTGTGTATCTAGCCAAGTTTCATCGATTTGAAAAAGAACCAAGTCCCTCTCACTCATCCACTCTTCTTCATGTTCCTCGCCACTCAACGTATCTGAATTATCTAAAAGTCTAAGCCTTGTGCACTCATCGTTTTCTCTGACATGATCATCATTCATTGATATTTTATTTTGCAAGCCACGTGGTAATTCAACAATTAAATCAGTGTGTAAAAAACAAAAATAGTGCAAATCGTAACAGCTTTGATAAATAACATTTATGAGATCAATTAAATTTTTCTGATCAAGGATTACATGTCCATCAAAGCTAAAAATTGAATCAAAAAACTTATAAACTCCGCTAATTAACTCTCTGACGTTAAAACTTGAGCTGCTTTTTGTTGTTGATATGGGGAAGTTATCAAACCGATTTAAAACTAACTCAATATCACCTGTTAATTGTAAATTAAGGTTTCTTACACCTGGATGGTAACTTAGTTCAGCAAGGTCATTGATGGCATGAAAAAGTCTATCGGCATAACTATAAGCATTAAAGAGTTCACTACGAAAAATTTGCTTTAAATTGGTGTCCATTCTTCCCTGAATGTGAAAAGTAATCTTAACACTATTAGGCTAACTTTCTAAAAAGCTTACCGCAATTCAATGAGACTAATGATAGATTTTATTAGAAAATATTTTTCTTACTTCTTTTTCAGGGACAACGTAAGTTCAAACTTAGCTACTGGCTCGTCCCCCGTGACTGTTGGGCAAACAGCATAAACAGATACAGGCTTATTAATCCTTTCACCACTTTTAAGTACTTGCTGTATCAATTCACGAATCTCAGAACCTTCTTCACAGATAAAGTGAGTATCCCCCTCAGCCCTTTTGAGAAAGTCTGCCTTAAAATCTTTAAATGCCAAAGAAACATCCACTCCGCTTTCTTTAATCAGCTTCATGGCGAGGATTCCTCCAGCACAATCAGCTCCAGCAGCCAAAGCCCCGAAGTACATAGAATTCAAATGATTTTTAGACCTTTTGTTTAATGGGATTGAAACAATTGTTTTATCATTTTTGAGCTCTACAATTTTTGGTCTAAGCCAAAAAAGTAGTGGCACATTAAAAAAGCTCCAAGCATTTATAAAGAACTGATCCCTAAACTTTTCAGGAATTAAATGTGCAGCATTAGTGACGAAATTTTTCAAAGTAACTCTCCCCTTAAGCGGCCTTCATCTATTGCTTCTTTAATTATAGCTGAGATATTTTTTTCCTTCAAAACCTCTAACATTCTCTCAGTGATACCGCCCTTGCTTGTTACGGCGTCCCTTTGATCTACGAAGGATTTTTCTGATGCAGTAGCAAGGTCAAAACTTCCTTTAAACAACTCGCTCACAAGTGATTTTGACAAGTCCTGTGACAAACCAAGCATCAACAATTCATGATAGAATATATTAGCAAACTCAAAAAGAACGCCTGGCCCTGAACCCAGAATTGGTGTTGCTTTATCAAAGGTGCCTTCGTCTAAAAATGTAACGACCTTTGAATAACAAGAAAACAAATAATGAAAAGTATTTTTCAACTTATTCTCGAAATTAAAGGAAGCAAATTCAGAAATTATCCCCTTCCCCACTAAACAAGGTGTATTAGGCATAAGCCGCAATACAGGAATTGAATATAAATTAGCTTGAATGTCACTAACTGACTTTCCGGCAATTATTGATATTATATAATTAGGCTCGCTTTTTAATTTCTTTTTTAGAAACTCTCCCACTTGTTGCAGTTGCTGTGGTTTATGCGTAAGAAACAATCCATCAAAATCAAC
>DCQT01000047.1:0-4481 GCA_002323535.1 Bacteriovoracaceae bacterium UBA1511
TCTGTGTTTTTGACCTTTTTTTAATATATATTTGCCTGGTTTACTTACCAATAGAATATCCGGAACCCTGTCTTTGTTTTTTAAGTAATATCTTTTGGGTATTTCACTGTATAGAAAAGTGTCCCAATTTTGGTTTTTCTTTAATGTGGTATTTGCCTTTTTTAAGGTTTTTATATCATTGATGTACAGTAGACTCAGGCTTCCACCTCCAACAATCTTAATGTTTTGATTTTCTCTGATTGATTTAGGCAAGGAAACAAAGCCGTCATTGTCAATTTCTCTCATTCCATGGTCGCTAACGATTAAAATATTCGCGTTTATATTATTTTTATTAAGTTTGCGTATTAATCTATCTATGTGGTCGTCTATATCAAATACTGCGTCTTTTACTTTTTTGGAAACCGGGCCAAATTTATGTCCTCTAGAGTCCACCTTTGAAAAGTATAGGGTGATAAAACTCGGGCGATCTTCTTCTGGTAAGGTTAACCATTGAATAATTTGATCAACTCTTTGCTCTCCTGGTGTTCTGTTGTTGTAACTCTTATAGTAGTTAGGCCTCATACCCTTGATAATAGATTCGGAGCCTACCCAATAGTAACTTGCAGTCTTTAAACCATTTTTCATCACAGTATTCCATAGAGGTTCTCCTAGATACCAATATCCCCTGTTAACAATGTTTTTGTTATTAATTTTAAAAATAACCTCTGGTTTATTTTTTATAATAAAGCTGTTTGAAATAATGCCATGTTTGTCGGCCCTTAAACCTGTGATGATCGAAAAGTGATTAGGGAACGTCTTAGATGGATATATTGGTACAAGGGACTCTGCATTAAGTCCATTTTTTTTGAGTCTCATTAGGGTAGGTGGCTTATATAATTTGATGTAGTCGTACCGAAACCCGTCTATAGAAATTAGTATAAGTGGATTAGGTTTTTTTGTTGGATTACATTTTGCACTGTCATAAAAAAGTAAAATCAATAACAGAAAAAAATTATTTCTTTTTCTTATTAATATTCTGCTCGTATTTTGCAATTTCCTCAGGAGAAATATCACTAATTGAAACCTTTTTTGCGCTACTTCTAGAGTTCTTATAATTTTCGCACTCGTGCGTGCTTCCATCTGATTCGAGAGGTAAATATTTCCTACCATCTTTTAACCAGCTAATTTCTTTACCACAATATTTGCAATTGGCCATCTTGTTTACCTAGGAGGCTGTGTTGATTTCAAAATAGAAATGTAACTTTATAATAACGGTTACTCAACAGATAATTTATCAATCTCTTTGAACCAGTTTTTCTCACTTTCATTATTCATTAAAGATTCAAATTCATTTATGTTAGATTTTAGTGATGCCGGGTTTCTGTTTTTCTTCTCTTCAATTTTTCTTCTGGTTTCTTTTGATTTTTGTATTGTTAATTCTACAACTTGGCCATTGAGTTGGCCGTCTTCGGTGTGCGCCAATGGAGTCAGAAATAATATAAATACTAGAGATTTAAGTAAATTAACCTTCATAAATTACCCCCTTGTTCAATATAACACTCTAATACTGACTTTGAAGGGGGATAAAATTTCCATTGAAATTAAATTGAATTTTAATTATTATGAGCTTTTCACGCAATAAGAGGTAGTTAAGTGAGCTCATTAAAAGACGCATTGTTGAAAGCAGGGTTAAAATCATCCAAAAATGAAAATGATCGTCAAAAAAGAAAAAATTGGGTTGAAGTTAAAAAAAGTGTAATTCATCAAGAGCAAAGGAATTATTGCGAAGCGTGTGAGTCAATTCAGCCAGACGTTGAGAGATATAAGCATAGAAACCCCGTTGTTGACGCTCAATGGATTTGTGTAAGTTGTGCTGATAAAAATATGATTGATGATAAGTTTAGAGTCACCTCACAAAGTGATTTCAGTATAAAAAAGATTTTTAGGCGAGAATTTGGGCAGACTAATAAAGAAGCTGGAGTTAAACGATCCTCCCCAAATAAAGATATCGACGGTAATAAAAGGAAAAATACTTATAGATCAACTCATGATAACGAAGATTTTGCAAAACATCCCGGTCAAAGAGGTCGCACTTATAAAAAAAGTAGACCTTCAGGCAATAAGAAATACTAATTATTGGAGTAGTACTCTTTCAAACCTTCTCCAAGACTCGTCATATTTGGACCTACCATCTTTTCAAGAAGTGCCTCTATCATTGGTTTGACTTTACTTGCGAGGAGTCTAGGTACACCAGGAACCTTGTCAGGATATATTTTAACCGAACAAGAAATATTCAACTCTGTTTTTCCATTGCCAAGGTCTTTGAACTCATTCTTTCCTGTTGCATCAAATAGATCATTGGCCAAAAAAGATTGTAGTTTGTATTCAACACATTGATTTTTATTGTCCCAATGTGCAACGTCTTTCCAGGAAAAAATTTCGGGAACTAAAAATTTTTTTAGTAACGAAGGCATTTCAACCTTTCCATACCAGTGATTTATTACTTCCGTATGGTTATCGTCGATTGCAGAATGGCTTTTAACTTCAATTTTTTCTACATTAGGAAGAAAAGGTACTATTTTATCTAGATTATCTCTAACTAACTCAAAGACTTCGTTAGATGGGCGGTCAATAATACTTTTTGTTGTTAATTCCATAAATATCCTTATTTAATTAAGTTTTTTTTCAAATGAATACTTTCCTGGCCCACTAATCAAAATACAGGCAAATGAATATGCATATAATAATGGGAATTCAATTTTTGTGAAGGGGTCATCAGCATGAATAACAAACGCTGCGACTAACATTGTTATAGTTATTGGGATTGCGGATAACCTAGTTTTAAAACCTAAGACGATAAAAACTGGACAAACTAACTCGGCAAAAATTGTGATAATTAAAGATGCAGAGTTTCCAATTCCCAATGGGTCGGGAAAACTGTTTTTCATTTGACCGTAGTTCAGAAGTTTGGGGAGACCATGCGAAAACACCATTGTTAACCCAAAGCTTAGTCGCATAAATAATATTGATGTATCTTTGTTCATAAGTACCTTAGTTATGAATTATAATCAGAATTCTGGAAAAATTCTACATCTGGATTTTTTTCTATTGCGAGCTTTAAGTCCCAATCACTTTTAACACCAAAACAGCTTCTGTTTTTGCCATCAAAAAGAATAACGTTTCCATAATCAATTTCAAAATTCTTTTTAACTTGATCACTTTTAAATTTTAACCACCTGACCCCTTGAAAAAAATGGGAGTTGAATTCTCCACGAACACCGTATTCATTTTCAAGTCTAAATTTTACAACTTCAAATTGTAATACACCTACTGCACCGAGTATTTTTTCATTTGTGTTTTTTCGTTTAAATAGTTGTACCGTTCCCTCCTCAGATAACTGAGTTAAGCCTTTATCAAGTTGTTTCGCTTTTAGTGGATCTTTGAGAGTTACCTGTTGAAAGATCTCGGGAGCGAATGAGGGGATACCCGTGAATTTAAACTTTTTTCCTTCCGTAAATGTATCACCAATTTGTAGTTTTCCATTGTCGTGAATACCTATGATATCACCAGGATAAGCTTCCTCTGCCAACGACCTGTCTTGAGCTTGAAAGAAGACAGGGGAGGAAATTTTTAAGTCTTTTTCAAGTCTGGTGTGAAATATTTTTTGGTTTCTAGTGAACTTCCCAGAACAAACTCTTAAGAACGCTATTCGATCGCGATGGTTTTTGTCCATGTTGGCCTGTATTTTAAAGACGAAACCACTAAAGTTGTTATCTTCTGGTTTGATGAATTCTTTTTGTGAATGTGCATCATATGGTGGAAGAATCGCCTCTCTTTTTATTGGGGCAGGAGAGTTATGTGCCATATGGTCAACGAGCTCTTTTACTCCAAATGAAAAAAGGGCTGAACCAAAGAATACTGGTGTCTGTATTCCTGAAAGAAATTCCTCGTTATCGAGATCTGGAATTAATTCTTCAAGCATTTCTATATCTTCGAGAAGTTTCTCTACGTGTTGAGGTGGAAAAATTTTTAAATCTAAGAGATTATTTAAATTCTCTATTTTTATTATTTCATGATCGAGATAGCTTCTTCCTTCTTTGTTAAACTTTACAATGGTTTTTAGCTTACGATCATAAATTCCCTGAAAATCAACTCCGTCACCAATAGGCCAATTCATAGGGATACACTGTACGCTACAAATCTTTTCCACGTTGTCTAATAACTCAAACGGGTCCATCGCATCTCTATCGAACTTATTCATGAATGTTAAAATAGGTGTGTCTCTCATTCTACAAACTTTCATTAGTTTAATAGTTTGTTCTTCTACGCCTTTTGCTGAGTCGATCATCATTAGCGCTGATTCGACGGCTGTGAGTGTTCGGTACGTATCCTCAGAGAAGTCTTTGTGCCCGGGTGTATCAAGAAGGTGCATCGCTCTGTCTAGATAGTCAAAGCTAATCACTGAGCTGCTAACCGAGATTCCTCTTTGTTTCTCAAGTTCC
>DCQT01000047.1:4792-29258 GCA_002323535.1 Bacteriovoracaceae bacterium UBA1511
TTGTTTCTCAAGTTCCATCCAGTCACTTTTTGCGTAATTACCCTGTTTCGATTTAACCATTCCCGTGTCTCGTATTACTTTTCCTTGGTGAATGATTTTTTCAGTCATCGTCGTTTTACCAGCATCAGGGTGTGAGATGATGGCAAACGTACATCGGTTTAATTGATTCATGGATTTCCGTTTAAATTATTATTACTTATTCGATCTGTGAGCCTTTAGGATACTTTCAATTACCTCGTCAATGCCCATTTCTTGGAGGTTCATTGCAGATATATCGTCTTGTGGTAATTGCGGTAACGTTTGTAATTCATCTTTAAGAACAAGTTCTTTGTTTGCTTTTAATTCGTTAACTTTTTTCACTGGAGTAAAATGAGGCACGGTATTGAGAATTTCAGGGTTGGTTGTAATTATTTTTTTAATGCCATTGAGTACTTCAAGAAATCGATCTAATTCATCTTTAGTGTAAGATTCTGTTGGCTCAATCATTAAACCAAATGGTTCAGGAAAGCTAACTGTGGGAGCATGCATTCCAAAATCTAAAAATAATTTTCCTAGTTTTCCTATTATTTGTGATTTTTGTATGCCTGCTTTTGTTATATTTTCAAAATCCGAAGGTGACAGTGTGATAATAAACTCGTGCATTCTAGGTACATTTTCCCCACCTCGTGGAAGAGTTGGGTAAACATCTTTAATTTTGTTGAATAAATACACTGAGGATGAAACTGCAACAGAAGACATTTTTTTTATTCCCTCAGAACCAAGTGCTTTGAGATAAGTTAGACATCTTACTTTGTGGGCAAAGTTACCATAATGCCTGTGGAAGCTGCCTATGCTTTTATCTGTTTTGTAGAAAGCGAATTTTCCATTTTGTTTTGTAACTTGATGGCCGGGTAGATAATCAACTAGTTTGGAGGAGACCGCTACTATTGCATCTCCTGGACCTCCACCACCGTGAGGGATAGTCCATGTTTTATGTAAATTATTATGTACTGCATCCACGCCCAGAGAGTCTAGGTCGAGAATTCCAGCAATAGCGTTCATGTTCGCACCATCCATATATACAAGCCCACCAATGGAGTGGATAAGATCTGCCATTTCTTTAAAGTTACTTTCAAAGATACCTGAAGTGTTGGGGTTTGTTACCATAACTCCAATTATTCGTTTAGAGTATTTACCTATGGCGTCTTTAATTTGTTCTAAATTAATTTGACCTTCATCATTAGCGTCTATTAAGACAATTCCAGAGTCTTTTTTTGTCGTAATTCCCGCCATCGTTGCTGTTGCAGGGTTAGTGCCGTGTGCAGACTTAGGGATAAGAATTATATCTCGCTCCTCACCGTTTGAACGATGATATGCTTGAAACATTTTTATTCCAACAAGTTCACCTTGGGCTCCTGCGACGGGTTGAGTTGTTACACCTGGTAGTCCTGTTATTTTTTTAAAGGATTCTTGAATTTCCCAAAGTACCTCCAAAGAGCCTTGATTATCTTCTACTGGGCTTTCCGGGTTTGATTCCGTAAAACCCGGAAGTGATGCATTTATATCATTTATAAAAGGGTTAAACTTCATGGTGCATGAGCCGAGTGGGTATATGTTGTCGTCAGGTGAAACGTTAAGTTTGGCCAATTCTGTGTAAAAATCTTTCAATTGATTTAGCTCAACTTTAAAAACACCAGAGCTGCAGTCATTTAATAAATTTTCGTTGTGTGCTTTCACTTTCTTTGGGCTAAAGTTTCTTTCAGTCTCCAAGGTGTTAAGAAAATTAATCAGGTTATCAATATCTTTTTTTGTTATGAGATCATTAAAAAACAAGTGGAGTAACTCTCTTTCGTCATTAACTCTCCCTGTCGCATTAACACCTACGTGAATACCTATATCTCTAGCTTGTTCAATAATTTTTTTAGAAGAATATGGAACCTCTATTGAACATTCATTAACGCCTGTCGATGAAAACGCTAAACGGCAAGTATTGATTTCAGATAGACGTTGAATAAAGTAATTAAGGTTTTCTTTTGAAATTTCGACTTTTTGTCTTAGGCCATCATCTCCCTGTTCCAAAAGCGCTGCCCCGATAATCGTCGCAATGAAGCTTTGGTTAGAGCAAATATTTGAAGTTGCCTTGTCTCTTCTTATATGTTGCTCCCGTGTAGAAAGAACCATAGACAAGCATTCGTCATTATTTTCGTCAGTTGTTTTTCCTATGTATCTTCCAGGTGTGCTTCTAATGTGAGTCTTTTGGACATCATTAAATCTAACGCCAAATAGACCTAGTCCAGGACCTCCAAAATTTGGTCGAAGTGCAAGATGCTGAGCTTCGCCTATAATAATATCCACACCTAAATTATCTGACCCAAAATTTGTTGGTCTTTTCAAACCACCTTCGCAAAGTAAAATAGGATCAATAACTGCTATTGTTATTATTGATTTATTTCTCGCGTGGTCGGTAAGCTGATCAACCTCTTCAAGTACCCCGAGGCAGGTCGTTTGGGCAAAAGCGACACCAAAAACATCGTTATCCTCTAAAAGCGTTTTGTATTTTTGTATATCAGTTGATCCCGTGTTTTCATCAATAGGGATGTATACGATATCCAGTTCAGTTCCTTTTACTAGTGTTTGGAGTACTTCGAGGTCATTGGGGTGAATTCCTCTTGACACTAAAAATGTTTTTGATTTTGACCTAGATATTTTTTTTGCCGTATTAATTGCTTCAAATAAACCGGTGCTTCTATCATAGAGACTTGCATTAATTGCTTCAAAACCAGTTAGTCTACTGAGGAGGTTTGAGTAAAACCAAAGACTCCATAAGGTTCCTTGGCTCCTCTCGGGTTGGTATGGAGTATATGCTGTTGTTAAGCCTCGCAAGCCACATACATGTTGAACGATACTTGGTGTGGAGTAGTTTTTTAAACCGTCCCCAACAAATGAAGTCAAAATGTTATTTTTCTCAGAAATTTTTTTGAAGTGTGCCTCAAGGTCTTTGTAGTCAACTTCTTCAAGGGAGTTCAGGTTATCAAGTTTTTTGTCTTTGAAAAAAATCGAGTTCGGCAAGTGGGAATAAAGGTCGTCCAATGATTTTTTTCCAGACTGGCTTAACATGAGATTGATTTCCTCATTTGTAGCGCTAATGAAGTATTTTGCCTTTTCTCGTTTTTGAGACTTAGAATCAGTAGTCGTTTTTTTAGAATCACTCATCTTCTTCCCTTACCTGGATTAAATAATTTAAATAATGCCTATATACGACATTACTCGTTGACGATGTTTAATTTAATTAACATTGTTTAGACATGAAAAATCAAAAATACCAGGTAGTTATAGAGGATTTTTTACCCAAGGCGCAAGTATTAAAACTATGGAAAATGCTAGGTATGGAATTAATCGATTTAAATGTTGCCTGTCCTGATAATTACCACAGCAACAAAGGGCAGTTTCATTGGCGAGGAGGCGTATTAATATTTCATAGCGCTGCTAAGTTGTTGATATCAACAAATGAGATTTTGACTGGGATAAAAAAACTAAATAATCAATTTTCTGCAATTAATCGTCAACCCATGGCCAAGGCTTTTGGTTTGAAAAACCGAGGTGGAAATAACTGGGTTTTAGATGGAACATTAGGTTTAGGTAAAGATTATTTTCTTGCAAGGTCGTTTGGGTTTGATGTTCTAGGAGTAGAGAAGTCTGATCTATGCTTAGGTCTTATATCAACAGCTACACTTGAGGGGGATAAAATTCCTGATTCTTCTTTTTACTTCAATGACACAATAAGTTTAATAGAGAGGTCAATTAAGAACTCTTCAAACCATTTGCTCTTTGATGAGGAACTTTTGGTCTCAATTAGTAAAAATTCTTTAGCTCATGAAAGTTTAGAATTATTCAATAAAATTCATTCAACAATGCCCACTGTAGTTTACCTAGATCCCATGTATGATGAGAAAAACGACTCGGCTCTTCCATCTAAAGCGATGCAAATCTTGAGAAAAGAGTTAGGTGTAGGACATGAATCTGACTTTGATAAATTATTCACCTTATCTTTAAAAATTGCTCTAAACAGGGTGGTGATAAAACGCTCAATAAAGTCAAAAGTTAAATTTGAGGAAAAGTTCTCTTTTTCAATTTTTGGTAAATCCACAAGGTATGACGTTTATCTTAAAAATTAGGATGCTTTTTTTTGTATATACTTGTTTAAAGAAAAGATAATTTCAGCCGGTAGTTTCTCCCTGATGAATAAACCAACTTTGAAAACTACTGTTTTCATACTATTAATTTCTCGTTTCTCTTTTGAAATAAACCTAACCTCTGCTTCAACAGGAGTTTTTAAGACACCTTCATCAATTTTAGTTATTTTTAAAATGTCTCCAAGGCTAATTTGACCAATGTACTGATTGTTTATGTGTACCGCCATTCCATTAAAATGGTAGTCAATTATGTTACCCGTAAATTTAAAACTTTCATCATAAGAAGTTGTTTTTATTCCAGTAAACTTAACTCTTTGATCATCAGGGATAATGTTCCTACTTTTTTCTCTAGTGTTGTTAAAGTTTAAAATTTTAGGAATTTGTATAAAGTATGAATTATCATTAGCTTTTTTAAGAGATGTTCTGAAAAATAGTCCAGTCTCGAAGTGTTTAATAATCAAAATTTTAGCTCTTAGGGCCTGAGTTAACTGATCAGAATCGCAGTTCAAAAATTTTATTTCGATTGTATTGTTAGGTCGCAGCTTTTTAAATTTTAATGACAATATATTAGATTTTGAATTTGTTTGATTATCCCAAAGCATAAAAGTATCTTTTGATTCAATAGAATTCTCTATGAATTGAAGTATAGAGTTTTTATCAATCAGTTTAAGTTTGGACATATACATTTTTATCGGTCTGATATTAATTTTAATTATAGGCAATGTGTAAATTGAATAATCTGTTAAATATTGTTAGTTTAGTCTTAAAATTATCGTTCATTATAGGAGATTTATATTGTGAAAAGCTTAAAACTTTACGGTCTAGGTAATGCTCTAGTTGATATAGAATACTTGGTTTCAGACGAGGTTCTAGGAAGCCTAAATATCGAAAAAGGAATAATGACGCTAATTGATGAAGAGGCTAACTTATCTCTTGAGAGTAAGGACCTCGAGGTTCATAAGCAAGCTGGAGGTGGCTCTGCAGCTAACACAGTGTTTGGTTTTAGTCAGTTGGGCGGAACATCTCATTATAGTTGTAAAGTTGCTAACGATGAAAATGGCAGAGTATTTATTGAAGACCTAAATAAACAAAATATAGGTAATTCATATGAGTTAACCTCAAAACATGATGGAACTACGGGTACTTGTCGTGTTTTTGTAACGCCTGATGGCGAGCGGACGATGCAAACATTTTTGGGAATTACTCAGTCATTTGGTGTTGAGCAAATTGACTTGGATATAATTAAAGACTCAGAAATGCTATATGTTGAAGGTTATTTAGTTGCTTCCCCTTCAGCATTAGAGGCTTGTAAAGTTGCCATTAAATTTGCCAAAGATAATGGGGTGAAAGTTGCGATGACCTTATCTGACCCGTCTATGCCGACTTATTTCAAAGCAGAAACTCAATCATTAATTGACTTAGGCGTAGACATCCTATTTGGAAATGAAGAGGAGATCAATATTATTACTGGTAAAGACTCCCTGAAAGAGGCATATGAAGCTCTAAACCCTAAAGTTGGGACTCTAGTCGTCACCTGTGGCGCCTCTGGTGCTAAAGGGTTTTTCAATGAAGAGGTCGTATCCGTACCTGGCGAGAAAGTCGACTGTATCGATACATTGGGAGCAGGGGACCTGTTTGCTGGTGCTTTTTTATATGGTCATCTTCATGGAAAAAGCCTAAAAGAATCGCTAGAGTTAGGTGTTCGGTGTAGTGGTCGGCTCGTAGAAGTTCACGGACCTCGTTTAACCAAAGAAGAGATATTAAAGTTGAAGTGAGTTTTAATGATGAATAGCATTAAGCAAATAATTGATAATAAGTTGTTAGGCCCTCAAACAATTTGTGGTTGGGTACGCTCGGTTAGAAAAAAGAAAAAGTTTTCCTTTGTTGTTGTAAACGATGGTTCGTGCCAGGATAACTTACAGGTAATATTGGACTTAGGCATACCTGGGTATGAGGAAGTCTCCTCTGCTCTAATTGGCTCATCTATTCAGGTATCTGGTGAACTTGTGGAGTCTCAAGGCAAAGGTCAAAACTTAGAATTGATTGGTAAAGAGTGTAAGCTACTCGGTGAAAGTGATGAAACTTACCCGCTGCAGAAAAAGGGAACGAGCCTTGAGTTTATTAGAGAGAATGCACATTTACGTTCAAGAACTAATTTATTTGGTGCTATCTTTAGAGTTAGAAACGAACTAGCAAAAGCAACTCATGACTTTTTCTATAATTCTGGCTTTTATTATGTAAACACACCTATTATTACTGCAATCGATGCAGAGGGTGCAGGTGAAATGTTTAATGTCAGCACATTAAATCCTCTAAGTACTCCCAAGACAGAAAGTGGAGAGGTAGATTTTTCAAAAGATTATTTTGGTAAATCCACATCTTTAACAGTTAGTGGCCAACTAAACGCTGAGTGTATGGCTTTAGGCCTTGGGAAAGTTTACACCTTTGGGCCAACCTTTAGGTCCGAAAAGTCCTTTACGAGTAGGCATCTAAGCGAGTTTTGGATGGTTGAGCCTGAGGCAGCCTTTATGGATTTAGACCAAATTGCAGACCTTGGTGCTGATTATATAAAGTATCTAATAAGCAGAGCTTTAATCAATTGCTCTAAAGAATTAGCTTTCCTCCAGAGTAGGGAAGAGGTGGATAATGACCTATTAGTGCGGTTAAATGGAGTTGCAAACGGAGATTTTCAAAAAATCACATACACTCAAGCTGTGAATATTTTACTGGAGTCAGGTGAAAAATTTGAGTTTCCTGTTGAGTGGGGGAGTGAACTCCAAACGGAGCATGAGCGTTTCCTTACTGAGGTTCATTTTAAAGCTCCACTTATTGTCACGGATTACCCAAAAGATTGCAAAGCTTTTTACATGAAGCTCAATGATGATGGTAAAACCGTTCGAGCAATGGACATACTCGTTCCAGGTGTTGGTGAAATTGTTGGTGGAAGTCAGAGAGAGGAATCGCTCATTAAGCTCAAGGATAGAATGTCGGAAATGGACATGGATAAAAACCAGCTCAAATGGTACCTTGATTTGAGAAAGTACGGATCAGTTGTTCATTCTGGATTTGGGCTCGGCTTTGAAAGAGCAGTAATGTACATAACTGGTATGAAAAATATTCGAGATGTGATCCCGTTTCCTAGAGCAACTGGCAGCGCCGAGTTTTAAACCTTGCTTCCATTAATAATTGGTCGCGCTGAGTTTTATACTTTACTTCTTTTTTCTATGCCTTTGATTAGGGGTTTTTTCGTGTCTACGACTTGTCCTTTGAGCTTCTTCCTTATTGTGAACATTTTTATTTGGTTTAATTGTCACAGGTTTTGATGTGGGTTCTTTTTTTTCTTCGGGCTTATCTAAGGTTGATATTGAGTACTCTAATATTGGTTTATCCGTTTCATTCGTTATAAGTCCGTACTCTTTTGGTAGTTGATAACCTTTAGGGGGTAAACCATTTTCTTTATCATAGAGCTTTGCTCCAAACCTTTTGATAACTCCATCATCAGTAAGTACATCAAATTGTTCCTTAATTACGTGAACTTTAAGAACTTTTCCTATGTCACCATTAATCAATCTAATGGCCTTACCTTCTTTGGGGAGTAGCTTTTTTTTCTCTGCATAAACTTCATCTTCGTATTTTAGACAACATTTTATCTGCCCACATATTCCATTAATTCTATTTGGTGATATGGAGAGATTTTGATTTTTTGCATTCTTTATCCCAACGTGGCCAAATGAGGTTAAAAAGCTGGAGCAACATGTTTGAAGTCCACAAACTCCAACTCCACCTATCGCAGCAGTTCTTTCCCTGAGACTTATCTGTCTTAATTCGATTCTTAACTTTAGGTCTGAAACGAGTTCCTTTACAAGGTCTCGAAAATCAATTCTTGAGGGAGCATTAAAATAAATGACAGCTTTTTTTCCTGATTGCATCACTTCAACATGCGTAATCGTCATATCTAAGCCAAATTTATCAATTAGCCTTTTTGTTACTTCTTCAGTTTCTTTTTCTTTTTTAAATAATCTATACTGCTCGTCAATATCTTCAGTTGTCGCTTTTTTTAGTATAGTTTTAAGTGGTTGAAGTTTGTCCGTGTAGGGTATTTCATATGGGAATGAGTTTATGTAGCCAACCTGTAAACCTCTGTCGCTCAGAGCCATAACACTTTCACCATAGTTAAAAGGGAAGTCATTTAACAAAAATGGAAAAGATTTAGAGTTTCCAGGAAACCTTACTCGAACCATTTTTATCATTTCACCCCACTTAAACTTATGTTCGTGATCAACGTTCGGGCGAGTGGGTTTTTCCTCTTCTGCTTCACTCTTATTTTTTTCTTGTATTGTATTTTCTGTCATTTTTTTATTTCTCTTTTATATGCGTATTATTTATCTTTTTTAAGATATGCAGCTCAGCCTCAATTGGTTTAAAGTTCATTTTTCGGTACTCATTCGTCCTTAAAAGCATTTCTTGAACATAAGATATTTGATTATAGCTCATTTGAGGAAGGTTTTCTAAGTTCAGTTGATTGTTGAGAAAAGTTAATATTTCTTCATTTGAGAGTGATTTTATTTTTTGTGACATATCCAGAATTGATTCACAACTTTCGGTGAGTAAGTTTTTTTCTGGTTTTATGGTTCTATTGCTTTTTTTTAAGTATACGAGGCGGCTTTTTATAGTCTTAGGTATATTAGTTCTCCTAGAGGCTATCAAGTACAATTGAGTGTTTTTAGGAGGTTCCTCTAAGGTTTTTAAAAGGCGATGATATTCATTTGAATTTTCTAAAATAAAGTTGAGGTCAATTATTCCAACATTAAATAATGGATATCGGGCTTTTGACTCGAGTGAAATTTGGAAGTTTTTTATTTTTTCCTTTATTTTCAATTTATCCGAATCTGAGTGAAGAATTTTAATATGCGATTGGATTTCGACTTGACTAAAACCTTTGTTTTTAAAGTAATCCTGAATGGTATTAACGAGTTCTGAAATTTTAATTGAGGCGCTCGTACCCTCTTCCTCTTCCAAGATAAAGCTTCGTCCTAATGATAGGCCTAATACAGGTGTGATTATATTTTTTAATTTCGTTCCCATAAACTCCTTATCTTTTCAAATTTTCAAAATCTTGAACTATTATTTTATGAATTTCACTCTTATCAAGCTCGCCATTTATCTTTTTGAATTTATTTGGAATTAGGTTTTCAGAGGCGTTGTAACCATCAACTAGTTTTTCAAAGAATTTTAACTTCTCTTTTTCAAAGTAGTCCTTTTTTTGATTTCTGTTTTCCTGTCTTTTTGTTGATGTCTCAACGGTGATATCTAGGTAAAAAGTAATATTTGGGATTACATTTAAAGGGTAGGTGTTATGAATATTAATTATTTTTTCGGTGCCTAAACTTCTTGCAAAGCCTTGGTATGCCAATGAACTATGTATATATCTGTCTAAAATGCAGATATTTCTTTTACTTTTACTTATGAAAGGTAATGCTAACTCCTCTAATAGTTGTGCTCTAGAACTCGCAAATAGGAAGGCTTCTGCTGAGGGAGAGAGTTTCTCCGTTGACTCCAGAATAGCTTGCCTAAGTTTTTCACCAAACTTTGTGCCACCAGGCTCTCTCAAGCATAAGACATTATAATGATTTTTATCCAGATAGTTTTTTAATAATTCGATTTGCGTTGACTTTCCGCAGCCATCAATTCCTTCAAAGGAAATAAGATTATTGTTTTCTGGTTGTTTAAAGCTATTTATAAATTCCATAACATATTGGAATCTATCAATTGATTAGTTTTATGGCCACTTATAATACTAATATGATTCTATTGGTCGGCTCTCGTTTTTATCATAACTATCATTTGCGTAATCATCATTGGTATAGTCATCTTTTTCCATATTACGCTTTTCGTCATAGCTGGCTTCATTTTGATCATCGTAATAATTATCGTTTGTTTCGCCAAATGTATCGGCATATTCATTGTTTTTTTGGTTTATTTCCTCTTCGCTTTCAGGTGTGAGGCTTTCACCATAGGACTCAGTTTGTTCTAGTTCTTGGTAGTTTTCCTCCATATCTGAGTTTCGTGGGTTATTTTTATCGACCGTGTTTTTTGATTTTACTTGGTTAGAAGAGGGGACACGCTTCTTTGGCGTTGGTAATTTTGAGGCTTGGACTTTAAATCTCGATCTTTGTGATCGATTCTTTTTTGGTGCTGAGGGTCTCAGAGCATTTTTTTTACTTGCTGAGCCAGTCTTCCCTTTTTTTGAATTTTTGGTAATTTTTGTGACTGGCGACTTTAAGGCATTTTTACCTACGATTTCCTTCTTATTAAAAGATATGAAGTAACCAATGATTAGAATTACGATAAACGCGGATGCAGTTAAGTATTTTATAATGGAACTATCAGTATCCTTATTAACAATTGGTATTTCTTGCTTTTTGTCTTGTCCAGTTATTTTAACAAGGCCATCAAGAACATTATCTGATTTCTGTAAACTCATTGGAGTTTTACTTTCCTTAAATATCCTTTTTTGCTTTACAGGGGGAAGTTTATTCGATTTTTTTTCAAGGGTTTTTGTTATTTCTGCTAAATTTAATTCTTCATTATTAGAAGCTTTGATGATTACTTCTTGATAAAATATTTCTAAAACTTCAACTAAAACCTTGAAATTTATTATTGCACGCTTGCTTTCAAAGTTAATGGCCACCTTTTTTTCATACTGAAGATCTTGTCTTTCCTGTGTTTTTATTAGTTGGTTGAATATTTGCTCTAATTCTTTCATATTTCTCTCGGCCTTTGAGAAATAATCGGTCTATGGCATTTTATTTGTTACTTTTGAGTGAACGGTGGGAAAAAACGTCCAAAAAAAAAGGCTCTTGGAAACAAGAGCCTTTTTGTGGTTTATTAATCTAAATGTCCTTAGAAAGCTCTATAATTCAGACCAAACTCATACGTAAGGTTTTCGTAGAAATCATCTTGGTACTTTAAGTTATCTTTACCCGATAATGGCGTAGAGTATACCGTAAAGTTATATCCGAGTTTTTCCGTTGCACTTCCTGACAAATCAACATTGAAAGTCATAGAGGCACTTTCATCCAAGTCTATTGAATTGTTTGCCTTAAATACCTCTTGGAAAAATGTAAGTGAAAGGTTTTTCGGCAGTGATAGTGATTGAGATAAAATTCCAAGAAAGTAGTTTCTTGTTGTTGTTTTAACTTTGGAATCTCTTATATCATTAAGGGCCAAAAACATTGTCGCGCCTAATGAAAACTTGTCGTTTACTTTTCTTGAAAATGAGGTTGATAGCCTGTTGTGTCCGTATGCGTTTCCGTCTACTCTCGCACTTGGGTCAGTAATGTATCTTTTTTCAAATGCTGCACTCATATTTAAACCATGCTCTTCTTGGTTAAGAATACCCGATCTAGTGTATTTCAAGATAGTTTTAGCATGCGTAAAGTTCGTATCAACATCTTTTTGAAACGTTCCTGTTACTTGATTTTGCCATCTAAGCGAATCTTTGTCAGATATAGTGTAGTAAAGGTTAACAATATTTAACTGACTAACACCATCAATATTATCGGTAGTGCCTATTGTGCTGTTGTAAGATGAAGCTGCTAAACCAAACCGATCTTTGTTGATTAATTCGCTTAAGGATTTTGGTGCATTTAATGTTTGTGTGTTTGCAAGGGCACTAATGCTTGTAATGACCAAAACCAAACTTGCGAAGCTTTTAAGTTTATTTGTATTCATTATAGGTTCTCCTCTCATTTCAATTGAGTTAAAATACGTTAATTATTTTTTTTATCAAGTAATAATGTAAAATTAGCAGTGAAACGGTCGGTTTTATAAAGTAAAGGTGTCATTTTGTCCTCAAAAGATTGGAAAATTAGGGTAATTTTTAAATATGTCTTCGCCTTTTACTTTATATTTGTTCGTTGGCCGATCGTAATCTTACTAAGAATTATTGCTCCTTTTAATAGCAGTATTGGTAAAAGGGTCTCCTTCGAGAGAGATTATTTTAAATCAAATTTCGTATCGAATAAGCCATATTACGTCTGTTTTCACATATCTAGCCAAGGAGAATTGGAGCAAATTTACCCTTTGATTGAATTTGCGTTAGAGGAACCTAAAAATAATATTGAAATTTGTTTCACATCAGAATCGGTTCTTAGTAATCTTAGGATTTTAAAAAGTAAGGATCCTAGTAGGATAAGTATTTTTACTCTTAACCTCTTAAGTCTGAGCCCATTTCACTTTATAAGTCTGCAAAAAAGAATAAAATCTTCAAGGATTATATTGTGTCGGTATGACTTTTTTCCTGAATTATTATTCTTAAAGTTTTCTAGGACTTTAGGTTTAGTCAATTCACGGGTCAAAAATAAGGGGAGAATATACAGGTATATTCTAAGATGGTTTGATTTCATTGTGGCCGCGACAAAATTTGATGAAGAGGTTTTAAGAATTGATGGAGCTAATTTGATTGGAGTTGGTGACTTTAGGGGTTCAAGAGTCGCCTCTAGGCAACTAAAAGCAATCAAATCTCCGAAGTATAAAAGTTTTAAAATAATTTGTGAAAACTGGAAAGGTCGAGTTCTGGGGGTTGGTAGTTCTTGGAAAAGTGATTTAGATAATATTTTCAATATTGGTGATTTTTCTAAAGGTAATCTCTATTTCTTTTTTCCTCATAAAGTTGACTTAGATTCAATAAATGGACATTTGAATTTCATTAAATCCAAGGTTGCTGTCATTGATAATATGGAGACATTTGATTTCAATAGATCAATTCTTGATGGATGTACAACATTTATTGTTAAGGAAATGGGGGTATTATGCGACCTCTATCCTTATTTTGATGTGGTTTATGTTGGGGGAGGTTTTGAAAAAAGTATACACTCAGTGCTTGAGCCATTCGTGTCTGGTGCTTTGGTGACTTGTGGCCCAAAAGTTCATAGGTCTTCAGAGTACGAATATATCAAAGGGTTCATGCCTGATAGAATAAAGGTTATAAACTCACCAGATGACTTCAATTCAATTTTAGAAAATGTAAAAATTGAGGTTTATAGAGGTTCTAGAAGAGGTGAGTTTATAAAAAGTTTTAGTATGAAAATGAATCCACTGATAAAAAAGGTATTTCTCTAATATGGAAAAAATTATTTATATAGGTGATCAAGCACCATGTATTTTTCACCTTTTAAAAAATCTCAAAGTTAATAATAAATCTAAATATATGCTCCTTAGTGTTCCAGGAAGAAGAACTGAGCATATTAATTTAATGATTTGGTCGAGCATTGAGATTGAGTTTTTAAAAGAAATTTTTTCGAGTAAATTTCCTAGATCTTTTAAACCTAGTCCTTTTTGTTTAGAAATTAATTCAGCTTTGGGAAAATTTATTTTTGGAGGATGTGGCAAGTCTAATCTAATCGAATTGTTAAGAAAGATTAAATTAGGGTGCAAAGACTATGAAGATCTATTGGATTCATACGACTCTTTTTTTGAGGCTTATTCAAAATTATCCAACGAAATAATAAGATATGGAAAATACAATACTTATTCTTACCAAACTTTTTTAGAATCTCTGCCGAAGGTCTATCAAAATTTTTTTAAAGAATTGTATCATAATGACCAATGCAGGTCCCTTCTAGTTGACTTAAGTAGTTTTACTGGTTGTGGTGTTAATTTTTTTCTTAATGAACCATTAACGACCCTTTCTTTATCAAAAATATTAAGTGGAGTTCATTTCTTTGATATTAGAAAGTTTTGTCAGGTAAGCTTTAGTGAAAGATTCGTTTTTAGACACATTGATTTTCTAGATATCTCTAACTTGGGCAGTGGAAAGGTTAATTTGAAGTTTGGAGGATATGAAGGCTCAGAAATCGTATCTCAAAGCAATATATTTGTGTCTGAGCTATTTAAGGAGGACTACTTAAAAAATGCCTCCCTCTTAAAACTCGATAAACATAACAATATTGATCTCAATTTTGGATCTTTTAGAATTCACTGCGATACAGAAATGTTGCCTGTGTTGGTAAAAAATGAACGTGTCGCAAAAGGTCGAGGGGTTATTCATGGTTTTGAAGACCTTAATATGAGAATTTGCCCATTAACCTTAGATACAGTTTCACAAAGTGTTAATTACATAGAGCATAACCATTTTGGACTTTCTCCCTATTTAACGTATCTTTTTTCCTAAGTTTGAACAAAATATGAGTTGAGCTATATTTAAAAGGTATGAAAAAAAATTCAGGTCAAACAACAGTTGAGTATATTTTATTTGTCGTTGTTATTTCCGTTGTTGTTATTAACCTAAGTAAAAAAGTTAAAGAGCATCTTCTTGGTGAGGATGGAACTTGTAACAATCCTGAAAGTAAATCATTTGTTTGCGAAGCTTTTAACCTAGGCCTTTTTGATAGAGCTGGTGGTTACCGGTTTTTCACATTACGTAATAAGTAATTGTTTTTACAAGGATAAGGTGTTCCCATAATGAAAATGTTACACATTTTGATAGTGGTGCCTAGATTTGTGCTATAAGTCATTTGTTTATTAATCATAACTAGCAGGTCTGTTTTGAAAACTATTTTATGACCGCAGGAGTTAAATGATGAAAAAAATTAATGAGTTTGTTGCACTGTCGTTAATAGCATCAGCAATTACGAACCTTGGTTATGCCCAGGACTTTCCAGATGAGGAATTTTCGAGTGATGTTCCTATAGATATCGAAGGTTCATTTGAAAGAAAGACTGAAGCTGATAGAGTTGAAAAACTTAGAAAAAAACTTGAGAAGCAAAACGAAGATTTCGTTCAAAAAAAGATAGAAGACCTCAGATACGAAAACGAGCAAAAAATGGCAGACACTTTAAGTGATGCTTTTAGTGGTGGAATAAAAGAGTCGAATCCTGTTGCTGTATCTGAGTCTGTTGCACCAGAAAAACCATCAAAAAGTAAAAAGTTTGGTAGTGAAGAGTTTTTAATCACTCCTTCTTATGTAATGAGTAACTACACGGGTGATGGATACAATATTGAATCTGACTTGGGTTTTGAAGTAAATATCGAAGGCAAAGTATACAAAAATATAACGATTGGCGTAAGTGTTGGTTATGATAATGTCTCAGCGATGGACCTTGGAAGTCTTAACAACTTTGGATATGGTTACGGAAACTTTGGAGGACTGTTTAGAACTCTGGATATAAGTATGTTGAAAGCCGGACTTAATACAAAGGCTTATTTTGGTAAGGGTAGATTTCAACCTTTTATTGGTGCTGGCATTTCGATGACCAGAGCAAACTTAAGTTTTGACCGACAGAATTTTTATGACACCATGTACTTTGGCATGATTGAAGGTGCATCTGAAGTAGATACGACATTTTTTAGTGGTTCACTTTCAGCAGGTGCGATGGTTAACTTTACTGAGTTAGTAGGGTTAAGTTTACAAGGTGGATTTTCAAAAGGTTTTACGTCAAATACTAATCAAGTGATTTCGCTTACTAATGATCAGTATAATCTAAGAAACTTTTCTGGTGTTTTAGGAGAGGGATCAATTATTGATTTTAAAGCTGGCTTAGTAATAAAGTTTTAACAAAAGTTTGTAACTTATTAAAAAATTATATTGAGGAGAGCCCTGGCAATTGTCAGGGCTTTTTACAGGGGAGTAAAAATGAAAAGATTTTTAATGTTTGCAATGTTAGTTCTTATGAGTAAGGCATATTCTTATGATATATACGGGAAGTGTGATTTCCATACTCAAAGTGATAGGGCAATGTTTGAATGTGTCAAATTGGCTTCAGAAGGAAATTATTCCTCTGATCAGCTAAGTGCATGTGATTTCCATACTGGTTCTGACCTGGGTTTTTTAAACTGTCTTAGAAATACTGAGAGATTGGGAATTACGAAGAAAATTCTATCTACATGTGACTTTATGACAAACTCCGATTTCGGAATGTTTGAATGTATATCATTTTTAAACATTAGAGGTGTTCCACTTAATGTAATGAAGAAGTGCGACTTTCATACAAGATCTAATGACGAGGCAATGCTTTACTGTGCCGACATTTTAAAGAATAGATCAGATTATAAAAAAGTTGCTGCGAAGTGCGACTTTCATATGGTTTCTGATTCAAGCTTTTTAATTTGTTTAAATAAGATTACCGAAAATATAGATGAGGATATCGAGATCTTAAGAAATTGTGACTTTCACACTAGAAGTGATCTGATGGCGTTAAGATGTTTTGATATCGTAAAGGATGGCTCTATCCCAGAAGAAGTAATAAAGAAATGCGACTTCCATACTACATCTGATAGAGGATTCTTGAGGTGTTTGCAGCTTTAATCTGGCCGACAAATTCTATACAATGTAAAGGAGACTTATTGTCTCCTTTTTTTTATATTTAATTTGGAAAAACTACTTTAAAATATCCATAAGAAAATTTAATTGGAGTTTTAAATGGAGTTAAACGAAGTTTTCATAGTTGGTGCAAACCGTACACCTCAAGCTAAAGCAGGTACTGAGCTTAAAGATGTTCCTGTGCCTCATCTAGGTATCAATCTTGTAAGAAAATTAATCGGCGATAACTCAATTCCTACGGATAAAGTTGATGAAGTCATTTTTGGTAACACGGGCGCCCCTGCAAAGTATACGAATATCGGTCGTATTATTGCCTTAGAGAGTGGGCTTCACAAAAAGACAAGTGCTCATACTGTTCACCGGAATTGTGCATCTGGTATGGAAGCAATATACCAAGGCCAATTAAAGATCGCGGCAGGGGAGGCGGATGTTGTTGTCGTTGGTGGTATCGAATCAATGTCTCAAATGCCCCTAATTTACTCAAAAGAGATGACCAACTTATTTGCTAAACTAATGAGAGCGAGAAGCGTAGGTGACAAGTTAAAAATTATATCAAGCTTTCGTCCTCCCTATCTTAGCCCTGTAATTGCTATTGAACAGGGTTTAACAGACCCTTTTTGTGGACTGAATATGGGCCAAACTGCAGAGATATTATCCAGGGAGTTTGATATTACCAGGGATATGCAAGATACCTTTGCATTAGAAAGTCATAAAAAAGCTCTTCAGGCCATAGAGGAAGGTCGTTTTGAAGCTGAAATAGCGCCTGTACTTGTGGGAAAAAATCTTGATAAAATTATGAATAAAGACTCTGGGCCAAGAGTTGATTGCTCTTTAGAAAAACTTCAAAAATTAAAGCCTTATTTTGATAGAAAAACCGGAAGTGTAACAGTTGGAAATGCATGTCCCATTACTGATGGTGGTAGCGCAATGCTTTTGGCTTCCAAGCAAGCTGTTGAAAAATATAATCTATCACCTCTGGGCAAGTTAACTAGGGTTGATTTTGCAGGCTTAGAACCAGAGAGAATGGGCATGGGACCTCTTGTTGCTATAGATAAAGTCTTATCTAAAACCGGCATGGAAATTTCGGATTTTGATATTGTTGAAATTAATGAGGCTTTCGCGGCGCAGGTCATTGCTGTTCAGCATGCTCTTGATGATTTGTCTGAGGCTAAAAGGTTTGGTGTTGAAAAAGCCTGGGGGAAAATCTCAGATGATAAATTAAATGTTAATGGTGGAGGAATTGCTTTAGGCCACCCTGTTGGATCTACAGGTTGTCGAATCGCAGTCACCGCTATTCATGAATTAATTAGAAGGCAAGGCAAATATGCCCTGGCCTCCTTGTGTATTGGTGGTGGGCAAGGTGGTGCCTGCATAATTGAAAGAATCTAAACAAATTATTTAAGGATAAATAAATGGATACAAAGTATATAGATTTTAAATTAACAGATAACATTTTATATTTGGGTTTTGGCAAAGAGACAAAAAAATCCATGACGGTTTTAGATGAACCTACTTTGACCGAGTTAAAAACGGTTTTAGATGAGGCTACTCGAATTCAAAATGATTTAAAAGCCGTTATTTTTTATTCCTTAAAAAAGAATGTCTTTTTGGCCGGTGCAGATATTTCTCTTATAGACAGTCTAACGGAAGAATCGGAAGCTTCAGAGGGAGCCGCTAAAGGTCAAGAGCTTTACAATATTATCGAAGACTTATCCGCTACTACTATCGCTTGTGTGGATGGGCCTTGTCTTGGAGGAGGACTTGAGTTAGCGTTATCATGTGATCACATCATTTGTTCGGATAGTTCAAAGACAGTTTTAGGATTGCCTGAGGTAAAACTTGGTATTTTGCCCGGTTTTGGTGGTACATACAGATTGCCTAAAAAGGTAGGTCTACCAAACTCTCTTGATATGATTTTATCAGGAAAAATGTTAAGTCCAAGAAAAGCTAAAAAGTTAGGTTTAGTTGTTGATTCATACCCTAAAGAAAAACTTCTTGATGCTGCTCGGATAATACTCAATCAGAAAATTAAAGATAAATCATCTTTTTCAGAAAGCTTGCAAAGTTTTGCTATGGAAAATGCACTAGGTCGTAAGATTGTATTTCAAAAAGCAAGAGAATCAGTTTTAAAACTTACCAAAGGACAATATGAAGCTCCTCTAAAGATTTTAGATCTAATGGAGAAACACACCGGCAGCAGTAGGTCTACCTACCTTCGAAAAGAAGCAGAATCATTTGGAGAATTATGTGTAGGCGCTCAAAGTAAAAATCTTAGACATATATTTTTCATGATGGAGCAGTCAAAAAAATCACCATTTGAAAATATTAAATCAAAAACTCTTAAATCAGGTGCTGTTTTAGGTGCAGGTACGATGGGTGGAGGAATAGCTTGGTTGATGGCAGATAATGGCATGCCTACAATTATGAAAGACTTAAATAACGAAGCTCTTGAACTTGGTTATAAGCAAGCATCTAGTAATTTTAGGCAATCATTAAAAAGAAAAAAAATAACGCAAGAAGGCTTTCAAAAAAAGCAGAGACTAATTATTGGCCAAACTGACTATAAGGGTTTTGGAAACGTTGATCTGATTATTGAAGCAATAATTGAAAATATGGATATTAAAAAAAGTGTCTTTTCTGAATTAGAGAAAAATGTTGATGAAAAGTGTTTAATTACTTCTAATACCTCCTCTCTTAGCATTAATGAGATGTCAAAGGCACTAGAGAAACCAGATAGATTTGCGGGACTACATTTTTTTAACCCCGTCAATAAAATGCCTTTAGTTGAAATTATTAAACACGATAATGTAAGTGATGAGACATTAGCCTCACTTCACCAGTGGGTTGTAAAGTCAAAGAAAACCCCTGTGATTGTCGGTGATGGACCTGGTTTCCTCGTAAATAGAATATTAATGCCATACTTGAATGAAGCAGGTTATCTTTTAACTGAAGGTGTCAGTATAAAAGATTTAGATGATGCCTGTCTTAAGTTTGGAATGCCCATGGGCCCTTGTCGTTTACTCGATGAAATTGGAATTGATGTCGCTGACAAAGTTGCCCAAATAATGTTTGAAGGTCTTGGAGACAGAGCAAAAGACAGTGGCCAGGCTAAGTCAATGATTGAAAAAAACTTTTTAGGCAAAAAAACAGGAAAAGGATTCTATCTTTATGATGAAAAGGGAAAAGTCCAAGGTATTAATCCCGAAGTAGAGCAGATGCTACCAACAAGTAAGACCATGGATAGAAAAGAAATTCAAATGAGAGTTGTATTACCAATGATTAATGAGGCTTGTTATATACTTGACGAAAAGATTGTGAACTCGGCAGATCAAGTAGACCTTGGTTTAATATTTGGAATAGGTTTTCCTCCATTTAGAGGCGGCTTGTGCAAGTACGCAGACGAAGAAGGGCTTGATAGGCTTTACACCGCCATTAATGGTTTTTCAGAATCAATTTCAAAGGATAGATATTCGGCCAGTCCATTTTTTACTTCCTTAGTCAAAGAAAAGAAGAAGTTCTACGACTTATAAAGTTTATTTTTGAATTTTGTAAATTTCTTTAAATTATTTAAAAATCAAAAGGGTCGTTCGACCCTTTTGATCATTGCATTCTCATCAATTTTTCTATCTTCATTTTCTCTTTTTATGATTCAAGGGATAATGAATGGACTTCAACAAAACCTAAAAACAAGATCAAAAAACTGGCTGGGATATGAGGTTTATCGATTTAAGCATCATGTTTTTTCAGAACGGGACCTAAAGAAACTCAAGAATGTTGGAGTCTCTTTTTCTTTGGAAAGTAACTTTGAGGGTGTTCTTGATCTTAATGGTTTTCTTGCTCCAGTTCTATTTCGAGGCATAACAACTTCCAGTTCACTTCATATACCATCAAATATTCCAGGCTTATCATTGGGTTCCGGTATTGGTCTTTCTACCGGCGCAAATATTGGAGATAAAGTTCGAATAAATATACCACATATTGTTGATGAGTTTTTTGGTGATAAACCAAGAGTGAAATCTGTTTTTGTCGATAGTTTTTTTGAATCAAGTGTTTCTGAGGTTGAGGACTACCACGTATTTGTGGACCCAAATTCTCTTGCTGATTTAAGTCATGTAAGAGGTTCCAATGTTCTTAGGGTTTACGGCGTGTCTGAAAGAGTTTTTTATAAATTCTTAGAAAAAATAAATGTGAAAGATTTAAGTGTAAGTACGTGGGAGGAGATGAATGACTCTTTAGTTTACGCATTAAAGTTAGAAAAGATTATGATGATTTTCCTGTTCTCTTCATTATCAATATTGATTTCCCAGGCGATTTCAGGCGGTTTTCTTTTACTTTTTAGTAAACTAAAATTTGATTTTGCTAGTTTGTGGATTTTAGGAATTTCCAACACAAAATTGTTTCGAAAAAACCTGTATTTCTTTATTTTGTTGTCTTTTTTGTTATGCACGCTTGGCGTTTGCTTTGGATACTTTATGTCATATATTTTGGAGGAGTTTGGGGGAGATATAATGCCATCTGTTTTTGTGGAGAGGGGGGTTCCCATCCACAACTCATTCCTTTCCTTTTTAATTAGTCTTTTTGTCCCATTTTTCATTTGTATATTTTTTCTCTCAACTGCGTTATCTCGATTACAGAAGTCTCAGAATCACCTAGGAACTATTAGGACTATTAATTGAAAAAAATAAAAGTTTTAATTATTGGTGATGGCGTAACTGCTTATTATTTTCTTTGGGTCTTATCTCATTCAGTTAAGACTGTTCAGTTGGATGTTATCTGGATCTCTTCGAATAGAGTGTTTCCACGGGTTGACCCAAATATATGGCCTCTTATAACACTAAATGGAATACAAGAAGGTATTAATGCTCTTGGAGATAATTTGTATTCTAGTTTCCAAAAGTTTGAAGATGTACAAATGCAATTTCCATTCGCAAAAAAAGTAAATCAATACTGTATCGTTGATGAGCAGGATCAGAAATCTTTTGGAAAGTTTATGAGACGACATGGCAAAAGCTATAATCTTGAACTTAATAATAATGTTTTTAAAGGCACGTCATTAAATTCTTATTTCGTAAAACCATTTGAGTTTTTCAAAAGTGTAGAGTCATCAATAAAAAAACATTCATTAATTTCTATAAAAACAATAAATAAACTCGTTGTTGGGCTAGAAGAAACTAAAAGTCGTTACAGGGTAAAGTTTAGCTGCGGTGAGTTCATGGACACCAGTAATTTGTTCGTTTTTTCTGGCATAGGGTCAAAATTTCTCTCAACAAACTTTTTGCATTATTCGAAAACTCATCGCCACCAAGTCTCAAAAGGTTCAGTGTTTCAGATTAAATTTAAATTAAGTAAAGATTTACCATTTGTATTAACCTCGGATAAGGACAATATTATATATGATGGACGTGGGATAATTCAGACAAATTTGTCTCCAGATAGCAGAAATTCATTTTTATATTCTTCTTTTCGCACAATTTATGGAGACTTGTTCGATGGTAGAGATTTTCAAAAATACTTCGGTTTAAGGGATAAAGGTAAAAAGAGGTTACCACTTGTTAGTGTTGAAAACGAGCCTGAGAGATTCATGGCCAGTATTTCGGGTCTTTATAAAAATGCTTGGACAATTGGTTTAAGAGAAGTAATAGATATAGCTAACATTTGGATGAGAAGAGTATAACAGAGTGGTGGCTTGAGGCAGATTCGAACTGCCGACCTGAAGGATATGAATCTTCCGCTCTAACCAACTGAGCTATCAAGCCACTGAAATCGTTGGCGAAATATATGTAAAAAGTGGCTCAACGTCAATAGTTAATTTTTTGAGTAATAGTTTATGTCCTGGAAAATATTAAAAAAAGCCGAAAATAAGTTTATAAAAGAGTTAAAAGTATCTAAGCCCAAAGAGGTATTTGTAGGAGTTAGTGGTGGTATAGACTCCATTGTTTTAACTCATTTTGCCGTGAGAATTATTAAAGATTTATTCTCTGGTATCGAAATAACACTTCTTCACTTTAATCATAATTTAAGACCTAATTCGGATGATGATGAACAGTTGGTTAAAAATTTGTCTGAAGAGCTAGGGGTTGGATTTATATCCGAAAAAGTACCAGGGAAGATTTCAGAGTCCTGGGGAAGTAATGTTGAAAATAAGGCCAGGTTGGCCAGGAGAGAATTTTTTATTAAACATATAAAATCATCCAGTTTGTTATTGCTAGGCCATCATTTAGATGACGATTTTGAATGGAATTTATTACAACGTCTCAAGTCCTCTAAGGTTGGGGAGTCAATGTATATTCCTTACAAAAATGGCAAAACTATAAGACCGTTTCTTGAGGTCGAAAAACGCGAATTAGAGCTAGTAGGTGAAACTTATAAATATTCATTTAAAGAAGATGCTTCAAACTCAAATACAAAGTTTGAAAGAAATTTTATTCGAAATAAGGTTTCCCCACTTATAGATCAGCGTTTTAAAAACTATCGTCAACACTTCTTATTTCAGAAATTTCAAATATGTTCAAAATTATCCTTAGACTTGATTGACTCTAGTACTTATTATCATAAATTAGGGTCCACCTTAGATATGAGTGGATTTGGAAGAGAAAGGGAAGATTTGTTCAAAGCCGTTGCGCGCTGGGTTAGTGTCTGTTTGGAAAAGTACAATACAGAAAATGGTCGTGGTAAGGTCTCCAGGCAAGTCGATAGGATTGTTGAGGCATTTTTGAATCATAAAAAAGGACCACTTACGATTAGTGGTGGAGTTAACGTGTTTGTGGACAATCCATGTTTACACTGTCTAAAAGCCAAAAATTTCAAAATTTCAACATTAAAAGATGACCCTATCGACCCAAAGTATAATGATTTTAATAAATTACTTCTTGAAAAAGGCCCGATTTTTTTAACGAGCCGTAAGCCAGAATGTGCTCCGGGGTCTGCTATCTTGGATATTAATGAGCATAAGCAAAAGTTTGTTGTAACAACTGGTTATATTATCAAGAATTTAAAAAAACACAAGAAACTAAACTCTAGCTTATTTGAAGTAATTATTGAGGAAAAATCCAGTTAAATATTCGGTTTTAATGAGGTTGCCCAGCTTGATACTTCGCTGAATGAGGAATAGAATCAAAGAGTAATTTTTTATATTACTCCACAATAGGGACAATATTTTAATGAAACCTCAACAAAAAACACTAACACTTTGGATAATTGTAATCTTGGCAATGGCTTTAATCGCCAAAACCATATCTCAAAACAAACAGGACTCAAGGATGTTGTCCTACAGTAATTTTGTTAAACATGTTGAAAGTGGACATGTTGCAGAAGTTACTTTTAAAGGTGAGAAGACAATTATTGGACGGTTTAGAGAAACATACGATAATGGTAGTTCATTCAAGCTGTTTGGAAGCACGGGTGAAGCAACAATAGAAGTCCTTAGAAAAAACAATATTATTGAAAACTACGAGGAAGAGGAAAAAGCGGATTTCTTGACAACGCTTCTCATCAACTGGGGACCGATGATACTCCTATTGGTCATCTTTTACTTCTTTTTACGGCAGATTCAAGCTGGTGGTGGCAAGGCGATGTCTTTTGGAAAGTCAAAAGCGAAAATGCTCAATAGCTCTGATAAAAAAGTTACATTTGACGATGTTTCTGGTGTGGAGGAAGCAAAAGAGGAGCTAGTTGAAGTTGTCGATTTTTTAAAGGATCCAAAAAAATACACCACATTGGGAGGCAAGATTCCAAAAGGAGTTATCCTTGTAGGTCCTCCTGGTACAGGGAAAACCTTACTAGCGCGAGCTGTCGCAGGTGAAGCAGGGGTCCCGTTTTTTTCTATTAGCGGTTCAGACTTCGTTGAAATGTTCGTTGGTGTAGGTGCTTCTAGAGTGCGTGATTTATTCGAGCAAGGTAAAAAACATGCACCTTGTATTATATTTATTGATGAAATTGATTCAATTGGAAGACAAAGAGGTGCAGGTATTGG
>DCQT01000047.1:29603-34383 GCA_002323535.1 Bacteriovoracaceae bacterium UBA1511
AGAGAACAGACTTTAAATCAGCTTTTAGTAGAGATGGATGGTTTCGAGTCAAATGAAGGTGTTATATTAATCGCTGCAACAAATAGAATAGACGTTTTAGACCCTGCTCTTTTAAGACCAGGTCGTTTTGATAGAAGAGTCACGGTAGGAAGGCCAGATGTTAGAGGACGTCTTGGCATTCTGAAAGTGCATACTAAAAAAACTCCTCTTGCAGAGGTTGTTGACCTTGAAGTTATTGCTAAGGGGACACCTGGATTTACTGGTGCTGATCTAGCTAACTTAGTAAATGAAGCAGCGCTAAATGCTGCACGTAATGATAAAAAATTTCTGGAATCTTCCGACTTTGAAATGGCCAAGGACAAAGTCCTTATGGGTCCGGAAAGAAAGTCTATGGTTATTTCCGACAAAGAAAAAAGAGTTACTGCTTATCATGAAGCTGGTCATACGCTAGTAGGGATGAACCTCCCTCATACAGATCCAATTCACAAGGTAAGTATTATCCCAAGAGGTGGTGCTTTGGGTGTAACTCAAACATTACCCAACGAAGATATGCTCAATATGACGAAGGAAAAAGCGAATAATTTCATAGCATTCCTTATGGGCGGTAGGTGTGCAGAGGAGTTAGTATTTTCAGAGATAACTAATGGTGCAAGCAATGATATAGAACGAGCTACTCAGCTTGCGCATAGTATGGTTTGCAATTGGGGAATGTCTGATCTAGGTCCTATTAATTTCAAAAAGTCCGCAATGAGTCCATTTGGTAATAATGACCAGGCAATTGATTTTTCAGATAAAACCTCTGAGTCTATAGATGTGGCGGTTTCTAATTTCGTTAATACAAACTATGGATTAGCTATAAATATATTGAAAGAAAATAGAGACGCTTTAGACAGATTAGCAGAGGGCTTAATTGTTTGGGAAACATTAGATTTTGAACAAGTTGAAAAGCTTGTGAATGGCGAAGATATTGGTGTTCCCATTGTTGAGCCAAAAGTTGAGAAGAAAGTGGAAAAACTTACAGAGGATTCGGCCAATAAAACAGATGAGGGACTTGTTGATAATGTTGAAAATAGTGATAAAGGTGATGACCCTGTAACTGCTTGAGTAATATGTGCATATACCATTTTCAATAATTAATTTCACCCCTGATTCTTTCTCTGATGGTGGCGAGTTCTTTTGCGAAAGTGCCGTTTATGATAGAATTAGCTTCTTAAAAAGACTAGGTGTACTCTACTTTGACATCGGTGCTCAGTCCACAGCTCCGTCTAACCCTGACGTGGGCTTTAATGAAGAGCTTTACAGAATTAAAAGTGTTCTTACTCCTTCAATTTTAAATCTCTTAGATAATTGCTATATATCTGTGGATACCTTTCGACCGGGTATTATTTTTTATGTTCTAGATTTAATAAAAAATTATAACTTGAAAGGTATTTTGTGGAATGATGTATCCGGTGTATTGTGCTCTGAGGTAGAAAAATACTTAAGCTATTCCAAAAATTGTAGATATATATTTTGTCATAATAACTCCCCAAGTCGGGAAAGTACTTGTGACCATATGGATTTTGTCGAAGATATTAACGGGCCTCTATTGGTTAACTCTGTAGTTAATTATTTTAAAGTTAATCTAGATACGATAGCTTCTAAGCATTATTCGCAAATTGTGTTTGATACTTGTTTTGGTTTTTCAAAGACAGCGTCGCAAAATTATACGTTAATAAATAATCACCATGTCCTAGAGTATTCAATACCTGAAATAAAAAATTGGGTAATTGGTATCTCGAGAAAGAGTTTTCTTAGGAAGTTAGTTCTTGAAGACGCTTTACTTGGTTATGATGAAACTGTGTTTAAGCAATCTATGTCTCTTTTGGAGACTTATGGTGTTTATAATTACTTTAGGGGTAATTGTAATTATTACATTAGGTCCCATATGCCAGAAAACTTCATTCTTTTTAATAAATTTGACATGATTTTGAGTACTTAACCTTTCTTACCGGCAATGTAAGAAAATGTAAGTTGGCATAAATTCATATAAATCGTTTAATGCTTTTCATCCGTTTTTTTTTACGGAATAAATAAAGGATTATTCATGCAAAATCTCGTAATTGTAGCTCTTTTAAGCTCCCTGTCATTAATTACAAATGCTTCAGACAAGGTAGTTTACGGCATAGACAATAGAGTTGACCTATTTCAAACAGAAGTACCCCTTTTTTACGAGCTCGCGCATTCAACAGCTGCTATGATTCGCTCCAGTGATCTTTCTGAGAATGGTGAATCTGTGACGATTTCTGGTTCTACACTTGAGTCTCGAGGTATATGCCCTACAGCTCGTTTCTCTAAACAGTTAACTGCGGCATCCTGTTCCGGGTTTTTAGTCGGGCCAAATTTATTAGTAACGGCTGGACATTGTATTACTAGCCAAAGAGATTGTGAGTCCTTTAGCTGGGTTTTTGATTACAATATAACTGAGGATAGTGAGTCTCTAGAGTATGTAGTGCCAGCAAGTAGTGTTTATAAATGTTCTAAAATTATTGAGCAGGATCTTAGTAGAAGCACAATGAATGACTTCGCCCTGATTGAACTTGATAGAGAAGTAAACGATAGAACTCCTTTAGATTATAGAAAAGAGGGTAAAGTTGAACTAGAAGAATCTCTTGTTGTAATCGGTCACCCTAGTGGTCTTCCAACAAAAATTGCAGATGGTGCATGGGTAAGAACCAACTCAAACCCTTATTACTTTGTTACAAATCTAGATACTTTTGGTGGTAACTCTGGTTCTGCAGTATTCAATACGGAAACAGGTGTCGTTGAAGGAATCTTGGTTCGTGGGGAAAGAGATTACGAGTGGGACTCTAGAGGTTGTAGAGTTCCAAAAGTTTGTGACGAGAATGAGTGTAGAGGTGAGGATGTAACAAGGATCACCGTGATAAGTGAATTAATTACCTCAGCTTTAACCAAGACAGAATAAATTACATTAAAATTAACATACAAAAAAACCGCTCTAAGAGCGGTTTTTTTGTATTTGGCATGTAAATTGATAAGTAACAAGTAGGTTTTTCGCAAGGAGGCGATTATCTATAAGTTTCTTATTATTTTTATAGTGTCAGTTTGTCCATATGTCTCTGAGGGTGGTGACAATTTATTCAGATTAAATATTCTTTCTAAAAAAATTGAGCAATTTTTGTTGGTTGATGCGACCCCTTTTTCAAATGTTAACTGGGAAAAAAATAGGATCGTAAAAATCGCAACGAAAGAAGTCAAATCAAGTACAACGAGACTATGGAATACATCGGGGAGTTTTGGATTAAATATACCCGCTGCCGGGCATGATTATGTAGGTGCTAATGTGGCCGTCTTAGATACTGGTGTTTATCAGCACTCAGAGTTTTTGCATAAGCTTTTGCCTGGATATGATTTTATAAGTGATGAGCATTTAAGTCTTGATGGTGATGGAAGAGATTCAGACTTTGACCCTAACATTCTTTACCCTGCTGATTGTGTGGGGAATGCCTCTGATTTTATTTCGCATGGTACACATGTAACTGGTCTTATAGCCTCTGAAGGGAATTTAGAAACCTCGAATTACGGGGTGTCACCAAAGTCCTCTATCTTGCCGGTTCGGGTATTAGGCCCTTGTGGTGGTAATTTGATCGATGTCCTGGAGGGAATGTTATGGGCTGCAGGTGAGAAAGTTGGTGATATTCCAATAAACAATGAAAAAGTTCATATTGTAAATTTAAGCCTTGGGGGGCCGGGAGAGTGTCCTTCCTCGATGCAAGCAGTTATTGATGTTTTAGCTGCAAAGGGAATCATATCTGTTGTTGCTGCAGGAAACAGTTCATTGAACCTTGAGAGAAACAATTTTTTTCCAGCAAATTGTAAACGAGTTATTTCTGTAGGTGCGACGAATTATAAGGGTTTGGTTTCTAGTTATTCTAATTATGGAGATGATCTCTTTTATGCACCAGGGGGTGATCACAGTAGAGGAATTTACAGCACTATCGCAGGATTCGAAGAAAGTGACTTTTCGGACAGCTTTGGTGAAATGTCAGGCACATCGATGGCGGCACCTCAAGTTGCTGGCCTAGTAGCGTTAATAAAAGCAAGGTCTCCAGATTTATCATTTACTTCAGTTAAGAATGTTCTAAAAGCATCAATAGGAGAACATGGTATAGTTTCCTTTTCGGCAGTTATAAAGAATATGGATACTGACAAATTCGAGGAATCATTAAGCTCAAGAGGTGGCAATGATACTAATGAAAGCTATGAGGAGAAAGACGTTATAGGGTGCGGCAGCCTTGATACAGGCAGCGGCTCAAGACCCAGTTGGAACAACCGACGAGATGCTTTTCAATCACTACTCGTCGGTGTGTTTTTTCTATTATTTATCTCAATAAGCAACTTCCAACGAATGAATATTCTCTAAAAGTGGCTTTTTTAAATGAGTTGAACGAAGCTTTTGTTTTTCCATCTTGGATGAAGCCAAGGTTGAAAGTTAAGTTGTAATTAAAATTGTTATAAACGACTATTCTTACTCCTGGAAGGCCATTTTGACACATTGAGTAATTGTTGCGCCATCTATCGTTGAGCTGACATTCTTGAAGGTTTGGTAATACCATGCAATCCTCAAGAGACTCTTGTGTTTCTGATATTGTTCTTTTGATTTGAGCCTTACCATGAAGGCCAAACGGTTGGTCAATATCTCCTTCATTTAAAATAAACTCTTTATTCAAACTTGGGAGCTCGTCACGACATGAATCGTTGAGTCTACATTCAATTTTAG
>DCQT01000075.1 GCA_002323535.1 Bacteriovoracaceae bacterium UBA1511
TTTCATAATTTCAACCTATATTCCAATCCATTACTTGAATTTTTTATTGTGGACTTAATAATTTTCCCAGAGCGATGTTCTTCTACGACGAAATGACTAAAATTCCTTGGCCCTAGAATTATTTTTTTTCCATCGCCTTTAAATGCCAAGGCCTTATCACTTGAAATAATTACTTTTCCATTTCCAAGTAAAGTAATCTGAGTTTCAAGAAGTTTCTTTTGGTCATTCGAACCGAGAACTTTAAAGACATTGGAATTCCTAATATCGACAGTTCCACCCTTAAAAGTTTTTAAAATATCCTCGACTTTAGTAGTTTTACTTTTTGCATTAGAAGAAACACCATCAATGCTACCCTCTTCACCTTTAAAGTTAAGGCATGATGAGACCACGAAAATTAAAAACACATTAAGTAATATTTTCATTAAACCAGTCTTGTCTTTAAACCCAAGTGTAGGTTTTAATGTTGTTAAGAAATATTATCTTTCGAATGTTTCCTCAATATATCTATCTGAAATTACTTGTATTTATATTTGAAGCAGGCAGTTAGAAAGAATAAATCTATATTGTTTTCTTTGCCCTATAATTCAATACTTTCAATGAATAAATAATCGAAATCATGTTGGATATTACCAATGCTACTTTGGATTAAATTAGTTTTTTTTAGTTATAAATTTATCTAGATGCCAAAAAAAACTGTCACTATTCAATAGTAAAATCTTTGGGCCTTTTAAGTCCAAATTTACTTCCTCTTAGAGAAGATAAGTATCCACTTCGATAATCATAGCAATGAACATCGTCCTTACCATCTCCGCCTGTTTCAGCAATTGATAATCGCTCATTTTTTTTCGTGCAAAAATTAAATTCATATTCGGACCAGTCTGTTCCTTTTAGTGAGTTCCCACCAAAATCAATCCAAAGTCTGCCGTTTTCTTTGGAGTGACACAATCGATCGGTGCGTCCGTCACCATCAAAGTCTCCGAGATAAATTTGAAGAATACTAGAAATTTTACACCATTTTTTAATTGACGGGGAAGAAGGCCTTACATTCCTCAAAGAAGACAATATCTTCTCATGACTCCCATCAGAGTGATGGCAGTAAAAATCAGCTTTGTTATCAAAATCTAAATTATGAATAAAAAATTTACTGCTTGTATTATTACAAAAGCCTGTCGTTAATTTTTTAATTTTAGAAGCTTTTCTTCTTAAATTAATCTCAAAAACATCACCATCCTCATTATGACAAATTAACTCATCCTTGCCATCCCTATCTATATCAAATGAATAAAGCCTTCCATTTTTTCCCTTTCCACATACCGCATAGGCAGTGATTTTTTTTTCGTTAAATATTAAATTTTCACTATTATATTTAATGTTTAAGAAATTAGAATTTTTAGTATAGCAGAGAAAATCATCAAGTCCGTCACCATTAAAATCACCAACGATGGATTGTTGCCCCATACCCAAGCACCAGGTATTGTGTGAATTTTCTTTTGTCACATCATCAAAATGACCCTGAAGATATGACTTTGAAAAAAATATTTTTTTATTATCGGCGATGGAAAAATCATTTTTTTCAGAGGAGAAAAATCGGCCAAAATAATATCTTTTTCTATTTAAAAGGGAGCAATATTTATGTCCAAAAGGTAATGCCCCATCGAGTGCTCTTACATAGGACTTGATCGCATTTAAACCGAAAATCTTTTTTATATCTTCAACTGTAAAATCTCTAAAACCGTCATTATTAAAATCATGAGATAACAAATATTTTGCTAAATTTTTCCACTTTAGTGGATTTGCAGCATCCTCATCAATATAGAAGTCTCTTTCCCTATCATCTTCTTTATCAAAGTAATTAATACCTGCATCTGTGGATACAATAATATGATTAATAAGTTTTACCGGTTCTTCTTTATAATCAACCATCGGAAAAAAAACTGGATTAATGGTAATTTGTAAATCCGATTCCTTCCTTCGGTCCAAGCATTCATAATTTTTCATAAAATAAATTTGATCCGCTAAATCATAAAAGTCCGCATCCTCTGGGTTTTGATCTGTATAAAGCTTTACAGGCATTACTCCCCAAACAGCTCCTGTTTTTGCCGATTGGCAAATTTCTCTTGGTGATTTATTTCTTGCGTAGTTTGCAGGTTGATTACCAAGATAACTTGGAAAATTAACATTTCTTGCATCAATATTTGCATGATTTAAAAATATGGGTACGGGTACACCAAGTTTTGAAACAAGGTCTTGTGAAATAGAAAGCATATCTTTTAAGGTATCGTTTTGCACATGGGATGCATCCAGCATTCCTCCGTACTTTACATAAGACTTAACTAATATTTCTCCTTTTTTGGTTAAGCCATTATCAACAAAATTAAATTGTCCTCCAGCATAGTGTTGGTTATAAAAATATAGTTCTTCATTGGATTTTTTAGAATAATATGGCTGGATCATTCTAGAGACCGTTCTTATCCACTCAGAAAACCTATCCTCTAAAAAGCGACTGTTATAAGCATAGTTAAAATATGGTGTTGCCCATGGTTTTTGCTGATAATGGATAAACTCGGGAATGTAATCATCTGTATAGATACAAGATAGCTCCCGTGCGGTTTTGACAAAGTTAACATTCGGTCTGTTTTCATAATCGTAGTCATTATAAATATTTTCTGTACGATCAAAGTTTGGATAAGTGGGTGTCGTCGCTGTAATTTTTCCCGAAAAAACATTTGTCTGAGTAGGTATCGCAATCTCAGTTTGAAAATTGACATTGTATTTATGTGGCTCAAGAAGTCCATCAACTGTTGGAAACTCACTCCAAATCGTATTGACAATCCTTTCCACGCTCTCATCACTAAAAAAAGGAAGTTTTTCATTTTTAGGAGATATTTCCACAAACCGGTCAATTTTATCACTTTCAACAGCAAGCTCAATGCCTGGGGAATGCTCAGATTTATCAAGAGACCTTGAGCCTGTACGAAGTTTTAAATTGATAAACAACAAGGAAATTAACAAAAGAGATAATGGAATTAATATAAAATATTTCTTCACGGATTTAATTCGGTAAAAACACAAAAGAGTTTAAGTCTAAATAAAGATGATTGAAAAGGCGGTCTTTGAGTTTGCCCTAATGCCTCGAGCTCATTAAACAAGGTCACCTTTTTTATTTTTCTAAAATGAAATCGAGACCTTGCTTAGGTTTCGTCTCGGAAAACCTACCCTCACTCCTTGGCTCGCATCCGCTAGGCCTCGGAGTTGCTCGGCATCAAACTGCCATCCTGGCATCCTCCCTCCTTGGCTCGCATCCGCTTCGCCTCGGAGTTGTTCGGCGTTATAAACCATCCTGGCATATAACGCCTCCAAAAAAAAGGGGAGCTCATTGAGCTCCCCTTCTTATATACTAATAGGAAAATTCCTGATTAAAGCATATCCTTCCAAGCTTTACCTGGACGAAACTTAGGAACTTTCTTCGCTGGGATTTTGATCTTTTCACCAGTCGCAGGATTAACACCTGTTCTAGCAGCTCTTTTAGCTCTTGCGAAAGTACCAAATCCAACTAAAGAAACGTCTTCACCTTTCTTAATTGTCTTTTTGATGATTTCAAAAGTTGTTGTTAAAAGCTTGTCCGCATCTTTTTTTGTTAGATGGTTTAGCTCTTTGTTTTTAAGAATTGTTTCTAATAATTCTTTTCTGTTCATGTAGCCTCCCTACTAATTAATTAAACATTCATCATTCGTGATGAGTTTTCAATTACTTTTAATCGTGAACCTTTTTTTTTTTAATGGCAACAAAAAATTATCAAAACATCGATTAAATCTGCATTTTTTTCATTTTATTTTTTATAGCGATTTAGGATCTCTTCAAACTTGCTAAGAAGTTGTTGCTTTTCCTCTGGCGAAACAGCACAGACATCTTTTGAAAAAGAAAGTCTAACCCCAGACCGAGTAAGCTTCTCATCAATTTTAAGTGCCGTAAGAATACGACTGGGAATGTTTGCCCCACTCGAACAGGCAGAACCGCTGCTCACCTGAATACCTTCTAGATCAAAGGCCATCAACGCTAAAGTGGCTTTAATAGAAGGGATGATAAAGTTAATCGTATTTACATTTCTCTTACTAGCATTTAACCCAACGATGGAATCTTTTCCAAATGTTGAGATGATGAGCTTCTCGAATTCCTTTTTTAACTCAAGCATTTTGTTTATTTTTTCCGAGGAGAACTCTTTTATTAAATCTCTTAAAGCAAGCTCAGTAGTATAGACGCCCATTGGGTTCTCCGTACCAGATCTAAGTTTATTTTGTTGGCCTCCACCAATAATTAAAGGAGAATAGTCATAGGAATCCTTAACAAAGCTAAACCCTATCCCTTTTAGTCCCCCAAACTTATGAGATGAAAATGAATAGGCATCGAGCTTATCATTTAATTCTTTCCAATCAGCAATTTTTCCAGGAGCCTGAACTGCATCAACAATGATATCAGCTTTTGTTTCAGATTTTATCTTCTCAGCAACGTCTAGAGCGTTAACCACGCCCGTTTCATTATTCAACCAAGTCCAATTGATAATAGATCTATCAGTTGAACGGCCCTTAATTATTTTTATGAGCTCCTTAGAGATTATTTCTCCATGCGAGTTAATCGGCATAAAGATAACCTCATGACCCAAAGCCGAAAGATTGTCTTTTAAATTAACCACGCAGGCATGATCTGTTGGTGAAAAATAAAAGCTTATTTTTTTATTTTCTTTAAAGGCCTTAAAACCTGCTCCAAATAACAGTGTATTTATCCCTTCCGTGGCCCCGGAGTGAAAAAATAGTTGAGAGAATTTTTCATCAATACCAAATGTATTGAAAATAAAATCCTTAGAATTATTAATAATGCTTCTTGATTTTTTACCTAATTGGTATTGGCTTGAGGGATTTGCAAACAAAAAATCCCCTCTTTCCAAATAGTCCTCGACAGAGGGGGAAAGAGGGGATGTTGCGTTGTAATCAAAATAGTAACTACTGGTTAACTTCTCCAATTGAGCTCCTGATCATGGAAGAAAAAGGGCTCGGTCGCTCAGCTTCTGTTGTTGTCGCTGTAGCAGGAGTTTCCGTGGCTGCTTGATGAATTCTAGCATTCTCGGCCAACTGATCCGCCGCTCTTTTTTCTTCGAGTTGCTCGGAGATGTTAATATCATTTGATTTTCTTTGTAAATCACCAAGAGTGGTCGTTGAAAGATATTCACTCATGATCATGCCAAGATTTTGAAAATAATTTTTCGAAAGAATGTACTCAACAGTGCTTGCCTTCTCAGCCTCTGTACCAATAATGTCTTTTGCTGGGTTAATGTTTTCCCCTACGCACTCAAGAACATCTTTGATCGTGATTTGATCCATTGGACGAGCTAAAACATATCCGCCTCCTGGCCCACGAACTGACTTAACTGCTTGGCCATTACGAAGCTTTCTAAAAAGTTGCTCCAAGTAATGAAGACTGATGTTTTGTCTTGTGGAAATTTCTTGTAATCTTACTGGGTTTCCGTTGCTGTATTTAGTTAAATCCAGCATTGCTCTGACGGCGTATCTGCCTTTTGATGTTAGTCTCATTGATCTTCCTCCGTAAAAATCTAATAGGGTTTTTCCTAAACCTTCTATTTTGGTGTTTAAAAAACACAAATAAAGTATGACCTTAAATAAAAAGTCTCGTCAATAAAATATTTGATAAAAAAAATTTGATCAAGTTATCAGATATTTAGGTCATAAAAAAGACCAATTGCGGCAAATATTTCGGAAATTAAATGTCTCTTATTACGTCGTTCAGGCCAAATAATGTCAGGTTTCTACTAACAACCTCTTCTGATAATTCTGTTTTTGATTGATTTGGCTCAATTCTTAGCTCGTAATACGAATAATTCTCGCCTAATTCATCATGAAGGGCTTTTAAATAATCCACTCCCCACTCTACGAAAAAGAATCTTTTGTTTTCCGCATATAGGTTAAGCTCCAAGTGAATAATATCCTCCATTCGCTCAAGCCTATAAAAGTCAGCATGAGCTATTTGCCCTTGCTCATTAACAATAGAATATGTTGGGGAAGTAACTTCAGATACATCCTCTCCGCCTCGAGCAGGCCCCTTAAGGTTCATCTCACTTTTATTTAAATTCTTCGAAAAAAATTGAACAAATGTCGTTTTCCCTGCACCAACTGTCCCATTTAAAATAATACAGGCCGGCGTTTCTACCAAGTCTCTTAATTCAAGACATATGTAATCAAGGTCCGCTTCAAATGCTTTTTTCCAACAACCTAATTCTTTCAATTACTCTCCTGATGAGTTCTTTTGAATAATATTTTTAAGCTTTCTAACTGTAGTTCCCAGTCCATCGAAGACAGATTGGGCAATAATCCAGTGACCTATATTATACTCAGAAAACAGATCAATATCAGCTAGATATTTTAAAGATACATCAGTTAGGCCATGTCCAGCGTGAAATCCAAGACCTTCCCCCTCAATCATTTTTTTAGCGACAAGGTACTGATCAAGGTGATGCTTAATCTCGTGATTTTTATTTACATCTATGGCGTATTCGCCTGTGTGAATCTCAATAGCATCAATCACTTGTTTTATAGAAATGACGGTATCCATCGTTTTTTGATCAGACTCAACGAACAAAGAAATTTTTGTCAAAGGAGAGCTCTCTTTAATTTCTTCACAGGCAATTTTTAAATTTTCTACAACTTTGGGGTCACCTAAATTTAAACCACCCTCGGTAGTTCGCTCTTCGCGTTTTTCAGGAACAAGACAAACCCAATCAGGTTTTAACGCCTTCGCCTTGAGGATCATCTCTCTTGTCGCGCCAATCTCAAAATTTAATAAAGAGTTTTTTTCTTTTACAACCTCATGAACAGCATCCACGTCGTAATCTTGAATATGCCGACGATCACCTCTAAGATGAATGGTTATTTGGTCAGCACCATGATCAATAGAAACCTCAGCAGCTTTTTTAACACTGGGATAAGCCTCGCCTCTAGCTTGCCTGAGGGTCGCCACATGATCAATATTTACACCTAACCTTGCTGACATATTTAACCCAGACACTTAGAGACGACTCCAGAGATGACATCGCTAATTTCTTCAATCAGCGGCATTGACTCTCCTTCAACCATCACTCTTGCCAAAGACTCTGTGCCAGAATAACGAAGAAGAATTCTTCCTTTGCCTTTGAGTTTTCCCTCTTGCTTTTTGAGCTCAGAGGAAATTTCAGGGAAGTTTTTAAAGTCCTCTTTCTTTTTAACCGTAACATTCGTAGTCATTTGTGGGTAAAGCTCAAACTCATTTTTTAGAGCACTGAATGGTTTTTGATAAAAATTCATCGCCTCCAAAACCTTAAGAGCCGATAAAATACCATCGCCCGTTCTTGATACTGATGGCCAGATAATGTGCCCGCTAGGCTCTCCACCCAGCTTAGATTTTGATTTTCTCATTCTTTCCAGGATGTACCTATCCCCGACTTTTGCCCGGTAAAACTTTAATCCAAGCCCTTCAATGTAATTCTCTAACGCCATGTTGGACATAACTGTCCCAACAATTTCTTCGCCTTTTTTAATCATGCCTGTCTCAAGAGAAAACTTTGCAAGAATTCCAATCAGAATATCTCCGTGAGTGATATCCCCTTTTTCATCAATAATAACCACTCTATCTGCGTCACCATCCAGGCAAATACCAATTTCTGCTTTATATTTTTTTACATCCTCCGCCGCAATTTCAGGATGAAGACTACCAACTCCGAGGTTAATATTTTGTCCATTTGGATTTACACCTAAACTAAAAACCTCAGCGCCCAACTCAGAGAGAATCATTGGGCCAACCTTATAACCTGCACCATTGGCACAATCGAGAACAACTCTCATTCCGTCTAGGCTGACTTTCTTGTCTAAACATGATTTTACCTGAACAATATATCTCCCTATTACCTCATCAAGCCTTTGCGCCCTACCAAGCTCTTTATCTGGTGCTGGCTTTATGAGAGTTGGATTTAAAACCATTTTTTCAATTTCTAGTTCAACACTATCAGGAAGTTTGTCTCCATTAGCGTCAAATAATTTAATTCCATTGTCATAGTACTGATTGTGACTTGCTGAAATCATCACACCAGCATGGGCTCGCATATTTCCTGTCACAAATGAAACACCTGGAGTGGGAAGTGGCCCGGTTAACACAACTCGACCTCCTTGAGAACAAACACCGCTACTAAAAGCAAGCTCCAGCATATAGCAACTCAAACGAGTGTCTTTCCCGAGGATTATAAGCGGCTTTCCTGAGAGGTTTGAATTATTTTTTTGGAAATAATATGTAACCGCACGTCCTAAATTCATCGCCATTTCAGATGTCATAGGAAACTGGTTCGCTCTTCCTCTAATACCATCAGTTCCAAATAATTTTCTCATCTTACTTTCCTCTTTTATCAATCAAAAATTTCAACTCTTCTAGGGGTATAGTCGATAACTTTAATTCCGTTTGGCACCTCTATTTTTACGGGAGCCAAAATTTTCTGGCCACTAAATTTTTCAGGAATTTTAACATACGCTGACATCACTGCATTTTCCCCTAAAAAGCCGGCCCCAATTTGCTCATATATGACTTTAATCTCTAACGATTTGGGTTTAAAACTCTCCCCTCTAGAGATAAATTGTATTGGAATTATTTTTTCTAGTTTTTCAGCATCAACGACTCTTAGATCAATCGACAAATCAACAATCTCTAAGCTTGCGGTTACATTTGATGGGATATTAAGTTTTACTTTTTTTTGATAGCTACCCTCTGTCAAACTAGATAGATCAATCCACTCTGTAGGAATTTCAGTTAAATTTTTAAAGAAGCTAGATGCACCTTCAAGAGTGACCTTGCTTGGATTTGTTGTTACGCGATCGATTGTCAGTATTTTGTTTAAAGTTCCCATTTTTTTTATCTTAATCGGAAGGGATTTTTTAACTTTTTTATCAAGGCTAAATTCAATTTTTTTCAGGTTATGGTCAACCAAGTTTAAACCTTGAACAAATGGTAGGTCTCTTCTTTTGATTTTATATACCTGAGTCTTTTTTCTTAATTTTTTAAAATTTGAAAGATCTATTTCAATATTTTCACCATCTGGAATTTTTCCCCAATAAGCTCTCGGCCCCTGATACCTCACTTTTAAAAACTTTGGAGGAGAAGTCACAAATGCCAAGTCAGGCGGTATTTTGTAGTCTAACTTTAAAGATATTTTATCCGTGATTGACTTTCCACTAACGACAAAAAGCCACAAAAAAAAGGAAAGCAGAAAAGCTAAAATCTTATCAAAAGACTTTGAGTGAAGTATGCTTTTAATCATTCTAAGTAATTTAGACATCTATTCCTTCCACCACATTAAGACCCCTCTGTGCTAGGCAAAACCTGTTCAAGGTCCTCTCCTGTTCCCCAAGAAAACTTAATAGCTCTTTTTAGCGTGAAAGAATCTTTTATAGGTTTAATTTTTCCTTCAAAACAGAGGCTTAATTGGCCTGTTTCTTCACTTACAACAATTATTAACGCGTCTACCAATCTACTTAAGCCGAGAGCTGCTCGATGTCTTGCTCCAAGATGGTTGCTTGTATTTCCATTTGATTGAATTGGTAAAAAGCAAGAGGCCGCAGAAATTTTGTTTTTCTGAATAACAACCGCTCCATCATGAAGTGGACTTTTTGGGTTAAAGATTGAAAGTAATAAGTCCCTATGTACCACGGAATTTATATAAGTACCCGATTCAAGAATATTATTAAGTCCACTTTTGTTCTCAATTGCGATAATTGCACCCGTATTACTTTCTTTCAGCTCCCAGGAAGCCTCAACAACTTCATTTATAACCTCTTCAAGGTCCACATCTTTAAGCTTTTTAAAAAAGTTTTGTCTATTTGCCATCGCAACTAAGGCACTTCTAATTTCCTCTTGAAATAAAATAACTAAAATTAAAATAAAACTGTCAAAGAAGTTTTCTAGCAACCAATTGATCGAATGGAACTTATAAGAACGTCCAACAACAGAGACCACTCCTAACAAAATAATCCCTAGAAGCATTTGCATACTTCTCGTGCCACGTAGGATTTTTATAAATTGATAGAAGATCAAACCAACAACAAAAACATCAATTATGTCTTTGAACTCAAAAAATCTCCATGCCTCTGTAATTATTTGCAATTTATACCTTTTTTATTAGAGATATTTCGTCATTCGCACAGAAAAAATGTATATTAAAGTAATCAAATTTGGCAAAGGCTCAATTCAATGTCCACCTTCTCAACAATTATTATCGATACCAACGAAGAAAAGTTTCATGCAATAACCAACAAAATTCAGGATGAAGCAAAAAAAATAATACAGTCCAAAAGTGGTATCCTATACCTTTTCTTGCCTCACACCTCCTGTGGGCTCCTCATTCAGGAATCTTTTGACCCCAGCGCAAAAACGGATATGGAAAAATTTTTAAAACACCTCGCTCCGAGAGAATTAAGCTTCATTGAACACACTGCAGAGGGACCTGATGACTCTCCCTCTCACATGAAATCTATCGTTAGTGGACATACTCTCAATATAATCGTTGACCAAGGTCAACTTGTTTTAGGCCAATGGCAAGGAATCTATTTGGCCGAGTTTAGAGATGGTTCTCACAAAAGAAAGATTCACCTTAAATTTATGGAAGGGTAAATTTGCCTCTAAGCAACTTTTTTGAGTTCTACCTTTTTAGCACTCTTGGCCTCAAGCGTTTCCATTACTTTATCCGCATTCAATAGTTTTTTTCTGAGCGCTTCTCTAGAGATACCCATCTCTTTAGCAGCTTTTGATTTATTCCCATTATTTCGCTTAATCTCACCTAGAATCATTTCTTTCTCAATTATTGCTAAACGATCTTTTAAGTTAATGTGATGATTATTAACAAATGGTAATTCTCCAAACTTTGAATTATTTGAATTACTACTTATCAATGGAGTAGTTGAATTTTCTAAATCTAGGTCTGTAATAATATGAGTTTTTGGATTGTAGAGCACGGCCCTTTCAATACAAGTTTTAAGCTCTCTAATATTTCCAGGCCACTCGTATTCAATGAACTTATTCATCACCCTTGGTGAAAAGTTTTTAAGAAGAAGTCCTTGTTTTTTACACTCCAACTTTAAAAAGTAATCAATCAAATCAGGAATATCATTTTGCCTTTTCCTCAAAGGATCAATATTGATGTATGCTTTCGAAACATAATCTAATAACTCAGGGTCAAAAGCGCCATCTATACTCATTTTTGATAAGTCTTCCACTGATGTGGCCATCACTCTTATATCAAGGGTGTATTTTGAGTTTGGTAATCCTTTATTTTTAAAGACTTGTTTTAATTTTTTTTGATCATCCATTGTCAGCTTCGAAATATCTTTAAAAAGAATTGTTCCACCTTTGCACCTTTCAAGGGCGCTTGGTTTTTCATCTGACCCCCAAAGATTTTGCTGAAGAATTTTCTCGTCTTTACCACCACAATCAATAATCTCAAATGGTTTAAGTCCCCTTTGACCTTCATGATGAATAATCTTTGCAAATAGAGTTTTACCAACTCCGTTCTCTCCAGAAATTAAAACACTTGAATCCAAGTCTTTTACTTTAAGAATTGTATTTCGAAGAGAGTTAATGTGTGTCGTTTTTCCAATGATCGCGTGTTTTCGATCAAAGGGTTTTGAGAATCGTCTAATTTTGGATGATTCACTCATAGGATTAAAGTTATGAAAGACACTACTGAAAACAAGCGCCAATACCTTCATCGTTTTTTCATCTTCAATGGTAAATCGATCTTGGTTTCTTTTATTAATAACCTCGATAACCCCAATTATTTTGTCTTCCCTATTTTGAATGGGGTAACAAATAATTGACCTTGTTTCAAAATTGAATTGACGATCAAAAAACTCATTAAACCTTGAACTATCACGACTTGTATCAATATTAAGTGCTACTCCCGTTGTAAAAACAGAGCCAGCAATTCCTAACCGATAGTCAAATTTTAATTGATCTTTTGGAACTCCTAAGGCTGAAACAGCCTCAAGTTCGTTAGTATCTGCATTTATGAGAAAGATAGACGCTCTTGTGGCATTTAAGATTCGTACCACCTCCTCAAGCATAGTTTCAAGAAAGCCCTCTTTGTCACCAAAAAAGGTGATATCTTTAAATAAAGATAAAAGTAATGAGAACATCTCAAAGCCTTCAGATGCATCGGTATACCTTTCTTTTAAGGCAAGTTGGATGAGGCATTCTTTTAATCGTTCAGGATTAAAGCTCAATATATATTGTTCTAAAAATCTGTTTAGCTTTTTTTCTTCATCAAGCTCTACACCGTAAATAATTTTTTGGTCAGTCACACACTTTGTGAATGCTCTAACCACGTTTCCACTTAACTCAAGCTGATGTCTTTTGAAGAAGAGATTAAACGTTATGTGACTGCCAACAGAAATCCTTTCTTCTGTTTGAAACCCCAGACCAGAGATAGAGATGTCCACTAGCTTTGCATCATCTATATATTTTTCTCCATCAATAGGATGATCAATTGAGGCGACGAATCTTAATCCGTCTGAGTGCTCTACAGGGATACGATAACTTTGATAAAACTTAAACTCTGAAAAACTCGTTAACATAAAAATTTGTCTCCAAAATCGGTGTCACATAATAGTCGACAATTTTTATAAAAAACTTGAGCTTTTTGCCTTTAATTTTTGGCAATCAATTGAATTTATTGAAGAAACACTTAAAGTTTATGAGTTATTGCGTGAGTCATGGCTTTTTCAAAAAGCTTCCAAAATTTTTTATGAAGCCTGTTATCACTCGAAGGAAGCTCGAGAGTGTATGTTGCGATCTTATTCATATGGCCCGCCCAATTTCCAAGACTTCCTGGAAAGTAAGGGTAGTTTTTCACCTGATAGCCCTTTGCGGACTTACTCATTTGCAACAAAAGGTCATGCCCTTCACCTTCTCCATGATGGCCAGGGCCATCATAGTCAAGAATAGTCAGTGGAGCATGCACAGAGATAATCTTTTGTGGTTTATAGCGTTTAATTAAATTTACTTGAAAAATTGTCTCCTGTTCTGAATTTGGACGCTTACCAGGAAATTTTCTTTTGGTTGACTTGTACCTTCTTTTCCAAATTTTATGGGCTTTTGCATGCCAGTCGTTTGTTGGAAAGTTTCTATTGACGTCAACCCCTCTAGCATTAGTTCGAGATGGCCATTTTTTGAGGAAACTATCAGGAGTGACTAAAGGGGCGACAATTATTCTATTCCCCAAAAGTAGTTTTTGGTTTTTATCCAAGTATTTCATTAAATCGTAACAAAACTTAACTGGAGTGATTTCGTCTCCATGAACACCGCAAAGAACAATGGTGGTATTTGCCTTCACCTCCTCAGGTTCGCCGTAGTGAACCCAGGCAATAGGGTTTCCAAGGTGTGATCTTCTCACAAACTGCCATTTATAATACTGACAGCCAGATTTTCTCCAACCATATTGGTAAAATTTTTTATCTAGTTTTTGGCATAGACTTTTCATCTCACTTTCACCTACTGGTCGATTTTTAGATCTTGGGATGAGAAGAGGTTTTGGCTTGGGTGCAGATATTGTTTTTTGAACTTTAGAATTTTGTGTTTTGTGAGCTTTCGGGGACTCTTCCCACTGTGGGTCAACGGTATTTTCTGTTTTTTCACTGTAAGTGTCTAATATCTCGCAGGAATTAAAACTAAAAAGAAAAATAAAATGCAAAAAGCAGTAAATTATATGTTTCACACCACTATTTTTGCCAATAATTGAGGACTTGTCTTCAAAAATAGTCTAAATTAATCTATTTAATAAACAAAATTAATGTTTCGCAAAGTATTTTTTTTTATCAATTGCTTAATTTTTCTTCTGCCCCCCGACTTTTTGTTTGATACAGCCAACAAAATGCCGTAGAGTACTTGTATGTATATATGTATTTGCAAAGGCATAACAGAAGATAAGATAAGAAGTGCGATAAAGCACTCTCACTCTCCCAATACTAAAGATATTCTTAAAAAATTAGGTGTCGGAACAGACTGTGGAACATGCTTACTACATTCAATTGATGCAATCATCGCTGAGATAAAATCTAAAAATAAATCAGACAAAACCTCATCATTTAAAGTTTGAAATACCAAACTAAGTAATGTTTTCCATACCTTTTAAATTAAGTTGATCTCCTTTTTTATAATAGGCTATCCTAAACAATATTTTTTAATTCAGAGGAACTTATTATGAAAGGTGACAAAAAGATTATAGACGCATTAAATGCTGTACTAGGACAAGAGCTTGTGGCAATTAACCAATATTTCCTTCACGCAAGAATGCTTCAAGACCAGGGAGTAGCAAAACTTGGGAAACTTGAATATGAAGCAAGTATTGATGAGATGAAGCATGCAGATGAGTTAATAAAAAGAATTTTGTTTCTTGAAGGACTACCTAACCTTCAAAAGCTTGGGCCGTTATTTGTTGGGACAGATACGAAGAGTATTCTTGAGTGTGACCTGAAGTTAGAGCACCAAAACCACCAAGCAATTAAAGACGGCATAAAAGCATCTGAGGACCTTGGTGACTATGTCTCAAGAGATTTGTTTGCCTCTATCCTAAAATCAGAAGAGGATCATATTGATTGGTTAGAGATGAATCTAACTCTTATCAACAACATAGGTATCGAGAGATTTATTCAATCCCAAATGGAGCCAGACGAAGCAAGTCACTAAATCAAAAAAAAGGCCGTTTTTGAACGGCCTTTTTTTTTAATTATTTAATATAAACTCTAAACTGTTTTTCTCTTATTACCTCTCCGTCATAACTTACGATCAAATTAAAATTCACCCACTGCTTTCGAACTTTCCCATCGAATTGATAAGATACTGAAGCACTTCTCGTTTGATTAATTCTAGGCGCCTCAATAAGCGTAGAGGATTTATCAAAAGTTTTAACTTCATTCGGGCCTGAAACCTTAACCAGTTGAACTTTATATTTTCCTCTTACCCCTTGATTAATTCCTGAAAGAAAAACTTCTACTTCATTAACCCTGTGAACCCACTTGAATGGCCAAAACTTCCACTTTCTCCATCTAGTTTTTTCATCAAACTCAATAGACACATCTACATTTGGATTAACCTTTATATTTTTTTGTACTTTGATTTTTTCAATGAGTGGTGAATCAACATTATCTCCCTCACTTTTAATTTCAAGGACAAAAGATAAAGGCTCTCCCGGCTTTGCAGAGTCTTTAATTTTTAATTTAAGTACATCTTCAATTTCAAGCTTAGACTCTTTAGTAATCCTTGGAAGGCTCACCCATGAGTTATCCGCGCTTATGTTCGAAGACAAGTTAGTTAATCTAACCTTCGCCTTTCCTGATGATAAATCAGCACCGCCAACATTCTTTACGAGTAAACTAACCGCGACACTAGCACCGGCCCTTAGTTCATTTTTTGGCGCATCACTTTTAAGTGTAATGTTTGATTCATCGACAACACCAACCAAAGAACTACTGGCGTAGAAGCTATTTACATCACCCTGAGCACGGGATTTTGCAGCCTCAGAAAGAGATCCAATATTTTCATCAAACCCTTTCTTTTGTCCTGACTCGAATCCACCCTGATAGCGCTCTCCTGCACCAATGGCGAAATACTCATCATAAGAGAGCTCATAACCTTTTGATCTTCCCTCTTGAAACCTCACTGTTTTATTTTTAGAAAATTCATCTCCGAAAATGGGATTATAGGATCTTTCATACTCTGAAAAATAAGCTTCTTTATGCTTTGATAAATAAGCCCCTTCATACCCTCGAACAAAAGATTCCTCACAAGCTCTTTGCATATCAATATATGGGTAAACATCATCACAAGTTCTCCCTACTGACGGTACAGAAAACTCTGGAGTCGTGTAAGCATAACTTGGTTTTGATAATTTAACTGATGGTGCATCTAAACGATTAAGTTCGGCCCTAGTAAATTTTATTAATTCATCTATTCCACCTTGTGAGTTTTTATCATCAAGAGCTGGTGCATCAAGATTTCTATTAAATGAATTAAATAAGGCTTCACCGTTATTTTTAAACTCGCTTAATAATTTATCTCTTAGTTGTCTAAAAGTGTTTGGGTACACCACATTTTTTGCTCGATCTTTTGCCGCATTAAGCCCCGCTTGATACCCTCGAGTATAACCTTCATTATATGAAGACTCGTCCGCTCTTCCTTGTCTTAGGCCTTCAACTTTTCCATCTTTTGCCCCGTCCACAAGTCCATCTAGATAACCGGTTAATAGGCCAATATTTTCTCCAAAAACTTTTGCGTTACCTTCTGCTTGGAAGATGGCATCATTTTCACCAGAACGATAGGCATCACCGGAGGCTTGATCCGCTCCAGAAGTTCTCCCTCTGGTCGATGCTTCACTTAAGTACATTTGGTATTTACTAAATCTATTATCTCTTTGCCTTGTCACATCTGATAAAGTTCTATTAACAGAATCAAGATCACGCTGATTTGAATTCAATGCAAGTTTAATTCTTCTTTGCTCACGGTTTTGAAACTCAATTTCCTCATTAAGTTGATCAACTGTTCGTTGAATTTGAGACATTAGTCTTGAGTTTCTATTTCTCTCCTCAGAAAGCTCATTAACCTGAAACCTTAGGCTTGAATTAATTCTATCTAGTTCTGGGATTCTTCTTTCAATAAACTTAATACGATTTACATTGGCGACAATCTCTTGCTCAAGCCGTGAAAGCTTTCCTAACACACTCTGATATGATGAATTAATCGAATCTAACTCTCTTTGCTCTTTGGCCAGAAGTCCTCTTTTTTGAGTAATCTCTCTATTTTTCCCTTCAAGAGCAGACCTCAACTGGGATACCTGTCTAGACTTCCCTCGAATGCTATCTTGAAGTGAAACCTTACGGCTTGTTTTTTGAACAACTAAGCGCTCAAGACCTTGGATCTCTCTATTTAGGTTTGAAATAAGTGCCGGGATCTGCTGCTTTAATCGCTCAAGGTCTGTTATTTTTTTTGATAAATTAGTGACCTCTGTTTGCTTGGCACTAAGAAGCTTTGTTGTGCTTGTAAGTGAAGACTGATTTTTTGATAGTTCTGTTTTCTTCGAGGAGATTTTTAATTTTAGACGAGAAAGCTCTTGCTTTAACGAAGAAATTTTTCTTTTTAACTCTGCTTCTTTTGCATAATCTCTGCGACTCATTCTTTGCAATCGAGAAAGTTCACGTTGGTAAGAAATGAAGGTTTGGTTTTTTGAATTGTAATTTTGATCCAAGACTTGAAGCTCTCTCGAGGTTCTAGCGATCGCTGTTTTAATTTGAGCGACTTTTCTATCAAGCGAGCTGATTTGTGTGTTTAAACTTCTTACTTTTGATCTGAGGTCATTAATCTCTCTACTAATTGTCGTTTGACGACTTGAAAGTCTGGATCGCTCCGCCTTTTTTTCTCTGATTTGTCTCGTTGCTCTTTCAATT
>DCQT01000099.1:0-4757 GCA_002323535.1 Bacteriovoracaceae bacterium UBA1511
CAAAAGAGGTGCTGACATTAAGAAGGTTGCCCCTAAAGTATTGTTTAAAAGAATTTTCCCGGTTAGTTTTAAGCTCAACAATGTGGCTTTCACGGGAGGTGGAGCTGATAGTCAAGGTGCAACAAACTTTGTCATGAATGAGAGCTTAAGGGAAAAGGCTTTTGAAATTGCAGCTCTTGAAGTTGCAGACAAGGTCAGGAGAAGTTTTGAAAACTGAAAAAATTAAGCTTGTAGAGTCGGATCTTAATGGCCTTGCGTCTAAAGCCAGGGCTTCTCAGTTTTTTCGAGTTTCATTATGCTCCCCCTTTGTTCAAGAGTATTTTCTAAGGATTTTAAAGTCTCGGTGTTCAAGTCCAGAAATAGTACATGCATCTTTGGTTAATGATGCCTGGGTTGAGGAGAACTCAGTACAAATGGATCTGTTTTGTAATGACAAGGTTTTTATTGTCCTCGATGCGGCAGGTGTCTCAAAGCAATTGATCGAGAAGATCGTCGATACGGTTCGTTCTCAGGTGATTTTTTGTGACTTGAAAAAAATGGATAAGTTTGAAGGTTTGATTGAGGGGGTTGAGCTAGTTCCTCCAAAGTTTTGGGAGTTCAAAAGTTTTTCGCACTTTCTTTGTAAACTTCATAATTTGACGCTTCGTTCTCAAGAAATTGAGGAAATAGAGACCTCAATAGAAAAAAATATTGATTCATATTGGTGCTTGTTTTTAAAGATTTCTCAGCACTCCAGTCGTGATGATGGAAATATAATACTTGAGATCATCAAGGAGGATCAGTACTTTGATCAGTTCAGGTTTACAGATTTTCTGAACCAAAAAAAGAAAGCTCAGCTATATAAATCCTTGTTAGAGGTGAAGAGTTTTTCGGAGCTTGAAAAAATTTGTTCTTTTTTAGTAACCCATGGAATGAAGATTTTGGATCCCCACTTTTTGACCTCAAAAAAGAAGTTAACCAAATATGATCAGGGCATAATGGCCGCAAATAAATTATGGATTGATAATGAGTTGGTTATGTGTATGACGAGGTTAAAAAGAGTTTCTTATTTTTGTAGATCTAGAAACAAAGAAGCCTTCATTGAGTTAATGAAGGCTTCGGTTTTATAGTTTTTGTATTTAGAGATTAAAGGCTGTTAACAGCTTTAGCTAACTTAGCTGTTTTTGTTGCTGCAGATCTAGCTTTAATAACACCTTTCTTGGCTAAAGATGCTAAGTTGGATTGTGCCTTCGTAAGAAGTTCAGTCGCAAGCTCTTTATTTTTTTCTGATACAGCAGATCTTAACGCTTTTACAATTGTTCTGTTTTGAGATCTTTGTACTCTGTTTCTAAGTGTTTTAGTAACAGTTTGTCTGATTCTTTTTTTCGCAGATTTGTGATGTGCCACAGTCGTCTCCTGTCTTAATTTTCAATAATGGCTTTCTTGTCGATGTATCTTCTTAGGTAATGTGGTCAAATTTGGCAAGTTTTTTGTTGAAATAGAGCAATTTGTTCATTGCTTAAAGGGGAGTTCTTTGGCATTTTTAGGTAGAAAACTAATAAAAGGAAGGATCTCTGTGGTTGATAAAGCTAATTTTGTAGTCAGCGTTGTTGGAGCAGGTCAAATGGGGCGAGGCATTTGCCAATCTTTTGCAATGAGTGACTTTGCTGTTCAAATGATGGATGTTAGCGCAGAAGCGCTTGAGAGGGGTAAAAGCTTTATTGAGAATCAATTGCTTAAAGGTGAATCTAAGGGCAAATGGGATTCTAACTATGTAAAATCATGTCTTGAAAAAATTTCCCTCGTCCAAAGTATTGAAGAACTTTCAAGTTCAAATCTAGTCATTGAGGCTGCAACAGAAAATAAAGAGCTCAAGGCAAAGATATTCAAAGATCTGGATAGCGTTGTTGATGAGTCATGTATCCTTGCAACGAATACAAGTTCAATCTCCATAACTGAGCTAGCGGCAAATGTAAGCCACCCCCAGAGGTTTGTGGGAATGCACTTTATGAACCCTGTGCCTGTGATGAAACTTGTGGAGGGAATTAATGGTTTAGAGACATCAAAGGAAACCTTTAATGTGGTAAAGGATATAACAAGTGACCTTGGAAAGGTTCTTGTTGAGTCAAGAGATATGCCTGGTTTCGTTGTGAACAGAATCTTAATGCCAATGATTAACGAAGCAGTTTATGCAGTATACGAGGGTTTAGCGTCTGTAGAAGATATTGATCAAGCAATGAAGCTGGGTACAAACCAGCCAATGGGACCTTTGACTCTTGCAGATTTTATAGGCCTAGATACATGCCTTTCGATAATGGAAGTGCTTAATGATGGATTTAAAGACTCAAAATATAGACCTTGCCCACTTTTAAAGCAGTATGTTTTAGCAGGTAGGCTTGGAAAAAAAGCTAAGAGGGGTTTTTATGAGTACTAATTATTTAAATATTGAAGACATTGACGGTGGATTTAAAATAATATCGATCACAAGACCTGAGGCTTTAAATGCGCTTAACTCAGAAGTGCTAAACGAATTGAACTCAACATTCGAGTTACTTTTGGGTCAAGAATCAGGAACGAACGGTGTCTTGATAACAGGAGATGGTGAAAAATCTTTCATTGCAGGTGCAGATATTAAATCAATGATTGGCATGAGTAATGCGGAGGCTAAAGACTTAAGTCAGCTAGGACAGCAGACGACTCTTCTGATGGAAAGCCTGCCATTTCCAGTTATTGCTTGTGTAAACGGCTTTGCTCTTGGAGGTGGATTAGAAATGGCTTTGGGTGCGGACTTTATTTACGCCAGTGAAAACGCGATTTTTGGTTTACCCGAGGTGAAGCTTGGTTTAATTCCTGGATTTGGTGGCACGCAGAGACTTTCGAGATTGGTTGGTAAGAACAAAGCCAGGGAAATTATTTTTTCTGGAAAAAATATTTCTGCAGCAGATGCTAAAGAAATCGGGTTTGTTAATGAAGTTTTCAAAGATAAAGACGAGCTTATAGAAGCTGGTTTAAAGACTTTAAAAACTATTTCTAAAAATTCAATACAAGCAGTATCACAGGCAAAAAAAGCTCTGCTTGAAGGCAGTGACCTTGACTTGAGTGAAGGGCTAAAAATTGAAGCAGATATCTTTGGTGGTGTTTTTGAGTTGGAAGATGCCAAAGAAGGAACTGCAGCATTTAGTGAAAAAAGAAAACCAAACTTTAAGCATTTTTAAATATCGAGGTAATTATGGATATTAATAAAGAGTATGAAGAAATTAGAGAAATGGCCGCAAGGTTTGCTGATTCTGAGGTAGCACCCCTTGCAGATAAAATAGATAAAGAAAAAAAGATACCTCAGGAGCTTATCGTAAAGTTAGTTGAGAACGGCTTTTTAGGGATTTTTGTACCAGAGGAGTATGGTGGATCTGGCATGGATTATGTCTCATACGCAATAATTGTTGAGGAAATCTCCAGAGCTTGTGCTTCAACGGGTGTTTTTATTTCAGCACATTGTTCGTTAGGGACATGGCCGATTCTTAATTTTGGTACCGAGGAACAAAAGAAAAAATACCTTCCAAAGCTTGCTTCCGGAGAAATGATTGGATGCTTTTCTTTGTCCGAGCCAAATGCAGGATCTGACGCAGGTAGCCTAACTACATTTGCAGAGGACAAGGGGGACCATTGGGAGCTTAACGGCGTAAAAAATTGGATCACCAATGGGTCAGAAGCTGGATTAGCAATTGTTTTTGCCAAAACAACTAAAACTCCAAATTATAAAGGGATCTCAGCTTTTATTGTTGAGACCGATTTACCTGGTTACTCTATTATTAAAGTTGAAGATAAACTTGGTATTAGGGGGAGCTCAACAACTCAGGTTGCTCTAGATAAAGTTAAGATTCCTAAAGAAAATCAGCTAGGTCCTCATGAAAAAGGATTTAGAGTTGCGATGGCCACTCTTGACGGTGGAAGAATTGGTATTGCAGCTCAAGCTAATGGTATTGCTGAAGCGGCATTTCGCTATGCAAAATACTATGTCAAGGAAAGAGTTCAATTCGGAAAACCGTTAGCGGATCTTCAAGCTGTCCAATTTAAAATAGCAGATATGTCCACGAGAATTAATGCCTCTAGACATTTGATTCTTTACAGTAGTTATTTAAAAGATGTGGATAGACCTTATAGTTTAGAAGGTGCTCAAGCTAAGCTATTTGCTTCTGAGTCCGCGATGTGGATCACTACAAATGCAATTCAGCTTTGTGGTGGAAACGGATTCACTACTGAGTACCCCGTTGAGAGATATTTCAGAGACGCAAAAATTACAGAAATATATGAGGGAACATCTGAAGTTCAAAGAATTGTAATTGCAGCAAATGAGTTAAAATAACTGGTTGATTAGTTGTGCATAATTTTCAATAATGCTAGCCTCCTGAGGGGCTATTGAAGTACTCATAGCCTCAGGAGATTTTTGGATATGTTAAAAAAAATTCTGGAGAATTTATCTATGGCCGCAAAGAAAAAAACTAGTAAAAAAACTACGAAGAAACCTGCAAAAAAAGCAGCCAAGAAAGCGGCAAAAAAAGTAACAAAAAAGACAACTAAAAAAGCTGTAAAGAAAGTAGCAAAAAAGACGACAAAAAAAGCTGCTAAAAAAGTAGCGAAGAAGGCAACTAAAAAAGCTGCTAAGAAAGTAGCAAAGAAGACTACTAAAAAAGTTACGAAGAAAGTAACAAAAAAGACAACTAAAAAAGCTGCGAAGAAAGTCGCAAAAAAGACAACCAAAAAAGCTGTCAAGAAGGTTG
>DCQT01000099.1:5090-7287 GCA_002323535.1 Bacteriovoracaceae bacterium UBA1511
AAGGTTGCAAAAAAGGCTGCCAAGAAAGTTGCAAAAAAGGCTACTAAGAAGGTTGCAAAAAAGGCTGCAGTAAAAACGAATAAGAAAGTAACAAAAAAAGATTCTAAAAAAAGTACAGCTCAAAAAACAACAGGTAAAAAACCTCAACCTAAAAGTAAAAAATCTATTAAGACAAAAGACTCTGCAGATACGGATAGTGGAATTAGTTTAAAAGATTCAATGAATGAGGAGATTGTCGTTGAAGAGATTGTTGATAAGAAAGATCCGAAAAAAGAGCTTAGGGAATCAATTGTTGAGGAGGTTCAATCCTTAACTGAGGATCATAAGCTTTCGGAAATTTTTATAAGTATCAGAGATCTATCTTTTTTCCAAAACTTTACGGATGAATGTAGAGAAAAAAACTGTGAGAACCCTGCTTCAACAGGGGGATATTGTAGACTTCATTATATCTCTAATTGGAAAACTATTAAGAAAAATGAAGCCATACTTATCGAAGGAAAGCTTCAAGACTTTATTGAGGAAATCGTTAAGAAATATTCTGTTAAAGAAGTTGAGGGTATAATTGACGACCTTTCTGATGAAAAGTCTTTCTTCAAAGCACTTAAAGAAATGGACATCGAGTCTGGAGAAGAGGATTTAGACTTTAATGAAGAGGGAATTGATGATGATCAAGATATTGCCTTCGAGACAAAAAGTACTAAGTCTAGTTATTACGACGACTAAGGTTATGTTTCTTTGAGAAGTTTGTTTGCCTCAATGCTAAGGGCAATATTCTCTCTTGTTATTTTAAAATAAAAATTATCTTTCTTTAATTGAGATTTTACCCAATTAGGCTGAAAAATATCTTCTGTTTGATCGCTCACTAAAAGGTCAAAGAATTCCGAACTTTGGTCTATTGTATTGTCCAACACGCTCTTTGGGTCTTCTTTATCCTTTAAATCAACGCTGAGAAGTAGAGATATCGAACCTGTATTCCCCGAGCTTGAATTATATAAACAAAAGGCTATGCAGACTTCACCTTTATGAAGCTCTCCATATGTTTTTAGAGTTAGGTTTTTTGCTGAAAATAAATCCGAGTAAGCAGAGTTAATGACTTTGGTTATCTCCTCAAGCCATTCTTTTGGCAGGTTAACTCCATCAGCCTCTTCGTTGTGTCTCGATAACATTTTGTCTCCTAATAATTTAAATGATCAGATAATTAATTTTTCACACTTTGTCTAAAACAAGTTAAAAATTAGATAAAAATAACTTTAGGAGAATAAATAGTGGAAATATATCTTTTAAATGGGGCACGAACTCCCGTAGGAAGCTTTCTAGGGTCTCTTTCAAGTTTTAGCGCCTCAGAGCTAGGTGCTCACTCCATAAAGCATACATTAGAAAAAAATAATATGGATCCATCAAAGATAGATGAAGTTTTTATGGGTCAAGTGGTCCAGGCTGGTTCTGGCCAAGCCCCAGCTAGGCAAGCAGCAATAAAGGCAGGTCTCCCTTCTTCTGTTCCTTGCAATACTATTAACAAAGTTTGTGGATCTGGTTTAAAGACAGTTATTATGGCCGCACAATCAATTAAAGCAGGTGACAATAGTATTTGTATTGCAGGTGGGATGGAGTCTATGTCAAATGCGCCTCACCTGATTAATAATTCTAGGTTTGGCTTCAAATATGGAAACTTTCAAACAGTAGATTCTCTCCAAAATGATGGTCTTTGGGATGTTTATAATGATCAGCCAATGGGAAATTGTGCAGAAGCCTGTGTCGAAAAGTATGGAATGACTAGAGAGGAGCTTGATCAGTTAGCAATCGAGTCGTTTAAAAGGAGTCAGGCGGCACAAGAGAATGGAGTATTTGATAAAGAAATTGCACCACTAGAAGTAAAAAGTAGAAAAGGGTCAATATTCGTGAGCGAAGACGAAGGCCCTAAGAAAGCGTTATTTGACAAAATCCCAAAGTTAAAACCTGCATTCATGAGGGACGGAAAAGTAACGGCAGCTAACTCATCTACAATTAATGACGGAGCGGCTTCATTGATTGTTGGTGGTGATGAAATTAAAGAAGCGGCTAAATTTAAAATTGTTTCCTATGCTAGCTTTGCCGCGGAACCACTTTGGTTTACAACAGCTCCTGTATTTAGTGCGAAAAAGTCACTTGAAAAGGCAGGAATGTCTGTAAACGATATTGATTTATTTGAAATTAATGA
>DCQT01000099.1:7609-53805 GCA_002323535.1 Bacteriovoracaceae bacterium UBA1511
ATTAATGAGGCTTTTGCCGCTGTTGCTCTGGCTTCGATCAAAGAGTTAGAATTAGATAGAAGCAAAGTAAATATTTATGGCTCTGGAATCAGTCTTGGACACCCAATTGGAGTTTCTGGAACCAGAATTCTAATGTCATTGATGAATGGATTAGAGAGAGAAAATAAACGCTTTGGAATGGCAAGTATTTGCATCGGAGGAGGAGAGGCTCTTTCGATGATTATCGAGAAGATTAAGTAGGATGCGGGATGGCCGAGCAAAAAACACTAAAGAATAATAAGTATTATCAGCATGGTGAAATACTTTTCCATGAGAAAGATAAAGCGAATAGTTTATTTATTGTTCAAAAAGGTTCGGTACGTCTATTTTTAAAAAAAGGTTCAGGTTACATTGATCTTGCAATGGTAAATGCAGGAGAGGTTATTGGTGAGATGGGCTATTTTGATAGTCAAAGTCTGAGGCGTAGTTGTTCCGCTTCGGCTGTCGGAGAAACAGAAGTTATTGAAGTTTCATATGAGGGCTTTAAAGGGATAATGAAATCGTTAAACCCTTGGATCAATACGATAATAAAAACTTTGGTGGAGAGACTTAAGACTAGTAATGACAAGGTCAAAAAATATGAGTCGAATTCACTAGGGTACAAGGGTGGGCGCTCTTACAAATTTTTTAACCTCACTGAAGTTATACGAATATTAACAACGATCTATCTTGTAACTAATGACAGAGGTAAAAAAGCTGATGACGGACATTTAATTCATTTGAATGACCTAAACGGGTTTGTTTTTGATATCTACAATATCAAGCCGGCAGTTTACGAAGAGTTTTTACTTCTCATTCAGAAATTAGAAATGATTGAGATGCGGAAAGATGATGATGGATTAATGAAAAATCTTCTCGTGAAAGACATAAGCCTATTCAAACAGTTAACAAATTTCTTGGAGTCAGAAAGGTTGGCAACTGAAGACAAAGCAGTGAATATTTCGGATAAGTGTGAAATGCTTTTAGATAAGATCCTTGAACAGTTGAGCTCAAGCGGGTCATCTGAGGAAAAACAAGTCGCAAAACTAACACCAATTATAAAGTTTTTTGATGAAAAAAAGATCGCTTTAAGTGAAGAGGACTTAGCCGATGCAACGGAGATGGGTTTGGCCGGGGAGATATTAATTAATAGTGACAAAGAAACGACTGCAGAAATTAACTTTGCGAGGCTTCAAAAAGCTCTACCAGCAATTAAATTAATTAACTCTATAAAAAAAGCCAATGATCAAAAAAGTCAATAAAGGGTGACTAGGTTCCTTTTGGGTCTGCTGTTATTTCAACAATATCACCGCTTTGGTAAATAAAACTCTCTGAGAACTTAATGATATATTTGTTGTTAACTGTGTCTGCTGGGAACCCCTCGAGGAATGGCTCTGACGGGTTTCCTGGACCAAGGATACGTAAGTTTTGAGATTCCTTAAATCCAATGTAAGTCCACTCATCCTCAGAAACGAGTGTTCCATTTTTTTTGACTCTTATGGACCCTTCAAGAGGTTTTGAGTCTAAATATCCATAGCCATAATAGTAAGTGGGGGATTCATAAGAGACCAAAAGACACTCTGGGTATGTAACTCTTGCATTCCCATATAATTGAATCATGTGTGCGGATTGATTCTCACCAACAAAAGGCTCATAGGTTGTTGCATGGTTTTCTTTATAGCCAATGTATTTCCAACCACTCTCACTTGGTTCTTCTCCACTTACTTCAAGTAATTCCTCTCCTGAACTTTTAAATACTTGAATTGTGCTTTCATTGAATAATAAAGGAGATTCTTGCATGCTTATAGGCCAATGGTCATACTTATGTTTGACCACGGTGTCTGTAATACTGTTATTAACAGCATCAAACAAGCTAGAGAAATTCATTTGGCAAATATCATGCGAGTCAGGCGTCTGAGATAAGCACTCATAGTCATTAGATTGATCTGCCGAGCAGTTGTAGTTATTTTCATGAACCAAGCTTGAAAATTGTCTGTATGTTGAGCCCTCTTTCCAACCATTGTTACAAGGTTGATGGCCTACAAGAGATATAAATCTTGTCTTTATCGATTCTCGTTCAGTGGATATATTGGACAGTTCAGTTAGTTTAGTTTGAAGGTAATTACTTGTAGTGGGTCCATCGAAGAACCCTGAAGATGTAAAGAATTGATCATTCCCGTTGGACATCAAGACGATTACAACATATGAGTTCTTACGGAAAATACCGTTAGATCTGTTTTGTGAGATGATATCTACAGCTCTTTGAATACCGTGCTCTTCACTGGAGAGGGCGGTCGTGAAACTATCAAGTGACTCCTCTGCCTCAGACTCCTCAACTCTTATATCAAGAGCAGAGGAATTAAGACCTAGCTTGTTTCTTGTTATCAGAAAATTATTCTCCGGGTTTGTTTTTACAAGAGGTGCCATCATTATATGATAATCAAATCTGTCGCTTATTAAATTTATTGTTTGTCTTAGTGCTGACTTGGTTGCATCAGAGACAAATACTTGAGAGCTTGTATTATCCCATAAAAAAAGAAAGTCTACATATGGCCTTATCAATGTGTAATTTGAGCAGTTCTCAACTGTAGAGCTGAATGTAAGAGGAACATTAATAGAATTTAAATTTCTCTTCGTAGCAAATTCCTCTTCAGCACAGGATGTAAATAAAATTAGTAGAAAGGCAATAAATCTCATAAAGACTTCTCGGAGAATACTCGAAGTAATTTAGCATTGATTTTTGGAAAAATTATCCTCCTAACCACCTAAGTTATTAGGATTAGATAAAATGATATAAGTTAAATTTGTTTTAAAGGTTTTAGAATGTCTACTAGTTGGTATTATGTAGAGGAAAATGAAAGAGTAGGGCCAGTTCCAGAAGAGGATTTCGTTGTTTTGATAAAAAAGCAAAAAATTGTCTTGGATACTTATGTTTGGAAAAAAGGTTTTGATAACTGGACACTACTCAAAGATGTAGAGGATTATCGGGATCTTGCAAATTTACAAATTCAGGATTCAATAGAGGATGCTTCAGCAGTAATTCATGAGGAGGAGCACCTCTCGTCAGGTGATGAGGTAACGGGAATAAAAGACGAGAGTCTCAGTTTTGAAGATATAGGACTCATTGAAGATCAAATTCAACCTGAAGTGATCGATGAGTTTAATTGGGGTGCGGTTGATTTTAAAGAAAGAGTTTTTACGATTCGAATAGGCAAAGATAGGGGAGCGCAACCTGTAGAATATGGGCCATTTTCGATTGAGATGATAAAAAATCTTGTTACTCAAAAAAGAGCCAACAATCTAACTGAGATTTATACAGACGGAATGAGTGGATATAAAGAGCTGGGCGAGATTGAGATATTTAACAGCGAAAATTCAGACACCTCAGAGCGAAGGAAACATTCAAGAGCTCCTTTAGTCGCAAGATTATTTTTTCATGATAGTGAGACATTTTTCGAGGGAGTTTGTCGCGATATTTCAATTGGCGGGATGCAAATACTTGTGGCGAATTTCAATGGGCAGGCGGGTGATATTGTAAAACTGAATGTTCATCCCGTTGATGAGAGTTTACAATTTACAGCAGAAGCTAAAGTTGTGAGAAAACTTACTGAGTGCAATGGAGTTTCTGTTCGTTTTGTTAAAATGACCCCTGACAATCTAGAAAAAATAAATAAGTATATTGAATTATATGAGGATTAAAACTTGGAGTGATTTAAACTAAAGAAAGTATCGATGAAGTTAACTGAAGAGAACTATTTTATTTCCTCAAAGAAAAATCCTAAGGATAAAATATTTTTTAGGCGTATCTTTCGTGGAGAAAAGAAAAGAGAAAAAGTATTAATTTTTTTTCATGATGCTAGGTTACATGGTGACGTTTTTAATTCTTTCTTTAAAGAGATTTTATCCGAGTCAAAAAAGGTAGAAATATACTCTTTTGATATATATGGGCATGGGCGAAGTGGTGGGGAGAGGATAGGCCCTGTAGAGCCTGGTGATTTAGTGAAAGATGTTGAAGAGGTTATTAAAAAAGTTACAGAAATTGAAAATTTACCAATCTATCTTCTTGGAGTTGGTTTTGGTGCAAGTCTGATTCTTAATTATCTCTCAGAATATGAAAGAGACATTGTAAAAGGAATTGTTCTTTTAAATCCAATGCTCGAGGTTGACTTAAAATACTCTAAGTTTGAAAAGTTTCTTTATTCTGATTTTTCTTATGGAAGTTCTCTGAGGCTAGAATCTAAAGTGGATGTCTCGGATATGGTAAACGAATCTGAAAAAAAAATTGATTTAAGGGAAGACCCTCTTTGCTTTAGCTTTTACACTCGAGGCTTCTTAAAAACAATGAGAACAATGGGTAAGTCAGCAAGAACTAAGGCATATTTTGTTGATCAGCCGTCTTGTATATTTTATTCAAAAAATTCGCCCCTTTATAATAATGAAATAGTTCCAATATTTACAAAGGGATTACGAAGTAAAAAAGTAATGGTTGAAGAGTTAGAAGGATCACATCTTTTTATGCTTGAAAATAAGAAGGTTGCAAATTCTCTTTTAGGTTGGATTGATGAGAACTAGTTTTTTAATTTTATTTTTGTTGCTTTTATCAGGCTGTGCATCAAATACAATCAGTTACGTAAAAAAAGGGGAATTTGTCTTATCTCAGGGACGTTTTGGAATAAAGTCTTGGGAGGACGATTTAAAGTTTGTCAGAACTAGCTACCTTAGTGGAATGACAATGGTATTTGACATTATGGTCAGTGACTCAATTAAGGGTTCAAAGTTTCAAGACTGGCTTAGTCCGGAGAGTAAAAAAGAAGTTAATAATTGCTCCTACCCATTTGTAATAGGAATTTTCTTGGGTAGAGATTTCAAGGTTAATAATCACGATGTTTTCAGGCAGGTTCTTGGGAGTAGTGGTAAGTTTCTAGATTCATATGAATTTGTAAAAAATTTTAGTTTTCATCCAAGTTATGGAAAGAATTCATTTAATATCTATCGCTTCGAATTAGTATGCTTGGAGAAAGAAGGCCCAGTGATTATTTCCTTACCAGGGTTTGAGACAACACGGGTAAATTAATTTCATTTTACTTATTTAAGTTTTTTTTTTCTTTTCCGACATGAAAAAGTAGGAGAAAAAGATGTCAAAAAAGCTCGAACGATTTGGCAAATATTTATTATTAGATCACATTTTAGATGGTGGTATGAATAGAATTTTCAGGGCGAGGTACTTGGGTGATACTGCCAGTAAAATTTGTGCGATAAAGGTTGTTTTACCTCAGTATTCAAGTGACCCTGCCTTTAAAACTATGTTTATGGATGAAATTAGGGTTACGTTTGGCCTATTACATCCAAACATTGTTCAAACTTATGACTATGGGACTCATCAAGATCAATTATATGTTGCCATGGAGTATTGTGATGGCAAAAACCTTAAAGAGTATTTAGATAAACTACTTGAAAAGAAGTTTGTTTTCCCTGTTGAAATTTGTACCTATATTACAACTCAGGTATGCCAAGGTCTTTATTATGCTCATACCTTGACTGACAAACTTACAGGCAAAGATTGTAATATTATTCATCGAGATATTTCACCTCATAACATAATGTTAACTTATGATGGTGCAGTTAAGGTTATAGATTTCGGTATCGCTAAAGCTGATTCAAATAGTGAGGTAACCCAAGCTGGGACGTTAAAGGGGAAGTTATCTTATATTGCACCCGAATATCTTGAGGGGAAAAGTCTAGACCCTAGGTATGATCAGTTTGCTGTGGGGATAACTCTTTGGGAAATGCTTTGTAGTCGAAAGTTATTTAAAGCAAGTAACGACATTGCCGTATTGAAACTCATTCAAGAATGTAATATTCCAAAACCATCTTCTATAAATCCAAAGGTTCCCAAGGAGTTGGATGAAATTGTTTTAAAGAGTTTGAGCAAAGATCCTAAAAATAGATTTGATAATTTAGATCAAATGAATAGAGCTTTAATAAAGTTTCTTTACTCTCAGTACCCGGATTTTAATTCAACAGACTTAAGTTATTTTGCAAAAGAACTTTTTAAAGAAGATATCAGTAAGGATCGAGAAAAACTATTTGAATTTGGGAAAATAGATATTGCTCCTTATATAGATGATTTTAAAAAAGAGCAGAACGGTAGTCCATCAAGTGATAAAGCAGAGGCACCTCCTGTCACTCCAGTTAATTCTACTAAAGAGCAAGAAAAAACACGAAAGGAGACAAAGCTTTTTGATTTCGGTTTTGAAAAAGAGGAAAATTCCAAGAAGTCACCCTCTAAACTTAGAGTTAAAGCGACGGCGGGAATTTCCAACAGAACAAGGTCCAGGTCAGGCAGTCAAATTAGAAAATTAAGCGACTCAAAAATTACAACAATTAAAGATTCAAGTGATCGAACATCCTCTAAAATTATGAAATCTCAGGTGCCTAAAGCTAAAAAGAAAAGTTCGAATAGTTTTGGCATCGTCGCATCTTTGATGCTCGTTTTGGGGGGCGGCTACTTCTCTTACAAAAACGACTTTTTTGGGCTCCTTGAGGACCATAAGAAAACGCCAATCGTCAGACAGGTTGCTTCATCTGGTAAGAGCTCCTCTAAAGATTCTAAAAAAAATAAAGTAGAACTAAAGCTGACTTTAGATAATTTTGATAACTTTTCTCAAAAAGCATTCATTGATAATATCAACGTTGATGTGAACGTGTTTGGTGTAATAGAAGGCCTCAGTAATGGCGTTCATATTCTTAGAATTGAGCAAAAAGGCAAAAGACACTTCATTAAAAGATTTAAGGTATCAAAAACAAAAAATAATCCTCAAATTTCTATCCCAGAGCTTAATGAATCTAAATACTCATATCTGTTCACTTCAGGTGACTGCGCGGAAGGTGTTTTAAATTTAGAAATTTTTGGAGAAAGTAGAAAAGAGAAAGTTCCTATAACGAGTGATACCGGTATAGCGCTTCCTTTAAAAGTAGATGATGATGGTAACGTGATACCTATAGCGATGGAAGTATATTTTCAAGCTAATGGACAAGACCTTGAAAGAGTTCTTGAGTTGGACCTAAACAGAGAAGACCAAGTAATAGATTTTTGCGAAGTTATTTAATGATCTCATAATAAATCATCATTATATTTGCTAATGCCATCACAAAAACTATTGAGTAGCAAAACATATTGTAAATTGTGCTGTTAGTATATTCACCCATAATTTCTGGATCATTACAAAGTTTGATAATGAAAAAAAGAACAACAGGTATAAATATTCCATTTATAATTTGAGATAATATTAAAATGTTAAATAAATTTACATTGGGTATTAAGACCAGAGTAATACTAAAGGCAACAAGCGAAATAAATATTGAGAAGAACTGAGGTGCATCCTTAAAGTGCTTATCGACCCCTCGCTCCCATCCCATACCTTCACAAACATAATAACTGGTTGCTAAAGGTAATAAAGCCGCCGAGAAAATGGATGCATTGAACAAACCAATTCCAAACAATGTCATGGCATGTTCACCTGCAAGCGGCTTGAGTGCAAGTGCAGCGTCTTTTGCACTAGTAACTTGTCCACCTGCAATATAAATGGTTGCAGCACAGCAGATGATAATAAATAAAGTTACAATACTCATGGTAATACATCCCACGATAACATCAATTTTATTGTGGAGAAGATGTTTTGTTTCAAGCTCTTTTTCAACAACGGCGGCTTGGATATAAAATTGCATCCAAGGTGTAATCGAGGTACCTATCAAACCAACAATGATGGCGTAGTCACTAGGTTTAATACTTTTAAAATCCGGTTTCACCAGTGCACTGCTTATTTCTGACCAGTCCGGCGCGATGTAGAAGCCAGAGATTACGTAACTTAAATAAACGAGGCATCCTGCCAAAAAAAATCTTTCGACTATTTTATAATCACCCTTAAGGATTAATAACAAAACAAAAGCTCCACATAAAGGAACGGAGATGTATTTACTTATTCCAAAAATTTCACCCGCTGATGCAATTCCTGCAAACTCGGCCATTGTATTTCCTAAGTCTGCATATATTAGAAAAAATAAAGTGTAGAATGTTATTTTCAGTCCAAACCTTTCTCGTATGAGGTCGGCAAGGCCTTTCCCTGAAACAATTCCCATTCTCGCAGACATTTCTTGTACAATTATGAGGGCAATCGTAATTGGTATTAAAATCCAAATCAATCTTAATCCAGTATGGGCGCCCGCGAGAGAGTAAGTCGCGATGCCTCCGGCATCGTTATCAATATTGGCCGTAATAAGCCCTGGGCCAATGATTGAAAAAAACATGAATATTTTGGCAAAAAATTGATTCTTCTGGATTTTGTTTCTACCCAGCATTGTTAATTTCTCTCATCAAGAAGCCATGGTAAGACATCATCGACAGAAATGATACCTAACAACTCATTAGTATCTAAATGAGTTACCGGAAGATTAATCAAATTATACTTACTCATTAAAGAGGCAACTTCTCGCCAGTTAGATTCGGGAGAAATTGTTTTAATATCTTCCTCTTGCATTATCTTTCCAATAGACAAGTCATCCTCTGAAATAAGTAATTTATTGAGAGGGCAATAGCCGATTAACTTTTTATTTTTATCAACAATAAATATGTCGTATATCGATTCAATATCACTGAATTCATTTTTTATAATTTTTAAAATGTCATTTTTATTAAGATCGGGGGTGATCTCAAAAACTTCTGATGACATTAGTCCACCTGCTGTGTCTTCCTCATATTCCAAAAGTTCCTTGATTTCTTCTTTTAATTCAGAGTCATCGAAGTTTTCAATTATTTTGTCTTTTTTTTCTTCATTAATTTCTCCCAAAATATCCGCAGCTTCGTCTGGAGCCATTTTTGAAAGTATTTCTGCTACCTCTTCATCAGGTTCATCTTTAATTAGCGACAACTGAACTCCGTGGCCAACTTCTGATAATGTTTCTGCAGCGTATGAGGTATCAAGTTCATTAAAAATAAGCTTTCGTGAGTTTGGGTCAAGCTCCTCAAGGATATCTGCGAGGTCAGCGGGATGCATTTTCTTTATTTCATCGTTAGTTAAACTTACCTGAACAGACTTTTGCATGTTCTTAGTTGGCAGAGCATGTATAAACTTCCAATTGATTACAGTTTCTTTTTTTATAGAGTCAAATGGCATACCCAGTTTAAAAATAAAAAAATCGAAAATTGGTAATAAGCCAATTCTTCTTATTAGACTTCTTAATCCAACGAGGGCGTGGGTTAGCTTTAGACTATCTCCGGCTTTTATTAACTCGAGGTCATTTACTCTAATTACTTTTTTTCCGGATGTATCTACAACCTGTCTGTCCAAAATGACTTTTCCTAATGGAGGTAGCTCCATGGCTTCACCTTTGAATTGCCGAGCTAGAAGACTTGTAACAACTTGTTGATCTTGTACTTTTGGAAAGTTTTGATTTAAGGAAATGGAGCTATCATCCTTTATGATGATTTCATCAAGAGAAAATATTAAAATATTGTCCCAATGAATATATCCTATTTGAGATTTATTCTTAAATTGAATTGCTAATGTACTTGGAAACGCTTCATCGTAATTTACGAATAGGTCAGATAATTTCCCGACAAAGGTACTGCTTTCTCTTTTTATTTTTATTCCAATTAGAGAAGAGAAGTGAACACTGAGTTGATTAAGCTTTTTGAAGATTTCCATATCTACCTTTTTTGCTTACTCTGATTTTTTCTTCTCATGTTAATGATTTTTAGTATGTCTGTCGCTGTCTCTTCTAAGGCCCTGTTTGTTACATTGTATATGGGCCATCGTTTATTCTTTTTAAATATTTCATTTGCCCACTCAATCTCTTCGATGATTACTTTTTTGTCGGCATAGTTTTCTGTATGTTCTACAGCACCTAGCTTAGAGAGTCTGTTTTGACGAATTTTAATTAGAGCATCAGGGTCAATTGTGAGCCCGAAAACTTTTCTTTGATCAACCTCAAATACTTGCTTTGGTAGCTCTGTTCCAGGAATTATTGGAATGTTAATTACTTTAATACCGTGCTGACTAAGGTATACTGACAGCGGTGTTTTCGATGTTCTGGATATACCAAGTAGAATTACGTCAGCTTCATCTAGGTTGTCGGTACTTCTTCCATCATCATTCATCAGGGTGAATTCCATTGCGGCAACCCTACTAAAGTATTTCTCATCAACGGAGTGAAGAAGCCCCGGTTTTGATGATGGTTCTTGATGCAAGTAAAATGAAAATAAATTCAGGGCAGGGCCTATCAAGTCTAAAGTGTGAACGTCTTTTTCTTTCGCTGTTTTTTCAATAAAGCTTCTTAAACTTTCTTGAACTACTGTGTGTATCACGATGTCGTGATGAATGCTTGCTTCTGTTAGAATTGATTCAATTTGATCTTCGGTTCTTACGTTTTTATATCTTGTGAAGATTAAATCACAGTCTGGAAATTGAGTTATTGCCGCATTAGATAATGATGTCGCAGTTTCACCAGTACCATCTGAAATGATCATTACCCTTAGGTCTTTATTAATTTTTTCCATAAACAATCTTCGTCATTATGGAGTTTAAAATGTACTTAAAAAGGAATTAAAGTAGTGTAAATATTTTTTCTATATTTTTGTTTATGTCTTCAAGAGGGTCAATCATTGTTTTTGGTGTCACCTTTTTAAAAAATGTCTTTTGTGACTTTGCAAGTTGTCGAGTTGAAATATTTATTTTTTCAATGAGTTCGTCTTTATTTTCAGATTTAGAGAAAATAAAATTTATTGTTTCTTTATAACCAATTGAGTTTAGGGGCTTAAGGGTTTTATCAAAACCTTGAGCGAGCAAGTCTTTTACCTCTTCTATTAGACCATTTTTGATCATATCTTTTGTTCTATTAAGTATTATTTCCAAGTGAGCATTTTTTTCTGGAAAGGTGTATAGGTTCAATGGGGATACATTAAGGCTAAGGTTTTCTTCAAAGTTATATGGATTTTTCGCGTCCAACTCTTTTTTTTGCAGAGATAATTTTTTATTATTGATTGTAAAATATTCCACCGCTCGGGAAAGACGATAGAAGTCATTTTGATGAATGTTTTCTAGCGATTCAGGGTCATTTTTCTTTAAAAAATTAATCAGTTCCTCATTGTTTGCCTTGTCGTTTTTATCTAATATCTCTGCAAACTTGATATTCTCTAGTTTATTTGTTTTTTCCCTTGGTTCATCTGAGGAATACATTCCTTTCAATAGGGCTCTAAGGTAAAACCCACTTCCTCCAACCAAAATAGGTAAGGTGCCTTCGGTAATTAGTTGGGCGATAATTGGTTTTGATATTGATACAAAGTGTGAACTGTTTATTGGACTTGATATAGATTGTGTTCCAACAAAGTGATGCCTCACGCCTTCCATCTCATGTTGCGTCGGTTTCGCAGTTCCAATATTTAATTCCTTATAAAATAGTAAGGAATCAAAGTTTATAACCTCTGCTTTTAAACCCTTGGAGATGAGTGATTTCGCCAGCTCAATTGAGAGTTTTGTTTTTCCAGAAGCCGTCGGGCCAAAAATATTTATTAAATTTTTAGATTGAGTCATTGAAAAGTTTATCCACGCTTTCTTGATTAAGAGTCCTTGTGAAAAAGTTATGATCGAGATTATCAGTATTATCCTCTATTATGTTTTCGACAACTTTATCTTTTGGCGTGAATTTATTAACAGGCATATGAAGAAGGTAATTTTGATAGTTCTCATGTGTTTTTTTATGATGGTAGAAATCCTCAAGTAAATCAACAATTATGCTTAGGTCTTCTAACTGGCAAAGATACATAGGAATTTCTTTTAGCAAGAAAAAGTCTTGGTTTTGATCCGTTTCTATTTCGAAGCCAAATCTTTGTAAACTTTTTGCAAAATTTTGGTCAACGCTAATGTTTAATTTTAAAGCTACAATAAGAGGAAGCGTTTCCCCATCATAACGTCGCATGGAGTTGATTAAAAAGTTTTTAAAGAGTAAGCCTTTATGAATTATATTAATTTCTCTTTCTGAAAAATTTGCGATGAAAAATCTATTACTGGTTTTCTCAATATTTCTTTGAGTCTCAAAGTTTCGACTCGTAGGTCCAGATGTGCTTTTTGCTTTAAAGCTTGACTTGCTATGCTCCTCTAAAATGTCAATTCTTTGGGGGGGAGCTTCGAGATCTATCTTGGAAGTAGGTGCTTTTGTAACTGGTAATTTATCAATTAAGTGAGCAATACCTGATTCAACTATTTCAGGGAATATAAACTTAACGATGATTTTAGATGGATGGACATTGGGGTCAATGAGTTCGGATGGAATATTCAAAAATAGAAAATAGTCACCGGAGTTACCAATAGGCCAAAACTGTTTAGTCATTTTTCGTTGGATGATTGCCTTAATTTTTTTATCTTCTACTAACCGATTATTTACAAATATATATTGATGTCTTAATCCACCTCTATTTGATTCAGGCGAGATGTAAATATTAAAATTATGTGACTCATGATGAAATTTATTTTGAATAAGTTTTCTTTTGATATTCTGAGAGCGAAGGTGCGTGATTACTTGTTTCACTCTCATTGAAATAGAGTCACTTTTTTCATTGGTAACTTTTTCAAAGATTATAGGTGGCTCATCTTCAAATTGAATGTGAAAAGATATGTTTGGTTGTGTTAGCACAAATCCATAAATGACTTGGTTAATATTATTTCTAAGGGATCGGCTAGATTTTAAAAATTTTAATCTTGCAGGAGTATTGTAAAATAAATTAGTAATTGAAATTACTGTTCCGTCCATGGACTGCTTGATTGGTTCTTGTAGGATCGTCTCCCCTCCGTGGATCTCAATTTTACCTGCTATCGTGGAGTCTTTTGATTTAGAGATACATAGGACTCTTGAAACGCTAGATATACTCGCAAGTGCCTCTCCGCGAAACCCGTAACTGTAAACGTTATAAATGTCTCCAAAGGATTTTATCTTAGAGGTTGCATGTCGTGAAAATGCAAGGGGTAATTGGTCAAAACTGATTCCATCGCCATTGTCTTTTATTTCAACTAGGTCTAGGCCATTGTTTTTTATATGTACTTTAATGCTTGTACTGTTTGCATCGATAGAGTTTTCGATGATCTCTTTGATCATAGAGTGAGGCGATTCAACGACTTCACCCGCTTTAATCTGATTTATTAAATGCTCATCTAACAGTTCAATATTTGCCAATTCTAATCCAAGAAATACTTTTCAAGCGTAGCTTAGTAGATTCGGCTATCCTCTGTAAAATTGAACTTGATTTCGGCCGTTTTCTTTGGATTTATACACTGCGCTATCTGCCCTTTTAAACAGATCTACGCCAGAATGTACCCCTTGACGGTAATCAGCCACACCAATACTTGCTGTAACCGGTAATTTCTGAGATTCATAGGTGAAAGAGTGAGCCTCAATAAGCTTTCTTAATCTCTCTGCTATTTCAAAAGAGTATTTTAGGTTTGTTTTGGGGAGTAATATAACAAATTCCTCCCCACCATACCTGGCAAATATATCTTGTTCCCTCACACCATTATTTTTGACTAGATCTGCCATCTCTTTGAGGACGTAATCTCCTGCATCATGTCCGTAGTTGTCATTTAGTTTTTTAAAGTGATCAAGATCAAAAATTATCAAGGACAGCGGGCTGCCATTTAGTTTTGCCTTTTTCATTTCTTGATCTAGAGAATTATTAAAATATGCTTTGTTAAAACAGCCAGTATGTTTATCAGTATTTGCCTCAAGGCTTAATTGGTCGTATGCATTTCTTTCTGGGTCACCCGCTGGAATAAACTTTAGAGCAACAGAGCCAATTTTTATTATATCTCCTTTTGACAGGGGAGATCTTTCTTCAATTTTGCTGTTATTGAGGAATGTGCCATTTTTGGAGCCCATATCTTCAACAAATGCCTGAGACGAATCATTAAAAGATACTTTAAAGTGATATCTTGATACCCCTTGAAGTTCAAGAGGTATAGTGTTGTCAGCATTTCTCCCAAGGGTATTTTCAATGTTTTTTAAGTCGTAAAGAGTTCCATTGAGCTCACCACCTACTACTAGCAGAGCTGCAGGTTTATTGACTGCTTGAAGGTCAGAAGAGTCCAATGCAGCTTTAATATCAGTAATTACAATCGTTGAGTCGTCAGACATTTAAGTTTTCCCTGGCTTTTTGTTAAATTTTACGGCCAGGGAAAATTGAAAGCAATATTGAAAATATTATTAATCAGATTTTAGTTCTTTGATAAAATTTGTTTAGTATAAACCTTGCCAAGTTCAACACCTGGTTGATCGAATGGGTTAATTCTCATAACCTCACCCATTAAAGCAGTAAGTAACTCAAAGAAAATAATTAAAGATCCAAGAGTTTTTTCATTCAGTTCCTCGATGGAAAGGGAGACTATTGGTAAGTCATTTTCGGTCATCGCTTTCTTTGCTCCGGTAAACTCAGCAGACATGAGCTCTTCTAGCGAAGTTTTGCTTAGTAGTTGAAAGGAGGGCAAATCGATTTCATTATGAAGCGAGACTTGATTGCTAAATTTTTTAATCTCAAGCAAGAAAAATAATTTATCCCTTGGGCCTTCCATAAAGAGCTGCATCTGGGAGTGCTGATCGGTAGAGCCGTATGCTGAAATTGGGGTTAAGCCAGTATGAACAGTCTCTCCTTCAAGGTTTTCTTTTTTTCCGAGGCTTTCAGCCCATAGCTGAACAAACCAAGAGGTGAAGTTTTTTAGTTTTGAGGAGTAAGGCATTAAAACAGTCTGATTTATACCTTTATTTATCCAGTAGTTGACGGCTTGACCTGCTTTATACAAGTCACTTGAAGGTGAGTCTAAAAGCTTCCAACCATTTTCCTTTGCACTCGCAACAAGAGCGTCACAATTAATGCCTGCAAATAAAGCGGGGAGAAAACCTACAGGAGTAAGAACACTGAACCTCCCTCCAACATCACTAGGAACGGTTAGGGTATCAAGCTTTAGGTCATTGGAAATTTTTCTAAGGTCACCATTTTCTTCGTCAGTGCAAAGAACAATATATTCACTCAATTGATTTAAACCTATTTCAAACTTTTCTTTTAATAGATTTATGATGCTGATAAAAGTTGCAATTGTCTCGGCTGTGCCACCACTTTTTGAAACAATGTAGAAGATAGTGTTTTTTATATCAGTTATTTTATTAAGTTTTTCAACTGTATCATCAGGATCAACATTATTTAAATACTCAAAAAATACATCATTATTTTTTTGTAATGCAGACAATAGCATTTCTGGGCCTAGGCTACTTCCACCTATTCCAACGTGGTAAAAGTATTTTTTATGAGAGTGTTTTGCGTGAACTTTTTTTGAATCGTTTAGAAACTTTTCTTCGCTCAATGTTGTAAGAAAGCCAATTGCGCTTGATTCAATTGTTTTCTTTAGCTTTGGAAGAAAACTTTCAGAAAAAGTTTGTATATCAGTTGAATCAACTCCACTTTGTTTGAAGTCTGCTTTAAATGTCATTACTGAGTCCTGTTAAATTTGGTTAATTATATTCGGACTTTATAGATCTGGCGATAACAAGTTTTTGAATTTGATTTGTGCCTTCAACTATTTGAAGAACCTTGGCGTCTCTCATAAGGCGTTCTGTTGGATATTCTTTAGTGTATCCAACACCCCCTAGAACCTGGACTGCATCTGTAGAGACTTTCATGGCAACGTCTGATGCCTTAAGCTTGGATATACTAGAGAGTTTGGTGCTTGGTGTTCCTGCATCTAGCAGCTTTGCAGCTTCATACACACAAAGTCTCGCGCAAGTTGTCTCAACTTCCATATCTGACATCATGAACTGGAGTCCTTGAAAGTTAAAAATACTTTCTCCAAACTGCTCTCTTGAGAGTGAGTACTTCACGCTTTCTTCAAGAGCTCTTTGAGCAAGACCAACTGATATCGCTCCAATCGTAATCCTACCAGCGTCAAGACCTGAGAAAGCCGCCTTGATTCCGTCTCCTTCATGGCCAAGAAGTCTGTCTTTTGGGATAGCGCAGTTTTTAAACAAAAGCTCCCTTGTTGGGGATGTTCTCCAGCCCATTTTTTTTTCGGCTTTGCCATACTCGAAGCCAGGGTCTCCATCTCGAACGATAAATGCGCTAACTCCCTTAGGCCCATTTTCCCCAGTTCGTGCCATGACGAGATAAGTCTTTGCAATACCTCCAGAGGTGATCCAAAGTTTTGAGCCATTGAGAATATAATTGTCGCCCTCTAGGGCTGCTGTCGTTTTTAAGTTTGTTGCGTCTGAACCAGAGCCTGATTCAGATAGGGCAAAGGCTCCTATTTCTTCTCCTCTCGCCATCGGTGGAAGGAAGGTTGATTTTTGCTCATCAGAGCCAAATTTTTGAATGATGGACTGAACCATACTTGAAACACTGATAGTTACTGCATATGGAACGCTTGATTTAGATAACTCCTCGAGAAAGTAACAAAAATCCGTGTAGCCTAATCCAGCTCCATCGTAAGACTCCTGTGTCGTCATTCCTGTAAAGCCAAGCTCACCAAGTTGAGAAAAAATTTCCATGCGAAAGACTTCATTTTCATCATCAGATTCAATGATGGGGTCAATAACACTTTGCCTAAACTTTTTAACTTCTTTGATAATTTCGTCTTTCAAGTCTGACATTTTTATCCTTTTATCTTCTTGATTCTCGAAGTAAGTCTTTTGCAATGATCAGTATCATTACCTCATTTGTGCCGGCACCAATTTCATTTAATTTATTATCTCGCATAAACCTTTCAAGAGGAAATTCTCTAGAATAACCATAGCCCCCATGGAGCTGGATTGCATCTAGAGCAATCTTGGTAGTCATTTTTGGTAAGGCAAGTTTTACTCTCGCAGCAACTGCAGGTCCCTGTGTTCCGTTATCGTACTCTTTACATACGGAATACAAGAAGTGGCTCATCATCTCTGTCTCTGTGGACATTTCAGCGAGCATTTTTTGAATAAGTTGAAAGCTTCCTATTTCTTTACCAAACTGTTTTCGCTCGCCTGCGTATCTGACGGACTGTTCAACGCAAGCTCTGGCAATACCAAGCGAAATTCCAGAGATAGTTATTCTCTCTATATCTAAATTTTTCATCATGTGTGAAACGCTGTCACCTTCTTCTCCGACAAGTTGTGAGGCGGGAACTTTCGCGTTATCAAAAATGAGTTCTCCTGTGGGTGATGCTCGCATACCCATTTTGTGTATTGGTTTTCCAAATTGGAAGTGACCATTTTCTTTTTCAAGAATAAAAGTAGAAAGATCTTTCTTTTCGTCGCCAGTTCTGGTGTATACATAAGCTATATCTGCATACTGGGCGTTTGTAATCCACATTTTGCTGCCGTTTATTAAGTAGTGGTCACCCTCTTTTTTTGCTCTCGTCTGAATACCAATAGCGTCTGATCCATAGTCTGGCTCTGACATTCCCATGCATCCAACCCATTCTCCTGAAATCAATTTAGGTAGGTATTTAGCTTTTTGCTCGGGGCTGGCGTTTTTATCGATATTGTTTATGCAAAGAATTGCGTGGGCTAGATAAGAGAGGGTCGAAGAAGCACAAACTTTGCCAAGCTCTTCCATAACTATTGTCGCAGCCGTAGCTCCTAGCCCTGAACCTCCATACTCTGGGTCAGCAGTGATCCCTAATAAGCCAAGCTCACCCATTTTCTTGAAAGCTTCAAGGTTGAAAGTTTCCTCTTCGTCATGGTGCTCCGCCCTTGGCAGAAGCTCATTTTTGGCAAAATCACGAACAACTTCTTGTAACTGTCTTTCTTCTTCTGAAAAAAACCACATAAGGTTAACCTTCCTTTTAAAAAATCAATGTTTTATAGCAAATTCATGGGGGAAATCCAAATCAAACTAATTCGAAAAAAGTATAACAATACTTGGCTACAGCTAGGTTTAAGGATATCATTTTTCTATCTCATGAAGGAGAGAAAAGTTGTCATTGAAGACAGACAAATTAAGTCAAATCAATAACTTCAATTACTTAAATGAAGGTTTCTTCCTTTATTGGAATTTGCCTAGACATAGCTGGGAAAAGGTTATCTTAGATAATCCTTCAAAAAAATATCTAATAATTCCTATTAATTGGGCGCTTCACATCGTCAATGGAAAGGTTCACTTTGGTGATGGATCTGATGAACTTAGCTTAGAGTATTTAATTAGACTCGGTGTGGAGCACGGGAAAAAGGTTATACTATTACTGGCCATCACCCCAAATCCTTTACTTGAAAACGGAGGTGTTCCAGCTGATGTGAACGCTGAACTCAGTCAATCCGAAATTGGTGTACCTAGATTTTTTTGTAGCGAGGATAATAAGATTATTAAGCTCAAGAGTTTTTACTCACCAGAGGTATTCAAAGAGTTTTCACGGTTTTTAAAAGCATTTGGTAAATTTCTCTCTTATATCAACCTGCCTTATGATGTCGCCTCAACTGAATATGTATCACTTTCAGACGATGGAATAAGTCATTCATTAATTCAAGACTTTGGTCCTGCACAAATTGATAGCTTTGAAAAATTTAGAAAACATGCTGGTGAAAATGCTAACCCTGGTTTCCTCGAAGCGATGATCTTGGATTTATACGAAGAATGCATTCGAGAATGTTGCAAAGAGGATTATGTTGGAAGGTTGAAGGTAAGTGTTCTTGGTACTCGAGCAGAGGATTCAGTAAACAAGGTCTTCGGTGCGACTGATCCTATTGCTCAAAATAAAAGTCTAATTAATTGTTTCAAGAACAACATTTATCCAATATCTCCCTTTGAGATTTCAAGTGAGAATGATCTTTTAAACCGCCAGTACTTGAGTTTGATGTGCTCTAATTATATTGAAGATTGTCTTAGGACCTCTAGTCTGACTAATGATAAAGCAAATTTGACGATGATTAGTCATCTTAGTTTTTTTCATGGGAGAAGTCTTGATCAATTTGAAGTAAAAGAATTAGTATCAAAAACTCTTGATGTCGTTGATAGGGGGCTAGGGTTTTCATCTAGTTCAAAACTATTTGAATTAAACAAATTCGAAATTGACGAGGGTCTTGATTCTGAGCTTATTTATCTAATAGGAAACAGTTTTAAGACGGAAGAAGTTAAACTTGTAAAAAAATTATTTTTTTCAGGAAACAAAATTATATTTGATCTTAAGAATTGTTCAAATGCATTTTTGGACGAACTTAGATTAAACTTCTCCTCTAGTGGTATTAAAAAGTCCAAATTAAACTTAGAAGCCGAGTTATTCATTTATGAGCTTGGCTCATCAGTAATGATATTATTTGACTCGAGTGAATTATTCTCGAACTCTCAAGAAGTATGCCAAGAGTTTTGGAAAAAAATTATTTATGCTGCAGAGATTGATTTTCTAAAAATGTCAGGTGCAGATGAGCTTGACTACATTTGGAGAAAAAGACCTATAAAATCAAATGAGCTCAACTTTGAGGAAATTCGTAGACTTAATATATTTAATCCGCATAACGAGGAAAAAGTTGTCACTTTAGAGCCAAGTGAGCGTTTTTTTCTTTTGAAAAAGGTTGATGATCATTTAGCGACAGTAAATCGTATGACCAGCAGAGAGTTGTGTATTAGTCTCTCTCCTAAGGGGTCAGTCGGAATAGAATTCGGAGTAGTTGAATGATTTTTTCTGATGATCTAGTTGTAATTTTTAATCAAAATACCAAGAGTAAAACAGATGTTGATTATGGTGTTCCACAAGCCCCACTGCTAACTTACGTTCTAGGAGCATGGTTTAAGGGTAAAAATATCACAGAAAATATATTTTCAGACAAATATGAAGCTCTTTTTGGTTTAAAGATAAGCCGGGCCAATGACTTTTACGGGCCATTTAACTCACAGGAAGAACTTCAAAAATTTACTTATCTTCTTGCCGAGGAAATAAAGGCTAAAGAAGTCAACTTATTGCCCTTGGATGTGTTCTCCAGAGTTGTACTCGAATCAACTTCACTAGAGCAGTTAAAAAATAGTATAAAAGACTCCTCAGATATTATAGAAAACATAGAAATGGAGAGTGCCCCATCGAGCTTACTCGACAAACTGCTTAGTAAAAACAGGTAGTTATATTTAATATAATTTACAAATCCGTTGACTCTACTTCCCATTTACCGTAGTTTGCACCGATAATTTAAACGGACCTTGTCATTGGAAAAACCCTTATTTTACTCATTAACGCTTTCAGACTTGAAGACTGTTCTAGAGAATAACGGTTTCAAGCCTTTTCAGGCTAAACAGCTTTTCCATTGGGTTTATCAAAAGCGAGAAATCAATCTCGAAGAGTGGCAAAACATATCAAAATCTCTAAAACAGTTCATTGTCTCTAAATTTAGTTTTCAGTTGCCTGAGGTAATTTGGTCAGGTGTATCAAAAGATGGCACAGTTAAATTTCTAGTAAAGTTTCAAGACAAAAATACTGTCGAAACAGTCGCTATTCCGGCAAAAGACAGACTTACCCTATGTGTCTCTTCTCAAGTTGGTTGTGCCATTGGTTGTACTTTTTGTCATACTGGAACGATGGGCTTAACAAGGCACTTAACACCTGGAGAGGTCGTTGGGCAGTACCTCGCCGCAAATAAGTGGTTATCCGAAAACAAGGAGGGGTCCCGAATAACTAATATTGTTTATATGGGACAAGGAGAGCCACTTCATAACTTTGAGAACATGAAAAAAGCGACGGAGATTTTTCTAGAGGATCAGGGTTTGGGCCTAGGACAAAGAAGAATTACTTTATCTACTTCAGGAATGATTCCTCAAATCAAAAAACTCGGCGACTTTCCACCTGTTAATATCGCTATATCCTTACATGCTGCCCATAACAATATCAGGTCAGAGCTCATGCCAATCAATAAGGTTTATGATTTAGAGAGGTTACTTGAGGCAATAAAGCAAATACCGTTAAAGGCTCATCGTTGGATTACTTATGAGTATCTCTTAATAAAAGACTTAAACGATCGCCAAGAAGATATAGATGCTTTAGTGAGGCTTCTTCATAAAAAAACATCAAAAATTAACTTGATACCCTTTAATGAATACCCTCAATCAACATTTAAACAACCTTCGAAAGAAAAAATATTATGGTTTAATGGTGAACTTAATAGGCGAGGTTTAGTTACGACGATCAGGACCACGAAGGGATCCGACATTCTTGCAGCTTGCGGGCAATTAAAGAGTATGGAGGATCAGTTAAATCTTTGGAATTAGTACTGACTTTCTCTTTTTTCAATTATTTGCTGAATTTTCCAATGAACTGCTTCCTGTCTCTTTTTTTCCATGGATGATGGCTTTCTTGCTTTAGGCTCATCATCATCTGATTTTGAAACAGAACTTTCCTTGTCGAATTCAATTTCCTTAGAGTCTACTACTTCTCTTTTCTCTAACTGGAATGTTTTCTCTTGTACGGTATCGTAAGCAAAAGAAAGGCTTTGAAATAGACATAAAATTAGAAGAAGATAAATATTTTTCATAAATAGAACCTCTGTTTTGTTATCAACATTGGACTCCTCGGTTTTTTAATTTAAAATTAAAAATGTTTAATAAGGTGGGTTATATTTTGCCCATCTACTACTGAGCTCAGGAGTCGGTTGATGGCAAATAATTCTACTAAAATCATATTGGGGATATTTGGAATGATGTTTCTAATGTTTCTAACGGCAGTTATTTTTTTAATTTTTTCATTTAAAATTAATAAAAATGAAATAAGTGGCCTTGAGAAAAAGAAGTCCCCCATCGCTGTAATAGAAATTAATGGCCCAATTATGAAGTCTAAAAAAACGATTAAACTTCTTCATGAAGCAGAAAAAAAGAGTAAATACAAAGCCATTATTGTTAGAATAGACAGCCCTGGGGGTGCAGTAGGCCCAACTCAAGAAATTTTTGATGAAATTGTAAGGATAGATAAGGAGATTCCAGTTTATGCATCATTCGGTTCAGTTGCTGCCTCAGGAGGTTACTATATAGGGGCTGCGGCGAGAAAAATTTATGCAAATAGAGGCACTATTACGGGAAGTATTGGAGTAATAATGCAGTTTATGGACTTATCAGAGCTGTTCAAGCTCTCAAAAGTAAGACCAGAAGTTGTAAAGTCCGGAGAGTTCAAAGATCTGGGAAATCCTTCAAGAAAAATGAGAAAAAAAGAGCGCGATCTTCTTGAAGCAAGTGTTCTAAAAGTTCACGAGCAATTTCGTCAAGATATTGTTAGCAGAAGAGGGGAGAAGATAAAAGGAAGTCTTGTTGAGTTAACCCAAGGTCAGATATTTTCTGGGCAGGAGGCATTAGAGCAAGGGCTAGTGGATGGGCTGGGGGGCTTATACGCTGTGGCGAGAGAGATTCATGAGGAGCTTAAACTTGAGGGAGATTTTAGAGAGATCACGTTTATCAAAAAACCTAAAAAGTCGAAATTAATGAATATACTAGATCAATTGGAAGAGCCTGAGGCATTGCTGAAAAAGGTTCTGTTAACCCTCGATTCACCAGTGCTAATGTTTAAATAAATGGAAAGTATTCTTATAGCTTTTTTAAAAAATAACCTTCTTTCAATATCCGTATTTTTGGTAACGGTCACGTTAATAGTTTACTTGATAAAGGATCAAAATTCGTCAAGAAAGCTCTCCAAAAGATACAGAGAGTCTATCTACGAGGCACAAACAAGAATTTATTTAAATGCAACAAAGCACTTACTATCAGGAGATCGAGAACAAGCTATTCAAGAGTTCTTGGCCGCAGTAGAGGTAAGTAAAGAAGCACTTGACGCGTATTTTGCTCTCGGGGAGTTGTTTCGGTCAAATGGAGAAATAGATAAAGCCATAACTGTTCATCAATCAATAATCGCGAGAGAAAATCTTGAGGAGCAAGTTAGAATCAAAGCTTTGAAAGAGCTCGCACTTGACTATGATCAAGGCGGATTTGTTGATAAGGCTGTTGATTCTTATAAAGACTTACTAAAAATAAATAAAGAAGACGAAGATGTTGTAACAGCTCTTTGCTTAATTTTTGAAGCAACAGAGGATTGGGATGAAGCGATAAAGTATAGAACATTATTATCAAAGATAAACAATAAGTCTCAGGACACAATAATCTCTCATATTGTGGTTCAAAAAGGTTTAGCCTCTTTGAGCCATGGTGATAAAGCGAAGTCAATAGAGTGCCTAGACCAGGCTTTGTCCTACGCTCCTTCATTATCTGTAAAATTATTCAGAGTGATATTAACAATAGTGGATAGAGATATTGATTTAGCAAAGTCACTTCTCAATGAGTTTGTCCTAGAACATCCGAATAAGTCTAGGATGGTTCTAACCGTTTTTAATGCAATTTCTGATCTTGAAAATAAATATGAAGGTTTAGACTTAGTGCTTAAGGAAGTTAAAAATTACTTTCTAACAACCTTTAAGGACAAAAATATAGAAGATACGGATTATAAGTTTTTTAAATTATCAATTATTGAAGATGGTGATAATTCATTGAGCGAGAAGATCTTTGTTTTGGAGAGTATATTTAATTCTCAAGTTGAAAACAGAGTGAAAAATGCAGTCACTATTGAATTAAGTAGACTTTATTTAATTAATGGTGATCACAAGAAAGCGCTCGCAGTTCTCAATGGGTATCAAAAGACAAGCACGGAAAATTTGTTTCAAAATCAATGTGGAACTTGTGGTTATGAGTCTAACCATTTTTTTTGGAGATGTCCTCAGTGCCACTCTTGGGAATCAATTAATTTTAAGGAGGTGGTTCTTTGAAAATATTAGTGCTTGTAATTTTACTTTTCTCCAAAGCTAGTTTCTCTAAGGTTTCTTATTCGAAAGCTCCATTTTTAACAATTCGTAAGTTTTCTGACATAGACTCTACTCCGGTCACTACAATTACCTGTAGAGCGAAAATAAAAGTTCTTGAAAAATTAAAGAACTCTTGGTTTAGGGTAAAGTCTGGTGGAAGAGAGGGGTTTGTATTATCTCGATTACTTACTCAAAAAAATGATGATTGCATGTCAAAAAGAAAAAGATTTCTATTAAATTCAATAAGTCTAAGTGCTGATGAAATTTACCTTTGGGCTAAACTTGGAGAGCATTTTATCGAAGGAGAGGTTAATGACTTTTAAAAATATAGTATTACGCCTTCTTTTTTTTATTAGTCTCTTCTCTGATGCTTACGCGGATAAAAACCCTCTAAAAGACATACTGAAAAACGATATGGTTGGTGAAAGTACTTCAAAGAAAAAAAAATCATTGGTTAAAAAAAACTCAAATAGAACAACCATCAATGGAATGATTGATCAAAGAGAGTTAGATCATTTTGTAAAAAAACTGTGGTTAATTAGAAATAATCCTGTTCTTAAATGGGATAAAAAGCTTCCTGATTATGGCTTAGAAGATGCCGTTGAAAAAGTATTTAAAACTTATGGGACTAAAAACTTTAGCTATAAAATATTGTTTATTAATTCAAATACAATAACCCATCATATGATAAAGTTGGATGATCAAGATTTCATTTTTATCATAAGTAAAATATTTGCAGAGCAATTAGACTTAACTAAACAAGAGATAGCTGTTTTATTACTCGAATCTTTTATCAGAGCTAATAGTGAAAAGCATAGTAAACAAACAATCCAGGATTTTAAATTTAACAAAGATAAAGATTTAAAAAAGAGCTTGAATGATTATGTCGAAAAGAGAATAGAAAAGATAGATTTTGAAATTTTTAATTTTCAAAGTAATTTTGCTATTGAGGAAAAAGTTATTAAGAGGCTCTTTAATGGATTATCCTCAAATAAAGGTTATCTAAAAACTTATAAAAAGCTTATGACTAAAGTTGATAACTTATTAAAATCTGACATCAGGTTTAAGTTTTTTGCTTCGAGATATCCAGCTCCTGAGATAAAGATAAATTGGTTGGATGGTATGAATGTTAAGTAGTTTTTATGCCTCCTTACTCTATGCGGTTGGTTATAGATTCTTTTTTGGATTGTTTGTTCTTTGTTTAAGTTCTGTTTGTCTGGGTATTCATTTTTACTTAGGGAATTCTTTTTCAGTAATCCAAGACTGGTTTGAATTTTATCTTGTAGAACTCCTGGCAATTTCTACAGTAATAATGTTTTTCTTACGGAATTATTTAACACCTTCAAATCAAAAAGGGAGAAAAGTTACCGCTGTAAATAAAAGAGACTCTCTTCTTCTGGTGAATTATTTTATTATCTTTTTCTTTATATTAATAAACCAAAACCCTGATTTTTCCTACGATTCCTTGAGGTATTCATTATTTTTAACAATTTTTGTAACTTTTGATTTTCTTAATTCAGACAGTGGGTTTAGAGAGAAAATTCTTAGTTTTAGGTTAAGACTAACTTTCTATGCAACTCACTTAATCTTAAGTTATTTCTCCTTTTATATTTTTTTCGGAACCTCTTATAAGTTCTCATACCTATTTTTACTCTTCTTATTAGGTTTTTTTTGCTCTAACGAGATTTTAAATTGGAATGGCACAAGGCTAGTTAAATTCTATGCGCCAATTGTATTTTTCTTTAATCTGAGTCTTGGGGGGAATATCTTCTTTCCTGTTGAAAGCACCACAATAATCTTTTTCGCTCTTCTCTTTTTTGGGTTTAATTTGGTAACATTTCAATGGCACAAGGTTTTTTTTAGAAATTTTTAAGGTGGATATATGAATAGTGAATTAAATATACTTAACTTAATGCTAGAGGCAAGCATAGTTGTTCAGTTAGTCGTATTATCTTTGTTTTTGTGCTCAATTGTTTCGTGGTCCATTTACTTCATGAAGTCAAAGCAGATAAAAAGAGCAATAGACGAGAATGCTTCATTTTTACTTGCATTTGAAAAATTAAAATCCTTCAAGGACTCGCCTTTAATAATAAACGATGTGTCAGAAAGTCCCTTAAGTAAAATGCTTGGCAATAGCTTTAGAGCCTATTCGCTCATGATTGAGACAAAGGGAGAAGAAGGAGCTAAGGAGCAGATAAAGTCCTTTGGTCTTTCATCAATTTCAAGGGCCATGGAAAGTGGGTCGATCGAAACTTCAAAAATCCTAAACGAAAAACTTAATATTCTCGCTTCCATTGGATCTATCTCTCCTTTCATCGGTCTATTTGGTACTGTTGTAGGTATAATAAATTCTTTTCAGGGGCTCTCTCAAGGTGGTGGCTCTCTTGAATCCGTCGCACCTGGTATAGCAGAAGCTTTAGTTGCAACTGCGATTGGACTAGCTGCTGCAATACCAGCAGTTTGGTTTTATAATAGTTTTAATTCAAAAATTTCTGACTTAAGTAAACAATCAGACAGCTTTGCGCAAGAGTTACTGAATTTAGTAGAGAGATCCATATAGTATGGCTTTTAACTCTAATAAAGATGATAAACCTGTATCAGAGATAAATGTTACTCCCTTGGTGGATGTGATGCTTGTTCTTCTGGTGATCTTCATGGTCACTGCCCCTATGATGTTTAATGGTATAAATTTGAGTTTACCTAAAACAAAAAAAAGCAAACCCGTAGCCGTTAATGATGAAATAGTGATATTATCCATCAGCGCCAAGGCTGAATATTTTATAGGTAAAGACCTTGTGCCAAAAGAGGAGTTAGTAGAATCCCTACAAAAAATTCTTCTTCGCATGAAAAAGAAGACTGTCTTTTTAAGAGCAGATAAAGATTTGAAGTATGAAATTGTTGCGAAATCTATGAGTATCCTGAAAGCAGGTGGAATAGATCAAATCTCATTAATTACGGAATTTGAGAGTAACTAAATGGGAAGTTCTTTTGCCGGAGCAAATAAAAATTCAGCTAGTCTTAACGTCGGACACAAAAACTTCATATTCGTAAGTCTTGTACTTCACTTAGCTTTAATATTTGGTTCTTTGTTTCTACCGAACTCTATAAAGAAACTTATATTTGGTGAGCGTAAGCAACAAGTAATTAGAGAATTTGTTCAAGTAGATATTGTAGGGATGCCAAAGTTTACGAAAAAAGAGTTATCTCGCTTAGTACCAGAGATCGATAGAAGAAAATCTCCAGTTAAGAACCCCTCCATTCCAACTAATAATACGGCAGATTCAGAAACTATAAAAAATACTTCTGCAAAAGTTAAAAATACCTCAATCGAAAATTTCTTGAGTTCCATGGCACAGAAAAAGTTACCCAAGTATGATGGAAAGAAAAATAATAGTGCTAAACCTGGCAAAAAAACCTTGAAAAAATCCCTCAAAAAACTAGGCAAACTTCAAAGACTGGCATTGGAAGGAAATAGTCTGAGTACAGGAGCAGTTGCTGTTGGTGAAAATACAGGCTTTTCTAATGACGACTACCAAATTTATATATCTAGCATTCCGTCTCAAGTGAGACCCTTTTGGAGCTTACCCAGTTATCTGGCAGAGCAGAACTTAAGGGCGAGGGTGAAAATACGGCTAGATGGTAACGGAAGGATAATTAGCATGGACCTTGTGGAGTCCTCAGGAGTGGAGGAATTTGACCAGCGGGCTTTACAATCAATTAAATCTGTTAAAATTTTTACAACTCCTTCTAAATCGATTAGAGAGCTACTTGCGATAAAAGGGGTAATACTTGGTTTTCCTCTTTGAAAGCGGGAGAGTTGTTAATGAGATTTATTTTAAGTCTATTTTTTGTCATTCTTTTTACTAATATGAGCGCCTTCTCAAATGAAGCAGATATTGTTGCAGTTGGAGAGGCTTCGTTTGAGCGAATTGAGCTTTATTTAGACTCAACTGAGTGTGCTTGTGACGATATACTAAAAATTGTTAATGAAGATTTATCGTTATATAAAAACTTTTTTAATCTAGATAACAATAAGGCGACAAGCTCAGTTTTAGTTAAGTTACGTAAAATAATAACGGAAGAGAATAATGTAACCGAAAGCGCATCAACGACTGTCGATGATTCCAAGCCTAAGGTTGGGCTTAAAGGTGGCGAAGAGATCGAAGTAGAGTTATTCAATAAAAATGCAGAAGTACCGTTTTATTCGAGTACAATAAATATTGAATATGATCGGCTACGTTGGACAGGCCATGAATTAGCTGGAAGGATTTTTAAATCAATAACAAAAAAAGATCATATCTTTCATTCAAAAATAGTCTTTATATCCGATCAGGGCGATGAAAAAAAACCCCTGAAGTTTAAACAGGTATTTATCAGTGATTTTGATGGTTTTAATGTGACAAAAATGACGGACATAAAGGGCCATATACTATCGCCAGCAGTTTCAAACGATGGCAAAAAACTTGTTTATAGTCTAATTGATAATTCCACTTCAACTAGTAATGTTCAGCTTAGAATTCTTGATCTTGAAACAAAAGTTGATAAAGTCCTAAGTGATTTGTCTGGTATAAACTCTGGAGCGGTATTTCTACCTGGTGATAAAGAGCTTGTATTAACTCTATCTCATAGTGGTAATGCAGAAATCTATAAACTCAATATATTTACCAAGAGGATTACTCCCTTAACCAATCATTGGGCAGCTGATGTTGACCCCTCTGTATCAAGTAGTGGGGATAGGTTGGTATTTTTATCCTCTCGCCCTGGAAAGCCTATGATATACGCAATGAGCATGAAAGGTATTGAAAAGTCTGTGAGGCGTATTTCTTTTGTTGGAGAATTCAACGCGACACCGAGGTTCTCTCCATCTGGAGGAGATATAGTGTTTTCATCCTGGCTTGATAATAGGTTTGATTTATTTAAAATTTCTTTTGATGGAAAAAATTTGTCTAGACTAACTAAAGACTTTGGCTCAAATGAGGACCCGTCATATTCTCCTGATGGGGAGTTCATAGCATTTACCTCGCAGAGAATTATAAATAAAAATAAAGAAAAAAAGACCATATACCTTATGGATAAGGATGGAGAGATCTTGAAAAAACTAGATCAATTAAAAGGTAAATGTCAGAGCCCTAGGTGGTTTAAGTAGTTGTAAATATTGGAAAAAGTGTAGAAAAATAATGCACTGCACTTAATTTTCTTGTAAAAAGTTCAGACATCGTGTAAATTATATTTATTGCAGAGCGTTAGTTGTTGTGTTTGTTAATGTTAATTGTTGGAGCGATCTATGTCTGAATCACTAAAATCCGAATCATTGTATAGTAACCTTATTGCCACACTTGATGAGTTTGCTTTTCTTAAAGAGCTAAGCAAGGAGATTAAGTCAATTATACCTTGCGATATAATCAAAACGAGCATTCCTATTACGAAAGAGGAATCTCGCTTAATTTATTCGAACAAGAATCATTCAAGGATAGGACAATTGTTTCCTCACTCTGGTGTTGCTGGCCATGTCGCTCGCTCTAAAAAGCCATACTTTAGCAATTCAATCGAAAGAGACCCTGTTTTTATGGGGCATGTCTCTGAAAACATTGTTTCGGAAATGTGTATTCCCGTCATAGCTGATGGTAATGTTCTAGGTGTTATTCAGCTAAAAAGGTCCGAAGGCTCTGGCTCTTTTTCCAAAGCAGATGCCGATACGACTATGAAAATCATAAATTCGATAGAAAAACCAATTGCTAACTTAAGTATTTACCTCGCGGCCAAATCACTTAATGAGACTCTATTAAGAAAAATTGAAGAGAAAGAAAGAAATAAGATTAAAGAGCTTAGCATCGATAAAAACTTTATTATCAAAGAGCCTATTATTATTGGAAAGTCAGATAAGATTCTGAACACGCTAGCGATGGCAAAAAGAGGTGCAGATCAAGACGTTAATATATTGATAAAAGGCGAGTCAGGCACGGGGAAAGAAGCAATTGCAAGGTTTGTTCATTGTAATAGTAAAAACTCAGAATCTGCCTTTGCTGTAGTAGATTGTTCAAGTAGAGACCTTACGGAGATTTCTTTAAAACTCTTTGGAGATGAAAATAGTCAAGGTCTAGTTGATATCGTTAAAAATGGGACGATCGTGATAAAGAAAATTGAAGAGATGAACCTTCCGTTACAATCCAAGTTGTTGTCCTTTCTAAAAGCAACTAAGCCAAGTAAGGTAAAAGTGATCACAACAACCTCTACTAACATGATTGAAAGAATTCATGACGGACTTTTTAGAGAAGATTTATATTACTTTTTAAATACTCTTGAGGTAGATGTGCCAGCCTTAAGGGATAGAGAAGGAGATGTTCAGTTACTCATAAATCATTATTTAAATGAAGATAAAGAATTATCAGAGCAAAAGTCGTTTTCGCCAGGCGCGATGAAAAAACTGATATCTTACCAATGGCCGGGTAATATTTTAGAGCTAAAAAGCATTGTTGAACGAGCTTATATTCTTGCCGATGGGATGATTGTTGAGCGAGCTCATTTGAGTGAATCAGTTAATTATGAAGAGGAAATTGTTCCTGAAGAAGTTGAGCAAGAGCAGTATAAGTTTATCGAGATGCAGCTAGATGAACTAGAGAGGTTTCACATATGCCAAATGTTAGATCATTTGGGTGGCAACAAGACGAAAACGGCCAAGAGGCTAGGGATTACAGTAAAAACACTGTATAACAAGCTTCATACATACGGGATGATCGGAAACCGCGATTCTGAATAAATTACAAAAAATATCATGACAAGTTGGCTAAACCTTTATAAATAAAGGGGTTTGGCCAATCTTCTTTCCATTGTAAAAGTGTGTATAAAAAAGTAAGATGTGCTCAATTCGAGGAGCGCTTATGAGCACTATTGAAAACAATGAAACAAAAACACAAGATGGAAGATCGGTACTTCCCGTAATTAACAACAAAGCCGATATCGAAAATTTCTACCGATTCGTGTTTGATAATGACTTACGACGCGAAGCAAAGATGGCTCTCTCTGAAATTTATAAGGTAATAAAGCCAAAAAAATCTAGAAGAGGCCGTAAAAAAGGCTCAAAAAATAAAGTACAATAGTAGTCTAACTACTTAAAAAATGGAGTTAACATGGAAGTTAACACTAAAGGTCGAATCTATTTCGACGCGATTTATGGATTTATCGAATTGACGCCAGTCGAAAAAGCAATAATCCACTCCCCATACTACCAAAGATTACGCTGGATTAAGCAATTAGGGTTTTCTTGTTATGTTTTTCCAGGTGCAGAGCACTCTCGTTTTGGGCACTCCATTGGCGCTATGCATAATTGTCATCATATTTTATCAAGCATTGGCTTTGCAGTGCCTTACAGTGAATTAACCAATTACTCTAGTCTTTCCCCTGAGGCAAAATACCATCAGGAGTTACGTTTAGCCGCCTTAATGCACGATCTTGGTACTTTTCCGTTTTCTCACACTACGGAGATGTCATATATTGATTTCTCCGAAACTAAAAATAAGCCTGGCGGAAAAAACCTTAAAGATGATCACGAAAACCTAGGCTCATTTGTCATTAAAAATACTCTTGAACCTGGTGGGATCACTTCAATTATCAAAGAGTTTGGACTTGACCCTCAAGTCATATCAGACCTAGTGAAGGGGGTGCACCCCTCAATTTTAGCGAATCAAATCCTTCATTCAGAGATTGATTGTGACAGAATGGACTACCTACTTAGAGACGCTCACTATACAGGCTTGAAGTACGGTGCGTATGATAGGGACTACTTGCTTCATCACTTTCACGCCGCCAGAGTGAATGGACATAATATACTAACAATCAAAAGTAATGCTCTCCATTGTGTAGAAGATTTTTTGATAAGTAGATATGCCTGGTACTCACAAGTAATTAGGTCCCCTCGAGGTGCAAAGTATGATGCTATTGCGGAAAAGGTTTGCTTCTATTTATTAGAGAAGAAATTAATTTATAGATACTCAGAGTTGCTTGAAATGATCGGAAGTGAGCCAATTAGTTTTTATGGGTTCAATGACTTATATTTTATGAGAGTTCTGCAAGAAAACTTCTTGAAGGGATCTTTTGATAAAGACCCAGACATTAAAGATATGGCCGAAACGCTCCTTCTTCAGAAAACTGCTCATTCAATTGATACTGTAGACTTGACTCAAAAGTTACTCGATCAAGATGACCAAAATCTATGTCAAAAAGTAGTAAAAAGAGCAGAGAATAAAGTAGCAGAGATTAAAGAAGTTTTAAGTAAGCATGGAAAAAAAGAAGACTGGCTTATAACTGATCTACCGAAAAAAGATATAGTATTTGTTAAGTCAAAAAATTCAATTGTAAAAAATATAAGTTCATCAAACATCTTACTTGAAAGAGATCCTGCAAAGATATGTTTTGAGAATGGCGAAATTAAACTACTTGCCCAAGTAGAGAACTCGGTTATTTCAAAACTACAAAGGCAAAAAAACTACATCCCCAATGTTTTTTGCTCCTCTGGAGCTTGGTCAATTTTAAAGAATTCAGGAGTCCTTGATAGCTAGTTGGAGTAGGTATTTTATTCCCTCTAAATCAATTTTGTGTTCCTAATTTTTGTAAGATATCATTTGATGTAGACTAATTTTCTTTAGTCAAAAAAAGGAGAGTTTCAGTCGTGGATTTTTCAAAAAGTCAGGCACAAATACATAACAATGGTTCGAGCTTATTTGATAAATTTTCTCACAATAGACTTAATACCTCTTCTGAAAGAATTCTATACAAATTGGTAAACGTGAGCGTGGTATTTAAAGAAGTAAGAGCTTTGTCCTCGGTAAATCTGTTAATTGAAAAAGGTGATTTTACTTTTCTTACAGGCCCAAGCGGCGCCGGTAAAACAACGTTACTGAATTTGCTAAGCGGGGATATAAATCAGACCTCTGGAAGCGTTATAAAAAATAATGTTAATTCAAACAATCTATTTGTTTCTAGAGTATTTCAAAACTTGCAAGTAATCGAAGATTGGACTGCGAGGCAAAATATCGAGTTATGCTATGCCCCTGAGATATTCAAGAATAAAAAAGAGTTCGATAGGGAAGTTATAGATTTAGTAAATCTATTTGATATGAAACCTAATCTAGACAAAAAACTTACGAAGCTAAATGGTGGAGCAAAGCAAAAGACAGCAATCATAAGAGCACTTTTGTCAAGGCCTGATATCTTCTTAGCTGATGAGCCTACTAGCGCGCTTGATAGAGAAAATGCAAAAAGATTGTATGAAGTACTAAAGTTTTATAATCAAAAGATGGGGATGACAGTGGTTTGGGCGACTCATCAATTAGATCTGATTAATCAGTTCCATGGGAAGTTAATCCACCTAAGCAAAGGGAAGTTGTTGAGGTCTCAATGATTTATTTAAAGATAATTTTTAATGTCATTCAAAACAACCTAGTGAAGTTTGTTGTATTTTTAGCACTGTCCGTTTCGGCTATGGTTGGTTTTGAGAAAAAAGAGTACCTTTTAAAAAATTATATGCTTTTTAACATTGAAAAAGCTCAGATGTCATTTGTTACAGATGAACTAGGGAAGAGTGTTGAAATAAAAAACAAGTTAATGGTTTTGCCTGGAGTTAAAGGGGTATATGTTGAAAAGTCAGATCAGCTTAAAGGAAAATTAGAGAATTTATTTAAAGATGATGGTTTTCAAGAAATTATAAAAGAGAATGATCTGAGCTACGTTAAATATACGTTAACCTTCGCACCAATGATTTCCGATAAATCCATTAAATTGATTAAGTCTTTTATTATAAAGATTCTTCCAGGAAAAGATGTTGTTTTCAGCACACCCAGAGGGGTTAAAAATAAAGGCGATAATCAAAAGATTCATAATTCAAAGCTTTTAATTTTTTATACAATCTTTAGTCTTCTTTGTGTTTTGATACTTTTTCTTCACCACGGAATCATGGTAGACCTGCGTAAATTTTCTTACCTTTATCAGCGCTTTCAAAGAGTAAAATATGTTCCCATAAAAGCGGGGCTACTTTTTTCGTTTTTATGTGCAGTTGGATCTAGTGTATTAATATTTTCTATAACATCACAGTTATTATTAATTCCTTTTTTTGTGATGACGTCCTTCCTTATCATGATGACATTCCTTTTAAATCTAAAAATATACGAATGGAAATGATCTAATGAGGTTTGTTTTTTGTTTGTGTTTCTTTCTTCTCCAATCTTTTAATATAAAAGCAGTTTCAATTAATAGCTCCAAGCGAAGAATTTCGAATTTAAAGAAATCAGTGAAACAGTTTGAACTATCGCTAAAGTCAACGAATATTCAGTTTAGCAAAGTCATTGATATGAAGAATCAGCTTTTTGAGGATATCTCAAAGACTGAGCAAGAAATAAATAATGCTGATGAGAAATTAAAATCGGAGTTCAAAAAATTTAAAACTACATTATTACGTTACGAAGCTCTTGAGTATAGCGTAGAAGAAAGTGATATAAAGTTGGTGGCAGTTAGAAGGTTGAAAAATAAAAAAAATATAATTATTGAAAACAAAATGAAATTGAATGAGCTTAGAAAAAGCTTGATTGGCTTCCAGGATAAGCTTTCCGATTATGAGTTCCTAGAAGTAGATTTAATCAAAAAAATAGAATCAATTAATGAGAAGGTTGCAAAAAAGAGAAATGAACTTAACGCTGAATCGAAAAAATATAAGCGTCTAAAAAAAAGAAAAGTCGCAATTAAGAAAAAAGAACTTCTGAAAAAGAATAAATTGGAAAAAGAAAAGAAAGCTACAGATAAAAGTCTCCCTGTAAAGGTTACTCTATCATTACCTGTTGAGAACCCGTTAAAAGTTGATCGAGACGAAAATGGTGGGTTAAATTTCCAATTGGCCCACAAGCAGCAGATAAATTCACCTGGTGATGGGACGATTATATACTCTGGCACGTTGTCTAAATATGGTAACGTTATTGTTGTAAGGCATAGTGATGGATTTCGATCAATATTGTTAGGGAAGTTTCTTAGTAATGTGAAAAAAGGACAAAGTGTTGTTAGAGGACAAAATTTGGCTCAAGCACTAGAGACTGCAGGCGAAGATAACAAACTTTATTTTGAATTTAGAAAAAACAAAAAAAAGCTTATTGCTGAAAACTTTTTGAGTACAAGGATTTGAGGAATTTTATGAAAAGGATAGTACCTGTCGCTATAATGTGTGCACTGTTGAATTTGGGCTTTGCTAGTGAGGAAGGTGTTAAAAAAAGTGATTTAAACGATTTCTCTAAAACGAGATTTAAAAATATTGATCTGTTTAACAAAGTTCTCTATCTAATTGAAAAAAATTATTACCGTGAGATTGATCAAAAAAAACTAATAAATGGAGCAATTAAAGGGATGATTTCAAGTTTAGATCCTCACAGTTCCTTTTTAGATGAAGAGGTTTTTCAAAAGATGCAGGAGGAAACCTCCGGAGAGTTTGGTGGCTTGGGGATAGAAGTCACTCAAAAAGACGGTGTATTAGTAGTTATCACTCCTATCGAAGATACTCCAGCCTTTAAGGCTGGTGTTTTGGCCGGTGACAGAATTGTCGAAATCGATGGCGTTTCAACTTCAGGGCTTCTTTTAGAAGAAGCCGTTGAAAGAATGAGAGGAGAACTTGGCTCTACGATAAAGTTAGGTATCTCAAGAGAGAATGAAAAAGAAATTTTATATTTTTCATTAAAAAGAGAAACAATAAAACTAAAGCCAGTTAAGAGCGAAATATTTGAAAATAGATTTCTTTATCTACGGTTAACGAATTTTCAAAAAGACAGTGGTAAGTATTTATCAAAGGCAATAAAGAAAGCTCAAAAAAAATTGAAATCAAAAAAACTTAAATTGAAAGGAATAGTTTTTGATTTAAGATCAAACCCTGGAGGTCTTCTCGAGGAGGCGGTTAATGTATCTTCACTCTTCTTACAAGAGGGGGTCGTTGTTTCAACGGAAGGCCGAGATGATTCGGTTAAGGATATTAAGTCAGTAAAAAAAATGGGCTTTAAGGTTCCAGATATTCCTCTTGTTGTTCTCATTAATGGAGCTAGCGCATCTGCTAGTGAGATTGTTGCTGGGGCAATTCAGGATCAAAAGCGAGGAATTATAATGGGAGAGAGATCTTTTGGTAAAGGCTCTGTTCAGACAATTGCTAAGGTAGATGAAAAGCAAGGAGTTAAATTAACGATAGCTCAATACATGACACCATCAGGTAAGAAAATTCAAGCATTAGGTATTAAGCCAGATATAGAGTTAAAAAATCTTGGGCCAAATTGGCTTAAAGCTAATAGGCAAAACAGGTATATACGTGAAAAAGATCTTCGTAATCATTTGACCGCGACAATCGAGACAGAGGATGAGAAAAAGCTTAGAGAAAAAAATAAGAGGTCTCGCAAGAAAACAAAAAAAATGTTTCAGGATTTTCAGGTATTACAAGCAATGAAGTACCTAGAAGGTGTTACAATTTACTCAAATATTTTGAAGAAATAAAAATATTACAAAAGTATTTTTTTAATTATTACTTATTTTATCTCAATGACCTTTTACAAAAAGTAAAAAACGTTGCACCCTAATCAATAGTGACTAGTAATACTAAACTTCCTATTGCGTCTGTTTCTGAACTTGTGAGTCAAGTGAAGTCCCTCGTAAATGAAACCTTTGAGTTCGTTGCGGTTCGTGGCGCAATAACAAACTTCTCTGGAAGTTCAGCTGGCCATTATTATTTCTCTTTGTCCGATAATGACTCTCTCATAAATGCTGCGATGTTTAGAACTTCGGCAATGAGATACCCTATTATGAGAAAACTCAAAGATGGTGATGAAATAGAATGTGTCGCAGAACTCACTGTTTATGAGAAGAGGGGAACTATTCAACTGATTGTGAAGCAAATTCGCCTGGCAGGTGAGGCTGGCTTAAAATTAGAGTTCGAAAGAATTAAAAAGAAACTCGAGTCACTTGGCTTATTTGCCTTAGATCGAAAAAAAAGAATTCCAGAGTATCCACGGAAAATTGGATTGATCTCTGCTCCTAATAGTGCTGCAATTCAAGATTTTTTAAACATAGTAAAAAGGCGAGGCACTTTGGTGGATGTTTTAGTTATTCCTGCAATTGTTCAGGGAGACAAAGCAGCAGAGAGTGTAAACAATGCTTTAAAAAAAGTACTTAAATATAACGAAAAGAACCTTTCAGCGAAAATTGACGTCGTCGCGATTTGTCGAGGAGGGGGGTCTATAGAGGATTTGTGGGCTTTTAACGATGAAAAGCTTTGCTTATACGTAAGTGACTTTCCTGTCCCGGTGGTATCTGGTGTTGGGCACCAACCTGACTTTTCAATTTTAGACTTTGTGAGCGACTTAAGAGCGGAGACTCCCTCTGCTGCAGCGGAAGTCTTAACTCAAAAAAGTTTTGATATAAAAACTAGGTTAGAAGGCCTTTGCGATAGATTAAAAAAATCGATTAATTATATATTTCAATCGCATGTGCTTTTTTTAGAAAAAAGGACCCCTTATCAACTAAAAAAAATACTTCTGGATAAAGTTTATCACTATAAGAATAAGCTAAATAAAATGAGGGTGATAATGAGTCCCGAAAAGTATCTTCGCTTGTATGAATACCTCATGGCGTTGGATCAAGTGAAGTTAAGACTTAAAAATTGGGGAGATAAGAAGGTGATGCAAGAAAGAGATAAGGTCACTAGGCTAGAATCCTTACTTGGCGCTCTTGATCCTACATCCGTTTTATATAGAGGATATGCAATTGTTAAAAATAAAAGTGATAATGTGATTACATCTGTTAAAGATGTGTCAGATGAAAAGATAAAAATTTGTTTTAGAGATGGAGATATAGATGTCAAAAAAACTAATGCATAAAGTTCTACTTGTTTTTTTATGTTCATGTGCGGGAATAAAAAATATTCAAAAATTTGAACCAAAGAAAAACTTGGGTATTTCCCCTGGTGAATTAAAAATGATTGAAGTATCTTCAGGCGCTACTCATATTGAGTGTGGTAATGAAATGATGCAAGTGTCGCGAAAAGGAAGCAAAAGTTACTTTGTTTTTGCGGAGAGCTACTTTTCGCAAAGAGAGACTGTAGTTTGTAAGATAATGAAAAATAAAAACGAACTTTATGCCCAAGAAATCACGGTAAAAAGAAAAGAATATCCATTTGAAACACTTTCCGTTAACCCTAAAAGAGTTAAACTTAATAAAAAAGATTTAGATCGTGTTATTCGTGAGAGAAAAATTCTAAAAAATATATATAAAAACTCCGCGAAAAATTTATTAATTAAAAAAAATTTCTCTATTCCTTTAAAGTCCAAGGTTACAAGCTTTTATGGAACAAGAAGATTATTTAATAATGTAAGAAAGTCTCAACACCTTGGGATTGATTACAGGGCCAAAGTAGGTGTTCCGATACCTTCCAGTAATGGTGGTAAAGTTGTTTTGGCGAGAAATCTATTTTACACAGGTAATACTGTTATTATTGATCATGGACTTGGAATTTTTACTCTGTATGGCCATCTAAATAAGATAGATGTTGAAAAGGGACAATTTGTAAAAAAGTTTCAAATTTTAGGTAAAGCAGGTAAGACAGGCAGAGTAACAGGCCCCCATCTTCACTGGGGAGTGAAAGTAAATGGCCACTGGGTTGATGGAGATATTCTGACGGCACTTAATCTTCTTTAGGAAAATCTGATGGCCATAAATTTAGCAATTTTTTTGGGGGGAGGTGTTGGAGCCTTACTAAGGAACCTGGTTTACATTGGAGTTGCCAGACTAGGCTTCGGTTCATGGCCGGGTACTCTATTTGTAAATGTGATTGGTAGCCTTGCTATCTTGGGTTTATCTCATTTAATTAAGGAGCTACCAGAGAGTCTTTCAAGTTTTTTTAGGATTGGACTTCTCGGTGGTTTTACAACCTTTAGTACGCTCGCATTTGATGCCTTTATTTTCTTTAAAGAGGGAGATTACTTTCAAGGGTCACTTGTAATTTTTTTAAATATATTTTTCGGGATAGTTGTAGGGGTAGCTTTGTTCAAGTGAGAAGTCCTCAATTGAGTCTACAAAACGACTTACTTCATTTTGATTCATCCCCTTAAAAGACAGAAGGTACTCTGAGTCTGAGGATAATTTTTCAAGATACCAATGAATTAATCTTTGTATAGAATTACTAATATTTGGTTTAGACGTTTTTCCTCTAGATACTCTTGAATTAATGAACTGCGTGAGCTTTTTTCTATGAGAAGTAATTTTAAAAGCCGAAAAATTTCTGTTTGAGATTGTTGCAAGGTTGAAAATAATTAGTTGATCCTTAACTAGATGAGGTGCCACCACAAACTGGTTTTCATATTTTTCAACTTTGTTTTGTTTGGAATCTTTGAAGATATCTTTTGGTGAGATTTTGTAGAGATTGCAAAAATCACTTATTATCTTTTCTTGATCCTCTTTTTTTAGCTTCATTATAGAGAGTATGAAATTGTAGAAGCTTTCAAATGTTGAGCCAAAATATTGTAATGATATAGTTTTTGTTTCATCAGTTGTTCTTGAGATAACTTTATTAAGTGCTTCCTCATTTAGTTCTCTAATTGGCAAGCAGTATGTAATGACGCCCTTGCCTTCTTTTAGGGTTATCACTGAAGGAGAGGGAATGTTTATTGATTTTAAAAATTTATTAAAATCAACTTCGTTTGTATTTACTTTATAATTGACTCTATCAATTTCGAATTTATTTTTCGGGTAGTATAGGTGGTTTAGTTTTTCAATTTTTCTATTTTTAAAAATTTTTAAAAAGATTAAAAAAATCTTGGCCGTTGCTCTTGCATCATCTAACGCTCTATGGGCGTTACCATGTTTCACTTTAAGCAAATTACTCATATAGCTTAGATTCGTGTTGAGAAGGTTTGGTATTAAATACTTAGACATTAAATTAGTGCATATGCTTTTATTTTCAAGCTCTTTTTTTCCTAGCCTTCTTAAAACAGAGTTGAAAAATGGAACATCAAAGGATGTATTATGGGCCACAAGAATCCGACCTTCCATCATTGAAATGATTTCGTCGATGACTTCTTCAATCTTAGGGCAGCCTTTGACGTCTTCATTACTAATCGAGGTAAGCTTTTGAATGAACTCAGGAATTTTTACTTTTGGTTTCAAGAGAAAGTTTTTTTCGCTTGTTATTTGAAAGTTTTCAACCAAGGCAATACCGATTTCTATGATTTCGTCTCTATCCTGATTTCCTCCAGTCGTCTCAAGATCAAAAATGCAGAATTTTAACTGGTCGATTTCTTCATAAAATTTGGTCATTACTTTCTCTCCGTTCCCTCATTCGAGACAACAATCTTCGTATTAAAGCTTTTCAATAAACTTATGTATTAGACTACTAAATGATTGAAAAGCTAAATCTGCTTTTTCTTTAATATCTTCATGAGCGAGTTCCTCATCAAGTATACCAGATGCCATGTTTGTCACGCAGGAAACGCCACATACATTTAGTCCTGCATGATGAGCAGCAATTGCCTCAAAAACGGTACTCATCCCTACAAGGTCTCCACCAAGGGTTTTAATCATTCGTACTTCAGCAGGAGTTTCATAGCTTGGGCCCAAAACGCCTGCATAAATTCCTTTATGTAACTTTACACTTGATTCTTCTGCAGCAGACAACATAACCCCCCTGAGTTCTGGTGAGTAAAGCTTGGACATATCTGGAAACCTTTTTCCAAGAAAGTCATGGTTACGCCCAAGAAGGGGATTTGTTCCTGTGAGATTAACTTGGTCCGTAATAAGACAAAGTTCACCTGGAGAAAACCTTTTATTCACGCCACCACTCGCGTTAGTGAGAAGGAGGTTCTTGACTCCAATGTATTTCATTAAACGAACGGGAAAAACAACATCATCTAATGGATGCCCTTCGTAAGCGTGAATCCTTCCACTAAGAATCAAAACAGGTTTTTTGTTCATTAGGCCATAAATTAGGTTACCTGAATGTCCCTCAACAGAGGGACTGTTAAAGTGAGGAATTTCATCGAAAGGTATAGAAACTTTTTCGGCCAAATTCTCTGTGATTCTTCCAAGTCCAGAACCTAAAACAATTACAGTGTCTGGTATCTCTGAAAGTTTTGTATCAATATATCTACTTGCTTCTTTTAATTTTTTTTCTAGCATTGATAGGTCCCAATTAATTTTTAGAAAAATAGGATTTTGTTTCAATCATTAACGGTTGGTATTTTGGTTTTTTTGTCGAGAATTTATAGATATTTTCTAAAAAGTTGAGTTCAAGACTTTTAATTATTTTTTGATCTCTGCAATTGTGATGAATTGTCATTAGTGGACTTCCTTTTTTTACCTTGGCACCTACTTTTAGATGAAAGTCGAACCCTGCTCCGAGATCAATTTTGTCTTCTTTTACATTTCGGCCGCCGCCAATAACTATACAGGCAAGACCTGTTTTTTTTCCCTCTATTTTAGTAATGTATCCATCCTTTGGGGACTTTATTGTGTACGTGAACTTTGCTGTGGGAAGTTTTTTATAGTTTTTTACAAATGATGTATCACCACCTTGAGCTTTTATAACTTGTACAAACTTCTTAAGAGCAGTGCCGTTTTTGATGACTTTTTTTGCCAATCGTTTTCCTTCATTCAAGTTTTTTGCGGCTCCACCAAGGTGAATCATTGCTCCGGCAAGCTCGATAGAAATTTCAATTAAGTCTTTTGGTCCTTTTCCTTTTAATACCTCTACGCTTTCAATTAACTCTAGTGAATGTCCTACTTTATCACCTAGAGGTTGAGACATGTCTGTGATCATTGTGTAAACATCTTTGCCGAAGGCGAGTCCAGTGTCTTTAAGGCTTTTTGCAAGAGCTTTGGCGTCTGATTTCTTTGACATAAAAGCGCCGCTTCCAGTTTTAACGTCAAAAACAATTCCATTAATTCCCTCAGCTAACTTTTTCGACATGATTGAAGCTGTAATCAAAGGGATTGACTCAATTGTTCCAGTAACATCTCTTAGTGCATAAACCTTTTTGTCGGCCGGAGCGATAATTTCTGATTGTCCTGCGAGAACTATTCCAATGTCTTCAAGTTGCTTTATAAATTTTTTGGGGGGAACTTTGGTGCTCATTCCTTTGATTGCATCAAGCTTATCAATTGTACCTCCAGTATGACCCAAGCCCCTACCTGCAATCATAGGAACATCAACACCAGCGGCAGCAGCAATAGGCGCGATGATGAATGAGGTTTTGTCGCCTATTCCACCAGTTGAGTGCTTATCGACGACCTTGTTCGACTTATGTTTAAGAGTCTTCCCTGAATAAAGCATTGCCTCTGTTAGCCAAGCCGTTTCTTGTTTAGACATCCCTTTTGTATAAATGGCCATTAGTAATGAAGACATTTGGTAGTCAGGTATTGTTCCGTTCGTATAGCCAGATATAAGAAAGTTGATTTCTTGTTTCGATAGCTTTAAGCCATCTCTTTTTTTACTTATAGCTTGGGCAAACGTTATGGTTTGTAACACGTTGCATCCTTTTATTGGTTTCTCTTTAATGATTATGACGTTATGGTAAAATAATCAAATCATTAAATGATACATCAGTAATGAGGAAAATTTAAATTAAGGATGAACTAATATGATAAAAAACTTTTTCTTTTTATTTGTATTTTTAATATCAAGCCTGCCCTCGATTACTTACTCTCAAACTTCAAAAGAGACAGGAGACCTGGGGGAGAATTCTCTTAGAGACCTTATAATTGTAGGCGGAACTGGTTCAATGGGCGCGATCCTTGGATTATCAACACTTAGCTTTGTTGAAGAGCCGTCAGAGCACTTAAAGAACGTTTATATGGGAGCATCATTAGGTATAATATTAGGCGTTTCTTTTGTTGCGTACCAAACAGCGAACAGAGAGCAAGAGAACCTAGTTAAAATTAAGCGTCTCAAGCATCAACTTACCCCTGAATTTAAAACTGCAGCAAGGCTTTCCTGGCATCAGTTGGGTCGGGCTGAGTTTGCTTCAAAGTCTATTAAAAATCAGGTAATTAACCTTAATTTTGAGTTTTAATAAATATTTCAGCAGGGGTTTGAAAACCTAGGTACCCAATGTATAACCCTAACTAATAAATATTATTAGTGAGGATAAATGGAACGGATGATTTCAATCGTTGGGCTACTATCGATGGTATTAATTGCTTTTTTATTAAGTGATGACCGTAAGAAGATCAATTGGAGAACAGTAGGCTCTGGTATTGTCCTCCAAATAGTATTTGGACTTATTATTTTAAAAACAGATATTGGACTTACAGTATTTGAGGGCGCCAGGCAGTTTTTTGCAGGTATTCTAAATTTTACGAACGAAGGATCGAACTTTGTATTTGGCTCCCTTAATGATGCCTCTAAGGTAGGATTTGTTTTTGCATTCATGGTTCTTCCAACCATTATTTTTATGTCGGCTCTAATGAGCGTTCTATATCACATCGGCCTAATGCAAATAGTGATTAAATTTACGGCCAAAATTATGGTTAAAGTTATGGGAACATCTGGAGCTGAGTCACTCGCCGCAGCGGCTAATATTTTCGCTGGGCAAACAGAGGCTCCGCTTGTCGTTAAGCCTTTCGTCGGCAAAATGACCAAATCAGAGCTGATGGCACTGATGACTGGTGGAATGGCGACTGTTGCGGGTGGTGTCCTTGCAGCTTACGTTGGCCTTGGAATAGATGCTGGTCACTTACTTGCTGCATCGGTCATGTCTGCACCAGCGGCTCTAGTGTGTGCAAAACTGATGGTTCCTGAAACAGAAAAATCATTATCTGATGGTGAAATTAAAATGAATTTTGAGAGAAATTCAGCAAACATCATTGACGCTGCAGCCACAGGTGCTGGTGAAGGATTACAACTAGCTTTAAATGTTGGCTCAATGCTTCTTGCATTCATTGCCTTAATTGCAATGTTTAATGGCTTGCTTTCTTTTGTTGGTGGGTTTTTTAATTTTTCGGACTTATCTCTAGAACTTATATCAGGCTATGTTTTTGCACCAGTTGCTTTCTTAATGGGTGTACCGTGGTCAGAAGCGATGGCCGTCGGGTCACTTCTTGGGAAAAAGTTAGTCATTAATGAATTTGTTGCCTACCTAGATCTTCAAAAACAATTATCAACTCTTAGTCCAAAGTCTGTTGTTATATCAACTTACGCACTTTGTGGTTTTGCAAACTTCTCCTCAATTGCGATTCAGCTGGGTGGGATTGGTTCTATTGCACCTGAGAGAAGATCAGATCTGGCGAAGCTTGGAGTTAAGTGTTTAATTGGTGGAACATTGGCGTGTTTTATGACTGCATCAATCGCAGGTTTTTTATTTTAAAAAAATAATAAAGGTACTTTTATGTCCAAGGAACTTTTAATTAGTAGGACACTAAATGAGTGGCGTGCCGTTTTAATGGATAACGGTGAGATTATCGATTTTTTAATGGATCGCTTAGACGCTAGTGAAGTAGAAAAACCCCGTGTGGGAAATATTTACAAGGGAAGAGTCCTACGTGTCCTTCCTGGAATGCAGTCAGCATTTATTGATATTGGTTGGCAAAAAGCAGCGTTTTTATATGTTGATGATGCCTACCTTCCGAGTCTTGAGGAGCAAAGGGAGGCTTCAGAAAAGTTCAAGGACGCCAAGAAAAAACAAGAGGAAAAAGAACAAGTCGGAGAAGTAATTCCAGATGAGTTAAGTACCCTAACTGAAACGATGGAGATGCGCTTTCGTTCTACAAAGCCAATTGAAAGTTTTCTGAAAGAAGGCCAAGAAATTGTTGTTCAAATAGCAAAAGAGCCGATTTCTACAAAAGGACCTCGCGTTACACGACATATTACTCTTCCTGGAAGGCATGTAGTTTATATGCCTTACATCGAGCATACTGGAGTTTCTAGAAGAATTGAGAGTGAACCAGAGCGAGAAAGGTTAAGAGAAATTCTAGATTCGATTAGAAGTGAAAGCGTGGGAGTTATAGCTAGAACTGCAGCTGAGTCTCAGTCTTCAAAAACACTTAAATCAGACTACGGAATTTTGGTCAAGCTTTGGAAGGAGCTTGAGCGAGGTTTCAAAAAAGCCAAAGCTCCTAAACTTTGTTATCAGGATCTTCCTTTTACTCATAGAGTTTTGAGAGATATTACCGACGAGAATGTCGATCAAATTATTATCGATGATGAGGAGTCTTTACAGTCAGTTGAAAAGTTTGCCTCAAAATACCTACCTAGTTTGAAGGGAAAAACTCGGCTCTACAGTGGGGAGATTCCGCTTTTTGAAAAATCAGGCGTTGACCTCGAGTTAGAAAGAGGAATTTCCAATAAAGTATTTTTAAGATCTGGGGGCTCTTTAAATATTGACCAAACAGAAGCGCTTGTTTCTATTGATGTAAATACAGGTAAGTTTGTTGGACGAAAAAACTTAGAAGATACGATTCTTAAAACAAACCTAGAGGCAGTTAAAGAGATTGCTTACCAGCTAAGGCTCAGAAATTGCGGAGGTATTATAATTATCGATTTCATCGATATGGAAAAAGAGGATCATCGAGATGCTGTTTACTCAGCTCTTTTAGACGTACTGAAAAAGGATCGATCTAAGACTAATGTTCTTCCTATCTCGGGGCTTGGCCTTGTTGAAATGACGCGTAAAAGGACTAGAGATACTTTGACAAGGCTTTTATGTTCACCTTGTCCTTATTGCGAGGGAACAGGGAAAGTTAAGTCTATTTCAACAATTTGTTATGAGCTTATTAGAGAGTTGTTTAAGTCTCTAGATAGGCATGAAGGAAAGAAAGTTCTAATTTTTGCTCATCCAGAGGTGACAGCGAGGCTATGTGGAGAGGACCTTGATATGATTCAATCTATCGAAACTAAGTTTTCTAAGTCACTGATTGTACGTTCTGAAAACAATTATCACATTGAGCAATACGAAATTATCCCGCAGTAAAAAAGATCTTTGACACTTTGCTTAATGTCTTTTTGATGCTAGTGTCCACGCACATTTACAGAAATCTCGCGTCAAGAAATGGGTCTTGATGCTGTATATCCGGGAGGTTTACATGATTTACGAACTTTGTGTCGTGCAAAGTGGTGATGCCACAGATGAATCTGTTGCTAAACTAACAGAAACTCTTCGCTCAACTCTTTCTGAGTATGAAGGTGAGTTAATGATCCAAGACAATTGGGGAGTAAAAACTTTTGCTCAACCAACAAGTACTGGGAAAGAAACAGGTAATTTTTCTTATTTTATTTTCAAAGCAAATAATGGAGCAAACAAAGAGATTGCTCGTCGTTTAAGAATTGACGAAAGTGTTCTTAAGTTTGCTAACTTTAAGTTAGGTGAAGA
>DCQT01000056.1 GCA_002323535.1 Bacteriovoracaceae bacterium UBA1511
AGCTTACCTCTCTCGTATAAGCTACTTTTATTAAAATCCTCGAATGGGCTCCCTTTTTTCAATACAACTTTATCTCTGCTATCTTTATTTATGGGGTTGACCAGTTCCAAAAATGGAGAGTAAAAATTATGCCTTTCTTTATTTCTCTCATACATTGAAGGTAGTTTATGTCCAAATACTCTTGGGGAAAAATCAGAATTTAAAACAAGAGCATCCAGCTCAAAAACTCCCTCTTTTAGATCTTCACTTAAATACAAGAAGTTCACCGATTCTAATATTCTATTAATTGACTGAGAGAAATATCCATTTCCAGAGCAAACAAAGGCATCATCAAAAAAGTCTGTAAGATGAGACTTTAAAAAACATTTTATATTTATGCGTAAATCATTATCTCTTTTATCAAATGAGACTTCAAAAGGAAGGTCAAAAACTTTCTTTTTATGCAATTGAGACAAAAATATACTCAACCATGCAAATGAAAAAATTAATTTAAAAACATGTAATTGTTCTAAATGACAGCGTTTGATAATATCGTCAAACACACCACCTAGAGACAAAGTGTTTTCACATATTATTTTTTCTAGAAAGTCATTTTGATTAAAACTCTCTCCAACATTAATGTACTTTATTAAATCTTGCTCAAGTATATCTAGACTCGTTATTTGAATTACGCTTTGAGAGGACTGAAAAATATTATTTAACAATACTTCCTCATAAAGAAGAATCGGGATATTTAAAGAATTTTTACTAGATGCAATTTCTAAGTTTTCGCTATCACACAGGATAAAATCCTCATCTTTAATAGCACCATTAAATTCGAGAATCTTATTTTCTCCAAAGTTTTTGGACAGAAGCCTTTGCTTATTAACCACATTAAGAAGATAGGCAATCTTAATAATATGCATTTACCCAACCTCTCTGTAGAACTTTTTATTTTTCAAAATAAAAAATATACCACCTAATAAATTATTCTTAAAAAAAAGCCATTGATCATTAGTAAAAAACCTAATTTTTAATGGTGTTCTTTTTTCAATTTTCTGAAGAATCATTCCTGTGGACATAAACTTAAGCAAGTAGTCCTCATCATCACTTCCAACCTTCTCTATAGCTATCTTTTTTGCCAGAAAAAAGGAGTAGTCATTTTCAACTCCGGGGAAGTACTTTTTACAGCGAGCGATAAATTTCCCCAACTCCTGATCCCCTATACTTATTGCGGGACGTACACTGTGTTCACTTCTAAAGCTTGAATTATTCAAATATAAATAATCAACAATCAATGGCACGTGGTAAAGAGACTTTAAAAAACCTTCGTCACTACAACCATATAAGGAAGAGAGAATTACTCCCAAAGACCCCATGAGAAGAGACCTGTAATAGACATCTTCCCCTAGCTCTAGAAGTAGTATTTGAAAACTGTCATCAATATCAAGAAATCTTTTTTCCCCCCACGACAATATATCCCAAGCTCGTATCCCTGAACTCTTTTTTAAAAAGTTATAGAAATCTTTTCGGGAGCCGAGGCTTCCTTTTTTTGATAAATTTGCGGAGAAATATTTTTCAATTTTTTTTAAATTTTCATCAAGCACATCACCTTCAAAGAAAAAAGCATCAGGCACTTTGTGAAAACGCTCTCTAACATGACTATCTAAGAAAGCCCCTCTGGTTTTGAACTTAACATTTCGGCCATCTTCCTTGCTCCAGTAAATATCCTCAGGAGCCCACCGGAAATCTGATAGTTCCTTTGCAGAGTGAATTTGTGTTTTTTTTCTTCCAACGATTGCTATAAAAAAACCCCGATAAAATACTCATTCTTATCGGGGTTTATAAATTTTCTTTGATAAAAATTTATTAAATCAATTTTATTTAAACAAAATTAATTCATTGGATTAAAACATCTATATTGATGACTTGAGGTTTTATCATAAACTGGAGGGTATGACATTTTACAATCATCCACAGCTTTCCAGCACCGAGGATGAAAGTGACATCCCTTAGGTGGATTCATTGGGCTGGGAATATCACCTTCTAGAAGGATTCTTTCTTGCTTACCATTAGGGTCTGGATGAGGAATCGCTGAAAAAAGAGCTTTTGTGTAAGGATGCATTGAATCTCCATATAGCTCATGAGACTCGGCCACCTCAACCATATTTCCTAAATACATGACGGCTACTCTGTCTGAAATATACTCAACAACTTTTAGATCGTGAGCAATAAATAAATAAGTAAGCTTTAGTTCTTTTTGTAGATCCATTAAAAGATTCACAACTTGAGCTTGAACAGAAACGTCCAGTGCTGAAACTGGCTCATCACAAACAATAAATTCCGGCTCAACGGCTAAGGCCCTTGCAATACAAACTCTTTGCCTTTGCCCTCCTGAAAATTCGTGTGGGTACTTATTGAGTGCATCCTTTGGCAATTGAACATAATCAAGTAACTGATGTAGTCTTTTTGTTCTTTCCGCGGAAGAATTAAAAAGCTTATGCACATGCATTGGCTCTTCTAGAATTCCGCCAACAGTCATTCTTGGATTAAGAGAGGCGAATGGGTCCTGAAAAATGATTTGCATTTTTCTTCTCATATCTCTCATTTTCTTTTCATTGTATTTGAGAATGTCTTCACCACGGTATAAAACTTCACCGGAAGTGGGTTCAATTAGTCTTAAAATACTTCGCCCTAGAGTTGTTTTACCACAACCACTTTCCCCAACGAGACCAAGTGTTTCACCCTTTTTAATTTTAAAAGAGATGTCATTTACTGCTTTTACCGAACCAACTTCTTTCCCCCAAAGTCCTCCTTTAATTGGAAATCTCTTGGTTAGGTTTTTAACTTCTAATAAATATTTTTCAGACATCTTATGACAACCTTTTTTCATTCATCGGGTTAAAGCAACTAACTTCGTGATCTGAACCATTAAGGGGAGCTAATTTAGGTGCTCCATTTTTTCCTGTACAGTGATCTGACTTATTTGGGCATCTATCTTGAAAACTACAACCATCAGGTAGTTCAAATAGTGAAGGAACCATACCTTCAATTGTTTTTAAACGGTCCTTGGCTATTCCCGAAGTACTATCAAAAGATGGAATCGACTCAAGAAGCCCTTTTGTGTACGGATGCTTTGGATTACTAAAAATAGTATTCACGTCAGCTTTCTCAACAATCTTCCCACAATACATAACAGCAACATCGTGGCAGGTTTCTGCAACAACTCCTAGGTCATGAGTAATCATAATAATTCCCATACCTAGTTCTTTTTGAAGCTTATTCATCAAGTCTAAAATTTGAGCTTGAATAGTAACGTCCAAGGCTGTTGTTGGCTCATCGGCAATTAAAATATCGGGCTTACAAGCAAGGGCCATTGCGATCATTACCCTCTGTCTCATTCCACCAGAAAGCTGGTGTGGGTACTCTTTATATCTTTTTTCCGGAGAAGGAATTCCTACAAGCTTAAGCATTTCAATGCCCTTTGAAATTCTCTCTTCTTTTGATAACTCTGCTTGATGGAGAGCAAGAACTTCGTCAATCTGTGTCCCCACAGTAAATACAGGATTTAACGAAGTCATTGGCTCTTGAAAAATC
>DCQT01000101.1 GCA_002323535.1 Bacteriovoracaceae bacterium UBA1511
ACACTTTCTTTCACCAGTTATGTTCTCAATAGAGTTTGCAACATTGTGAGTAGAAACACTTTCATAAGTAACATCGATTTTTAGAGAATTGTTCAGGTTTAAAACACGCCTTTTAATAGACTCCGATTTTGGAGTGTCAACATCAATAGCCTCTAAAAATGTTTGATTTGGAGCTTCTACCAAATTGATTGTGTTTAGCTTGCTCCCCTTAGTTATAGAAGAGGCTATTTCAACAAGCATCTCTGGAGAGCTTTCCTCTCCAAGCAAAGGAACTACAACCTGAGCATCTGTGTTGACAACCTCTTTTGATTCTTTTCTTTTTACTGAAGCTTCTTTTTTTGAGCTAGACCCCTTAAATAAAAATGAAAAAATTCCATAGTTTACAATCACGCCACTTCTGTCAGTTTTACTGCCATATAATAAAAAGATAAAAAAGCCCAGAGCAAAAACCCCAAAAACCGAAAGCAACGGCATAATCCCCAAAAACGTTAACAATACAATTCCACTTAAGATTCCAAAAATTTGAACATAAGGGTAAAGAGGTGATCTAAATGATGGATTATACCATTGAGCGTTTGTTTCTCTTAATACAATAACAGAGAGCTCGTTGAAAATAAACATAAGAACCTTAAAGGCGCTTGCGAGCTTTGCAATTTTTACTACATCAAGGTAAATTATAGCTAAAGCAATAAGTCCAGATGTTGTTAAAATAGCAGGAATAGGCGTCATAAACTTTGAACTTACAGAACCCAGAAAACCAGGCATTAGCCTGTCTTTACCCATAGCAAAAGGAAACCTAGAGGAAGCTAAAACACCAGAATTTGCCATAGACAATAGGGTAATTACTCCAACAACACCAGCTATATAGCCAAAAGTGTTTCCTCCTATAGACTGAAATAAAGTATGAATTGGTTTTATATCAGTAGACAAAACAGAAGCCTCAATATTGCCGACCAAAACAAGAGCAACAAAAACATAAACCGTTGTAATTAAAAACAAAGAAATAATCATAGTTTTTGGTAGATTTTTCTCTGGATTTTTAATTTCACCTGCTACCGCCGCTATTTTTGTTACACCGGCATAAGAAATATATAAAAAAGCCACGCCTGCAATAAAACCAGAACTTCCGTCTGAAAAAACAGGATCAAGCAATCTTGAATCAAATGAGTTTGCTCCAAGAAAGATGATGGCAATTAAAGACACCACGCTTATTGAGACTATGACAAGCTGAGTTTTTTCAACTTTTTTAACCCCAAACACATTTAAAAGCAAAATAATTAATAATGCGATTAGGGCAATTCCTTTAGTTGAGCTTGCATCAACTTCAATCAATACATATAAATAAGCGCTTAAACCCACTAGTGAGAAAGCGCTTTTTAATAATAGCGACAGCCAAAGACCAATTCCCGCAACAGTACCAAATAGGGGCCCAAAAGCTCTTTCAATGTAAACATATGTCCCGCCAGATTTTGGCATTGCTGTTGCTAGTTCAGATTTAGAGAGAACAGCAGGTAAAATACAAACAGAAGCCACTAAAAAAGCAAGCCAAACAGAGGAGCCTGTTATACCAACGGCCAACCCCGGCAAGACAAAAATCCCACTAAGCATTCCGCCAATACTTACAGCAATTGCGCCTGGAAGCGATAACGTTCTTTGAAGCTTTTTCACACCTTTAAGATAAAAAATTAAAAAGCTCTGAACCCAGATGGATAAATAAAAATTTATAAATTGTCAATCCTTAAAATTAAGCGCATGAAAAAAATACTAGGTTTTTTAGCTGTAATTATGCACTTGGCATTTTATAGTCAGGATTATTTTCCAACAAACTCGAGCGTAAAAACATCAAATGCTCCTTTTCAAGCAATTGTTAATGCGACTGTTGTTTTATCACCAGGCAATTCAATTGAAAACGGAACAGTTTTATTTAGAAATGGAAAAATTATTGAGGTCGGGCAAAACGTCATTCTCCCAGAAAACACAGTTACTCACGACAAAAAAGGACTTTATGTTTATCCTTCTTTTATTGATGTAACAACTTCTTTTGGAGTCAAAGCTCCATCAAGACTTCCCTCGTCAGGAAGAAGCGCATCATACGAGGCTTCTAGACAAGGATATTATTGGAATGACCATATTCTTTCAGACTTTAATGCAACATCAGTATTTAGTTATGATAATAAAACAGCAAAAGCACTTAGAGCACACGGATTTGGAGTTGTAAATACTCACAGAAAAGATGGTGTACACAGAGGAACAAGCGCAGTTGTTGCTCTAGACGATCAATCAAGCAATTCGTTTAGGATACTTAATTCAAACGCAGCAGAACAACTTTCTTTTTCAAAAAGTATTCAGTATAGACAGTCTTATCCTAGTTCTGTTATGGGTGCGATGGCGCTAATAAGACAGTTTTATTATGACCTAGATTGGTATAAAAATGGAGGAAGTGATTCTAAAGATCTTGCAATTGAAGCTGCGATTAAAAATCATTCTCTCCCAAAAATATTTTATGCTGGCAATAAGCTTAATGTGATGAGAGCTGTGAAAATTTCTAAAGAACTTGGCCTTAATTCCTCAGTGGTTTCAACAGGGCTTGAGTTTGAAAACATAGCCGAGCTAGTTCAACACAGCCCTACGTTGATTGTACCGGTTAATTTTCCAAAAGCATACGATTTAACTGACTTAAACATTGTCGAAAAACTTACACTTCAACAACTAAGAAGATGGAATCAAGCACCATCTAATTTATCGGTTCTTGAAAAAAACAATATTTCTTTTGCGATTACTCCACAAGGAACAAAAAATGCCAAAGAGTTTATGTCCAATATTCAAAAAGCAATAAGCTATGGTTTGAGCGAAAATAAAGCTCTCGAAGCTTTAACAATAGAGCCAGCAAAAATTTTGAACATGCAGGGCAAAGTCGGAGAAATTAAAAAAGGAGCTTATGCAAACTTTTTAATAAGCTCTGGACCCCTTTTCGACAGCAATACAATAATTTTTGAAAACTGGACGCTTGGAAATTCAAATATTGTAAGCACTGGGCTCCAAGCTTCAATAGATGGCGATTACGCATTTAGCCATGATGATTCTGAATATCTTTTATCAATTAAGAACAGTCAAACAAAAGTTAGCTCAACAGTAACGAAAGACTCTGTCAGTTTAAAAACAAAAACATCCCTTAGCAATGGATGGTTAAACATCTCAGTTGTAGATAAAAAAGAAGAAGCTTTTGCATTTATTAACGCAGACACAAAAGATAAATCGCTCAACAACATTTTATTTAAGGACTTTGACGGAAATAACAATCAAATCGTTTTATCTAAAAAAGAATCAAAATCTAAAAAGAAGAAAAACGTAAAAAACCCCTACGAGCCAGTGAGTGTGACTTTCCCCAATAAAGCATATGGTTTTAAAACTAAACCAGCACAAAAAACAACACTCTTTAAAAATGCTACTGTATGGACAGGAGAAGACGCTGGAATTTTAAAGAATACAGACGTTTTGGTTGTTGATGGAAAAATACAATCTATTGGAAAAGATTTGGAGCAAGAAGGTGCTTTAATAATTGATGCTACAGGCAAACATCTAACTGCAGGAATAGTTGATGAACACTCGCATATCGCAGCATCTAGTATAAATGAAGGAGGACATAACTCTTCAGCAGAGGTGTCAATTCAAGATGTTGTAGATGCAGAAGACATTGATATATACAGAAACCTGAGCGGAGGAGTTACAACAATTCAAATTCTACACGGCTCAGCTAACCCGATTGGCGGACAATCAGCAATCATTAAGCTGAAATGGGGAGAAAAAAACCTTCTTTTTGAAGATGCACCAGGCTTTATCAAATTTGCGCTAGGTGAAAATGTAAAACAATCAAATTGGGGAAGCTACACTAGATTTCCTCAAACAAGAATGGGTGTTGAGCAAGTTTTTGTTGACTATTTCCAAAGAGCTAAAGAATATGATTCAAAATGGAAAGAGTACAATAGCCTCCCAAGAAGAGAAAGATCTAGAATAAATCCGCCAAGATATGATGTTGAAATGAAAGTATTAGCTGAAATACTAAATAAAGAAAGGTTTATTTCGTGTCACTCTTATGTTCAAAGTGAGATTAACATGTTAATGGAAGTTGCTGAAAAATTTAACTTTACAGTAAGAATCTTTACTCATATCCTAGAGGGCTACAAAGTTGCTACAAAAATGAAAAACCATGGAGCTGGCGGATCAACCTTTTCAGATTGGTGGGCATATAAATACGAGGTTAATGATGCTATTCCTCATAATGGACCAATTATGACAAAAGCAGGAGTAACTGTTGCTTATAACTCAGATGATGCAGAGATGTCTAGAAGATTAAATCAAGAAGCAGCAAAAGCAGTAAAATATAGCGGAATTTCTGAAGAAGAAGCATGGAAATATATTACTATAAACCCTGCCAAACTCTTGATGATTGATGATAAGGTTGGAAGCATTAAAGAAGGAAAGCACGCTGACCTAACCCTTTGGAACAACAACCCTTTGTCTGTTTATGCAGTTGCTGAAAAAACAATGATTGAAGGTGTTATATATTATGATATAAATGAAAAACAAAACTTAATTAAAGAAAATAAAGACGAAAAAAACATGCTACTATCTATGATGATAGAAGCGAAAGACAGAGGGGAAGAAACAGTGGCGCCAACTGTTACAGAAAAAAGAATATTAACTTGTGAATCACTTGACTAAAATGAAAAAAATAACCTATATAATAATCGTTTTTTGTGTATTTGTTTCTAATGCACAAAATCAAATACCTGGAGAAAAACAAAATGAAAGCACTTTGTTTCAAAATGCTAAGATAGTTACAGTTACAGGTGAAATAATTGAAAAAGGGCATCTTGGTATTTCACAAGGAATCATTGATTATATTGGAACAAGCGCTCCTGAAAAACAATACATCAATAAAATCAATTTAAATGGCAAACACATTTATCCTGGTTTTATTGCTCTAAACTCAACTCTTGGTCTGGTTGAGGTAGATGCTGTTAGAGCTAGTGATGATGAAAGTGAAATAGGAATATTTAACCCAAACATTAGATCAATTATTGCCTATAATGCTGAGTCTAAAATTGTTGAAACTATGAGGATGAACGGAGTGCTTTTAGCACAAGTCACACCTCGCGGAGGAGTTGTTTCTGGAAGTTCTTCTGTTGTACAATTGGACGCATGGAATTGGGAAGACGCAGCAATAAAAACCGACGAGGGAATCCATGTAAATTGGCCTTCAGCATACTCTAGAGGAAGCAGATGGACACCTGGCCCCAGAACCTTAAGCCCATCAACAACATATCTTTCAAATGTTGAAAGAATTAAATCAGTGTTTCATAATGCTAAAAATTATTTGAATGATACAAATAAGGAAGATTTAAGATTGAGATCAATGCAAGGCCTATTTAATGGAAGCCAAACACTATATCTTCACTTAAATAATAAGCGCCAAATTCAAGACGCATCATCGTTTTTTAAGTCCTTGGGCATAGAAAAAGTTGTTTTGGTTGGTGCTAGAGAAGCACATCTAATTCCAGAATTTTTGAAAGAACATAATATTTTAGTCGTTGCAGCTCATCCACACAGACTTCCTTCTAGCGAAGACGCTGATGTCAAGGAAGCATTTAATTTAGGAAAAAAATTAGATGAAGCTGGAGTGGTTTTTGGAATTGACGTTAGAGGTCAAATGGAGAGGATGAACACTAGAAATCTACCTTTTTATGCAGGAAGTTTTGTTGGTCATGGCCTTAGCTATAATACTGCAGTAAAATCATTAACGATTAATGCAGCAATGATTTTAGGAATAGATGACAAGTACGGCTCATTAGAGGTTGGAAAAAGCGCAACATTTTTTGTAAGTGAAGGCGATGCGCTAGACATGAGAACTAATATTGTTCATTCCGCTTACATTGATGGGCGAGAGTTGGAGTTGGTTACACATCAAACAAAACTTAGGGATAAATATTTAGAAAAAGTAGAAAGAAATAACTAGTCGTTTAGTTTTAAAACAGCCATGAACGCTTGTTGAGGAATCTCTACATTTCCAATCTG
>DCQT01000013.1 GCA_002323535.1 Bacteriovoracaceae bacterium UBA1511
TTTTCAGAACCAAGGTACTCCTTAAAGTTTGCACCCGTGGCAACAACCACTGGCCTTTTTCCACAATCACTTGCAATTTTATCAATACAATCTTCAACAGTCGTCAAAACACGTGTATCAGATAATGCATCATGACGATCAGGGTTATAGTCGGAAGCCCTGTCAGACTCCCAATGACCCAAAATTTTGGATACTAAGTCTTTTTGCTTTTTTATAGGTGTAACAATAAAGTAATTTTTAACACCAAAAGTCTTACAACTTCTTGAAATATCATGAATGTCCATATTTGTGACGGATGTCGTCACAAGCTCACCATTTTTATTTTTAATAGGATGATGAACTAGTGCAAGATAAATCTCATTCATATCTTTTGCTTCCTTTCAATTTTATAGGCTCTACAGTTACAAGCTCAAAGCTTGTGCCTCTGAGAGTTGTTAAACTTATTTACTCTTTTATGATCACCACAAAGGAGAACATCAGGCACCGAAGCGCCCTCAAAGCACCTTGGCCTTGTCCATTTTGGGTAATCCATCAAGTTATTTTCAAAACTATCTTCTTTAAAGCTTCTAGGGTTTCCTAACACTCCTGGCACAAATCTTAACAATGAATCAACTATCAAGAGCGCGGGGAGTTCTCCCCCAGATAAAATGAAATTGCCTACTGAAAATGTTTTATCCACAAATATATCAATGAACCTTTGATCAATTCCCTCATACCTGCCACAAATGAACACAAGGTCCCTAGAGTGCTGTTTTTTTGCCGAAAAGCATTCGGCCATAAACTTGGCATCAGAATGGTTCCACATCACCCCTTCCGGTCCAGTGTAATACACTGATAACTCTCTCTTTGGATTATTATAATATTTAAAAACACCTTCCCTTAAAGTCTTGGCGAGAATATCGACTCTCATCACCATACCAGGACCTCCTCCAAACGGAGAGGAGTCAACACCTTTAAAGCCTTTATCGCTATATTTAGCAGGGTTCACTGTCCGCACTGACTCTTTAAATTTACTTAAAACACCAAAATCAAAATAAGTCTCAACAATATCCGGGAACAAAGTAATGAACCAAATTTTTTGGTCAAACAATCAAATCCTCCTCCGGAACGAGTAGCCGTATCTCTTTTTCTTTAATGCATAAACTTTTTATAAAAACACCTTTTATAAGTGGAATATCAACACCAACATCTAGACTTGCAATTTCCTGAGCCCCGTTACTGTAGTAAGACTGTATAAGTCCAATCGACTTCCCTGTGACATCTCTAACTGTCGCGCCAATCAAGTCAGCCAGGTAATATTCGCTCTCATCCAATAAAGGCAGGTCATTCCTACTTGTGAAAACAATTAAATTTGTAAGGTTTTTAACACTTTCTCTAGAGTCATGTGACTTAAAAAGTATTCTTCCACCTTTTGGGCTCTCTCTAAAACTTAAAACCTCAACTACATCCTTTTTTTCACCTAAGTAAAGTCGGCTCAGCTTTAGTAAAGCCATTGAATACTGCTCATTAGGTATAAAATTTATTTCTCCCACAACACCGTGTGGTCTCCCTAGCTTGCCTAAAGTAATAAAATCTCTATACATTCACCTGTATTAACGCAAAAGTTCACTTTTTTGTAACAATATTTTCGATTATATGAATAAATTCAGACTAGCATTTTAACTAAGCAGCTACTTTTGATTGCCATAGAATTGGCATTACTTCTAAGTTTGTGGAGATAAACCGCCTTTCTCCCTTTTTAAATAGCTCAATGTCATGAAGGTAACAGAGTTCAATTTCCACTCTCTTACCTAAAAAAACCTGGTAGAGCATTGTAGTAACTGAGTAGTTCTCTTTACTTCCATTGAGCATGGTTTTTGCCAAACCTTTTGACTTACAAACATCACACATCTTAAGAACCTCTTTTAAACGGCTACACCAGTATTCGTATAAACTCTTACATAAATTTATGGCAAGCCTAGTTTCATATTTCACTTTTTTTAGGTAATGGCTCTATACTAACCCAACTTCTTAGCCAAAATCTTTAAAACCAAGACCTTTGACCTTTCATTGTATAAATTTCAACAACTTACCTTATTCTTTATTATTGCCCTCGCTACGTACTTTTAATAACTTAAGACTAATGTCAGATTTGACTTTGTACTATTTTCAATAGGCATAGACTTGAAACGCAAGGCGTTATAAACAAGGGTTGTTGATGTTGTTGAGGTGATACGTGCTTATATTAAAGCTTAAACTAAACATTTTTTATATTTTATTCTTAGCGTTAAATGTAGTCCACGCTGGAAATTTGAAAACATACCTTCCTTTTAAAAATATACAATATGAGGAACTTTATAAATCTCAGCTCAGATCTCCTATAATTGCTATTATTGACACTGGCGTTGACCTATCTTCTGTAGCAAGAAAAGATAGTGTTGTATCAGCTAAATTGTCTCAGTCTGGGAAACTTGAACTTAATCACAACGCAACGAGCAATAGCTTTGGGCTCGATTTCACCACTAAGGAATTAACGTTTAAACCTATTGATAATCACGGCCACGGGACACACATTGCTGGCATAATTAATGAAATAAATCCATCAGCAAAATTATTACCAATAAAGTATTACAATCCTATGTCGAGTGATGAACAAAATCTGATTTCAACAATATCTGCTATAAAGGCTGCTATTGAGTTAAACGTAGACATTATAAATTATTCATCAGGCGGAGAGGGGTATAGTGACGAAGAGTATCTTGCCCTCAAAGAAGCAAGGGACAAAGGCATAGTCGTAATAACTGCGGCTGGCAACTTTGGAAAAAATATAGATACAGACTCTGGAGCCTATTACCCTGCGAGCTACAATTTAAATAATATAATTTCAGTTATCAACATTAATAAAGAGGGGACAATTCACCCTACATCCAATTGGGGTAGAAAAAATGCCGATTTGGCAACATACGGGACAGATGTTACATCATTTTTACCACTCAATAAGTTGGGCACTCTGAGTGGCACAAGCCAAGCAACCGCAATCATTTCCGCATACGCAAGTCTATTCGCAGGAATGGATCAACAAAAGCCTCACTTTACAAAGCTTAAAAATATAATTCTAAAGTCAGTAGAAAAAACTATAAGTTTACGTGACAAATGTAAAACTGGAGGATTCTTTAGCCCTGCAAAGTTTAAGAAGTTAATTAATAGAAAATACCGAAGGATTGCAACAAAATAAAAAATACAGGAACTAAT
>DCQT01000063.1:0-12735 GCA_002323535.1 Bacteriovoracaceae bacterium UBA1511
TAAAGTGAACCTGAGTATCAATGACTCCAGGGATAATTGTCATATCTTTGCAGTCATAAACTTCAGTAGCCTTTTCATTTTTTAAGACACCAAGTTTTTTAATCTTTCCATTTTCTAAAGCGATATCTGTGTAAACAAGTTCACCCTCAATAAAACATTGAGCATTAAGTAATAAACAATCAAACATAATAAATTCCTACGCGCTGGCCTTAAGTTCTTCTTTTAATTTTTGAGATTGATTCTTAATAGCGTAAAGGGCCACATCAGATTCAATCTGATCTGTTTCTACATTAATTTGATAATGTATTTCAATATACATTGGTGTTTTATCTTTGTTCCACTTAGATCTTTTAAATTCAAATAGGTGGGCGCTCGCCTCCGTGGTTTCTGGAGTCGTTTTGATTTTTTCAAGCATCGCCCACTCATTACTTGTGAAAAGTTGAAAGTGCTCAGGGCAGAAATGAAAACGATCAATTTCCATATTACAGTCTTCACAAAGAAGTTTTTCGCAAATTCCACAGCTACCGTTTGCGCGGTTGTTTGTGTGAGTGTCACACATTCCCACGTTCAAGGCGTCATTAGAGGAGGTTGATTCTAGGTTAGGTGAAGACTTTTTTTTTTCTTCGGGTTGATCCCTATAAATATTTTTCAAGTTGTTTCGGTGAAACTGCCAGGAGAAATAGCCAATTACCCCTAAGACAACAACGATAAGAAGAGATTGACCTAAAATCATGGCCATTAACAATGTATTTTCGCTCATGTGGCTCCAAATTTTGTATTATTAGTAGTAATAGTTTACCAGAAATTGGAAAAGGATCCGCATGTCTTTAAAAATGTATAATACTGCAACTCGTCAAAAAGAAGAATTTAAATCCATCACACCTGGTGAAGTAAAGATGTATGTGTGCGGTCCGACTGTTTATAACTATCTTCATATTGGAAACTTTAGAGGCGCAATCTTTTTTAACCTAGTGCGAAACTGGCTCGAGCGCGCAGGTTACAAAGTCACATACGTTTATAACTATACTGACGTGGACGACAAAATTATTAAAAAAGCGAACGAAGAAGGCGTGGAGTCCATTGAAATTAGTGAAAGATATATTAAAGAATTTGAAAATGATTTTAATCGCTTGGGTCTTACGAAGCATGAACATAATCCTAAGGTGACTGACTTTATGCCGGAAATTATCTCTTTTGTTGATGATCTGGTGAAAAAAGGCATGGCGTATGTGATTGATGGAGAAGTTTTTTATGAAATAAAAAACTTTCCAAATTATGGAAAGTTATCCGGAAAAAATCTAGAAGATCTTGAAGCAGGGGCCAGAGTAGAAGTCGATTCAAAAAAGCACAATCCAGCTGACTTTGTCTTATGGAAGCCGGCAAAGCCGGATGAGCCATACTGGGATTCACCATGGGGAAAAGGCCGTCCTGGCTGGCATATTGAGTGCTCCGCAATGATTCAATCTATTCTTGGTGAAACGATCGATATCCATGGGGGCGGAATTGATTTAAAGTTTCCCCACCACGAAAATGAAATCGCTCAAGGGGAAGGTCGAACAGGAAAGTGTTATTGTAATCACTGGATGCATAACGACTTTTTAAATATGAATGACGAAAAGATGAGTAAATCGCTCGGCAATATTATCACCGGCCGTGATTTCATGGAAAAATATCACCCAGAGATTTTGAAGTTCTTAATGCTCTCCAATCATTACCGAGCATTATTTAACGTAAATGATGAGAAAATCTCTGGAGTCCTTTCAGGACTATCAAGAATATATGGGGCTTTAAGAGAGGCAAAGACGATATTTGGTGAGGATAGCTCTTTTCAAGCTGAGGCAGATAAAGGGCTGATCGATCTATGTAATTCAATGGACCTCAAAATTGAAGAGTCCTTAAATGATGATTTCAATACACCAGAGGTGATGGCGCATATATTTGAGGTTGTTCGACACTTCAATGGACTAGAGTTATTCAAAAAGAAGAGAAATCAACAAAACAAGGCAACTTGTCATTATTTCTTCTCATGGGTTGTAAATCATGGGCAACTCATGGCACTCTTTAATGACGATCCTGCTACTTTTCTTTCTGAGATGGATGAAATTCTTCTTCGAGAGAAAAAAATAGACGTCGCGGAAGTGGAAAATCTTATCGCCAAAAGAAAAGAGGCCAGAGATCAAAAGGATTTTAATCAGGCTGATGCGATCCGAGATCAGTTAAACCAGATGGGAATAATCATCATGGATGGTGTGTCCGGTCGAGGTTGGGAGGTTGACAAAAAATGACCAACTCTTTTTTCACGGTAGATGTTCATAATCATATATTACCTGAGCATCTCCCTGATTTTAAAAAGCAGTTTGGTTATGGCGGTTTTGTCACACTAAAAAATACAAATTCTGGCGCAGATATGATGATGGATGACGGAAGTTTTTTTCGTGCCATCGAGCATAATTGCTTAAATACTGAAGTTCGCCTCGAACAGATGAGTAAACTTGGAATTGATGTCCAGGTTCTCTCCACTATTCCTGTGATGTTTTCTTATTGGGCAAAGCCTACTGACTGTAATGACGTTTGTAGTTACCTAAATGATGATCTCGCTAAAAGAGTGGAAGCTCACCCTAAAAATCTTCTTGGCATCGGTTCTCTCCCACTGATGGATACACAGCTTTCAATTTTACAGGCAAAAAATATTAAATCTTTAGGTCTTTCAGGTATTCAAATCGGCTCTCACGTTGGAGAGATGAATCTTGATGATGAAAAACTTTTTCCTTTGTATGAGGAGCTTGAGAATTTAGATTTACCTTTATTGGTTCACCCATGGGATATGATGGGGGCGGACACGATGAGTAAGTACTGGCTGCCTTGGCTTGTAGGAATGCCGGCCGAAGGGTCTCGGGCGATAAGCTCCATGATATTTGGGGGCGTTTTTGACAAATTTCCAAAACTTAGAGTCATGTTTGCCCACGCTGGCGGAAGCTTTCTTGGAACGCTTGGACGAATTGATCACGCTTATCATTCAAGACCTGATTTGTGTGCTGTAAATATTAAAAAAGCGCCCAGCGAATACCTGAAGCACTTTTATATAGACTCCATCACTCATGATGAGGATGCTCTCCATTACGCGATTAAAAAAATGAGCGTTGATCGTATCGCTCTTGGTAGTGACTTTCCTTTTCCTTTAGGAGAGCATCACCCTGGAGAGCTTATTAAGACCGTAAACAGCCTGACAGACGCACAAAAAGAGCGTCTTTTATCAGGCACTGCGCTTGAGTGGCTTGGGATCAAAAAAGAGAGATTTAACTAAATGTATTGTCACATTGCGGTTAATGCTCCTTTAGGAAAAGGAGTTTTAACCTATGAACAAATTGATGAAAGTTTGGCCATTGGTGATTTGGTAGAAGTGCCTCTAGGTCGTCGTAAGGCAAAAGGCTGTGTCGTTGGAACAAAAATCGATTTTGACTCTCTTGATGAAAAAACAAAAAGTTTTAAACTTCGCCCTCACGGAAATGTACTTGGTTATTCTTTTTTATTAAATGATCTCGATTTAAAACTCTTTTCATGGATGAGTGACTATTATCATTACTCTATGGGGCAGCTCATTTTTGATTGTCTTCCAAAGCCTCTAAAGCGTCCAAGGAAAGTAGAAATGGAAATGGGACAAGGCCTACCTGTTGAGCATGAATTCAATTCCGGTCAATCCCAAGTTTGGGAAAAACTAAAGGCCAAGAGTTTCAATAATTTTATCAAAGAATATATTCACGGAGTGACAGGGTCTGGGAAAACACTAATTTATACAAACCTCATTCTTCAAAAAATCCGTGAGGGAAAATCTGTTTTATTTTTAATTCCCGAAATTAATCTCACACCACAATTTATCGAAACGTTTAAAAAATATCTTCCTTGTAAAGTCTTAAGCTATCACAGCGGACTAAGCGCTTCAGAAAAATTAAGCCGTTGGGTGACACTAAACGATTCTACTGAACCGATTTTTGTGATGGGTGTAAGAAGTAGTGTCTTCTTGCCTATAAAAAATTTAGGACTTGTCATTGTTGATGAAGAGCATGACTCTAGCTTTAAACAAAGTGATCGATGCACCTATAACGGAAGAGACGTCGCGATTAAAAAAGCACAGCTTTCAGACTGTCCGGTTATTCTTGGTAGTGCAACTCCATCGCTTGAAAATTATGCGCCAAAAAGTGAAAATTTTTATCAATTAAAGAATCGTGTCAGCGGACATTTTCCAAAAGTTGAAACTATTAGTATTCGAGATTTTCCAGAGTGGGAAAATCCAAGTTGGCCGGTGCATGATCAAGCGATTGATGAGATGAAAAAGGCTTTTGAAAAAGGCGAGCAAGTTCTGGTGTTTGTGAGTCGTCTTGGATTTGCGAGCTATATTCAATGTTCTGGTTGTGGACATAAATTTATTGATCCAGAAACAGAGACGAATCTTCGTTATTTTAAAAATAGAAACGTATTAAAATCTAGTTACTCTGAGTTTCAAATGCCTGTGCCAGAGATATGTCCAGAGTGTGGGAATATGCATCTTCTTCAAAAAGGCTTTGGAACAGAAAAAGTTCAAGAAGTGCTGCAAGATATTTTTCCTGAAAGAGCGATTGGAAGGTTTGACCGGGATGATATCAAAAATTTCACGGAATTAAATGAACGATTAGACGATTTTAGCGCAGGAAAAATTGACGTTCTTGTGGGAACCCAGATGCTTTCTAAAGGGCATAATTTTGAAAAAGTAAATCTAGTAGTAGTCCTAGGCATAGACTCTCAACTTAACTTTCCAGATTTTCGGGCGATGGAGAGAACATATCAACTTCTTGTTCAAGTGGCCGGTCGTGCCGGGCGCTATTCAAAAGATAGTAAAGTTATTATTCAAACCATGAATGAAGAGAGTGATTTGTTTGGTTATGTTGATAACCCTGCCTGTGATAAGTTTTTTGAAAGTGAGCTTGCCGTTCGACAGGTAACGAATTTTCCTCCAGTAAGTAAAACTGCGGCACTCTTTTTTTCTTCCAGAAACCGTAATCAGGTGATGCGGGAAATTCTGAGGGCAAAAGATTTTCTTTCCTCCGTGAACAGGGTTAACAATCTAGGTGTTCAAATTTCTCCTCCTGCTCCTGTAGGAATTGAAAAACGAGCGGGGCAATTTACTTGGACAATTTTTCTTCAATCAAAAGAGTACAAAGCACGGCATCTACTTCTGCAAACTTTCTCAACCAAGTTTGAAGTAAGCCGGGGAGTATCGATGAAAGTCGATGTAGACCCTTATTACTACTTATAATTTAATATAATTTATTTAGCTTAATTTATTTTAAAAGAGAGTCGATAAAATTTTTATCGTAGGTGTATTCATGAACTATATATTTTTATTATTATTAATTTTTTCTTCATGTGCTTCTCTTGACGAGGATCAGTGCAAAAATGGAAATTGGGACATCATTGGCCGAAGAGACGGCTCTAATGGGGAGCCTCTATCCGTTTTAGAGGATCATCAAAAAGCATGTTCAGAGTACGGAGTTAAGATCAACGTTTCAATGTACAAAAAGTCCAGGAAAGAAGGTCTAAAACAATATTGCACAGGCGAAAATGGATTTGAAGTAGGGCAAAGCGGTAGAGAATATCATAATGTATGTAAGTCTAAGAAGTTTAAGAAAAATTTTAGAATTGGAAGAAAGATATATTCCTTAGAAAAAGAGATTGATGACCTGGAAGAGGATAACGATGAGTATGAATCTAAAATAGATACAGCAAGTACTACAGAGAAAAGGTACTATCGATCTAGAATTAGGAAAAATAAAAAGAAAATAAGAAAAGCAGAATCAAAACTTTTGATTATTAAGGCAAGTATTGCGAAGTCCGCAGTGGATTTTGTGGATCTACTTGATTAATAAACCTTCATTGATTCTCTGAAACATCTCCATCACTATCCAAAAGAGGAACCTCGATATCTGGATTTAAAAAGCGCCTACTAGCTTCAGATAAACCTTCGTACCTTCTTTTGAACTCTCTTCTTTTTTGCTCACAACCATTTACTTTATCTACGATCGCTTCAAGATTTTGTAAGCCTCCCTCAACCATTTGATCTTTAAAAAGAGACTCGTCAGTTACTCCGCTTTCAGCAATTCTAGATGCCTCCACAACCTTTTTTCCAAATGGAGTTTGATAAAATTTTGCAACAGTTGTGAGGACATCGTTTAGAGAGCACTGTTTAGTAGTACCACTAAAATTATTACATTTACAAAGTAGCTCCTGGTCTTGAGGTAAGCCAAGCACTGTAGACCTCCAGCTTCTAGGGTTGTAGAGATCAAACCGAGCTATTTTTTCTTGATTATCAACGCTTGATTTGTTGGAGTTTTCGTTATCACAAGAGATCGATTTGAATTTGTTTCCTTGAAACTTAGGGAGAGTGATTGAAATTTGAATATTTCCAAATGTTCCTTTTTTGACGTTGAGTTTTGTACTCTTATTGTCTCCTTCAAACTCACAATTGCTTTGATTGTTTTCTGAAAACTGACTTTCAATGAAGTCCATTGCAATGTGTGACTCGACGGCCATTTTTTCTTTTAAGTGCTTTTGACTTACATTTTGATTTCTAAAACGAGCACACCTTCTTTTCATTTCAGCAGATGTATTTGATAAAAAACTGTACTCCCCGACATTACTGGATCCATCGGGGCTAGTTTGATATGATGACGTTGCTTGATAGAGATCACTTGATGAGAGTTTCTTTCTTAGTTGATCAAGCACTACACTTTCTTCACCTGAAAGATCACCCTGCGGCACAGACTCATTTTTTCTAAAGTTGCAGCTAACCTCCTCCCCACTGGAGATACTTTGCTCAATGAACAAACTTTCCGACGGCCTTAACGTTATGTCCTCAAGAGGCAATCTTTTAAGAGACATAGAAGCTGATCGAATGGATGATCCTGAGTCAGCATTGTAATCTCTTTTCTTAGGGAAAATAAATGCTTCTCCTTGCATTATAGGAAGCTGCCTCGTTTCATTAACTACGATATTACTATAGACATATTTTACTAGGGGGTCATTTGCCATAAACTGATGCTCAACAGATCCAGAAAAACATGTATTATCACTGGCAATTTTGTTTGAGATATAAATAGACTTAAACAAATTACTGCAGCGTGGATCATTAACCCCCTTGCTTGGGAATTGTGCTTCACATGATCTAAGTGCCACGTCTTCGTCTATTTCTGGGATCCCCCCTGTTTGAACTCTAAGGGATTTGAAGCGATCACCTAGTTCTTCTAAATCTACTCCCTGACTTTTAACGCATTTATCTAGTTTATCAATTAGATGTTGAGTGTTTGACGGGGCACTTGGTATTTTATCTTTTAGTTCACCGGCCATTCTTCTTTTTGTGGCGGTGTATTCAATTATTTTTTTCGCCTCTTTTTTTCTTTTAGAAACTTGCGCAGGTGTTTTTAGGAAAACATAGCTTGGTGGGAGCCCTTTACTTTCTCTTTGCTTATTTTCTTTTTCGAGTCTTTTAACAAATTCTTTTTCAAGCACTGCAGCTCTTTTTTTTCTGAGCCTCACAAGGTATTTTTCTTTTAAGTTTGAAATTTTTAACTTGCATCTCGAGGAGGCCTTGGAACGCAAGAAATCGCGAAAACACTTTTCGTTTTTTTTTATTTCACGGCAAAGTTTTAACTTTCTAAATATCCCATTGTTTCTTTTACAATGCTTGTTTCTCATTCGAACAAATGTAAGATCTCGGATTGGCTCAGTACTAGCATTAAGAGTCATCGCAATGGGGCGTTTTGATTGATCATTGTGGATAAGTTGTCTCTTAAAGTCTTCTTTTGTACTTTCAAACCATTCATCACATGAATTTTTTACTTTGGAAGAGGTTTCACATATGGGTGCGATAGAAGCTGACTTGAATTTTATAGGTTTGGTTTGAGGAAGCTCAATTTCTGAGGATTTAATTTTGGCTTGGCAGGACCCAAGACGCACTTTATGGACTCGTGACCTGTCGGATAGTCCCTCTGTTTCACTTGTATAAATTGAACCGGTGGTAGTATGACTATGTAGCCTCTGATACGGATTGAATTTATTTAAAAATTTGATTTCGTTTTCAGTAAATAATCCGGAGTCAAAATTTACAGGATTTTTTACGCAGCCATGCTTAACTAATCTTCCAAGGTACGTATTATCATTTTGTGAACCTGGGTAGGGAAAAGTTGAAACTCGTGTTGCGGTGGACAGCGAACTCCAAAATATCAATAAAGAAATTAAGTATTTCCACATACCCTCTCATCGGGAATTATTTGAAATAACTATAAAAGAATAAACAAGTTTAATTTTTTATAACTGGATCATGGCCACCTTTTGAAAACGGGTGGCAACGTAGAAGTCGCCAAGTGATCTTAAAGATCGCTATATGAGTTGGAAGTGATTCTAATGCCTCTTTGGCGTAGTTTGAGCAACTGGGGTGGAACCTACATCTTTGACCGAGTAAGGGAGAAATGAAGTATCGATAAAATTTAATTAGATAAATTAAAAGTGTTTTCATTGTCTCAAGGGATGGATATCAAATTTTTTGAGATGGGTGATAAGATCAATTAGGGGTAACCCAATAATGGAATTAAAATCAGTTGTCTTAACTTCACTAAACAGTGCAATACCTAGGTTTTCAATCATGTAAGACCCTGCGCAAAAAAGTGGTTCATCCTTTTTGACATAATATTCAATTTCAGAATCGAGTAGATCTGCTCTAAGGGTTAAAAAAGTAGAGTGAGAAAAAGTGATCGACTTACTCTTTGTCGCAATAGTTACTCCGGAGATTAACTCATGAGTTTTACCACGCATCTTTTTTAGTTGTCTGATTGCATTTTCAATTGTCTTTGGTTTTGAGAAGATTTCTCCATCTAATTGGATCACTTGATCCGATCCAATAACAACAGCATCCGCACGGGTCTCTAAAACAGTATTTGCTTTAAGAGCAGAGAGTTTTTCTGCTATCTCTTTTGGCCTATAAAGTTTATTTTTATATGCGGACTCATCAACATCTGGTTTGATGCACTCGAACGGAATACTTAATTTTTCTAAAAGCTGTTTTCTATAAATCGAGGTACTTGCAAGGATTATATTTCTCATGTCCTAGCGATAGTACGTTTTAAACAATCGGTCAAAAAGCGGGAAAACGATGTTGAAATTATAACGGCCCATTAACTTTTTAGTGTGATGGTGCCGGTGATGAACCCAGGCATTTTTAAATATGGGGATACGCAGGATTTTTGCATCTTGGGGTAGATGACTCACAAAGTGAAATACTTCGTACAAAACTAAATAGACCGCGGCCATGGCGACAATCAGGTGAGCGACATTTGGGGAAAGGACTCCATACTTAATGGAAAAGTATCCTAGTGCAGGAAAGAGGATACCGTTTACTGGCAACACAAAGTGAATAGGGAAAAATAGAATGATAAAATCACGCTTGTCTCTGTAGATTATAGCTTCGTCTGTATAAAAGTGATGATGAGAGAGGGTGTGGATTTTATACGCCATAGGCATTATTTTAAAAGGCCTATGCAGCGGATACTTGTGGAATACCCAAACAAAAAAGTTTCCGCCTAAAAGCATTAAAGGAATAACGAGAAATTCAAAAAATGTAAGGTTTTGGATATTTGAGAAGGAGTAAAAAAGAACACATATGATGATTAAAATATTTGTTCCAAGATGAATTTCGGGAACGTACCACCAAGGAATATCTTTTCTGAAGTTTTCTCTGAACTTTTCGACCTCAGGGTCAATGAGTGAATAGTATTTATCTTTTTCCATAGATCAATACTATCACCAAAAACTTTATATTTAGTCAAAACCTGCCTAAACATTGGCCTTGCAGTATAAAATTATCTCAAGGACGACCCGTTGGATTTTTCTGCCTCAGATTGAGATTCCGTCTTCTCTCTCTCTTTTTGCGGTTTTCTTTGGTCATTAGATGATTCTGCGAGTTTTTCTTCAATTTCTTTATCAACCTTTGCCGCAATTTCAGGGTATCTCTCTTTAAGAACTCGATCGATCTTCCAGCTGTAAGTCACGTCACAGTATCCGTCTTTTAAAATAACGCTGAATTCACTTTTTTCATCAGATTCACCAACATCAACATGAAATTCTGGTTTTTTGAAAATGTCATTTTGATTGGCAATGTCATGAAGTTGATTACTGGTATTGATGGCGCTTTTATCCCATAAAACAACCGCGGCAGTATGATCTTTATGGACTGCCTTGAAGTATTTTGACTTGAAAACTTCTTTCGTTTGCTCAGAAATACATTTAATAGCATCCTTAGAGCTCAGTTCCATATGCATACCATAGTAATTCATCTGAGCGCTTTCGACTTTTGCTTTGAAGTGCCTTAGTGTTAGTAGCACATCTCTGTCAGCAAAAAGATACATTGGGTCTCTGGGGCGTTGATGCCCATAAATTAATGGTTTTTCGCCCTTGGAAATTACCTTGTTGAGATACATGTCTCCAATGCGTTTCTCAGGTGCAAGCTTTAGTGTGTAAGGTTTAGCTGTGTATTGGTTCTCAGCGGTCACCTCAGATGTTTCAGAAGGGTGGTAATACCGATCAGCCGATACGATCATAGATGTTAGACTTGCCGTTACAAGTAGACAGAGATTTTTCTTAGAAAACATAATTCCTCCAAAAACCCCTTAAATTTTACATAATCTCAAGCAACCCGTGTGCCATCCTGTATTACGAAAAATCGAAGCCTTATGTTGATATGAAAAATATCCAAATATGAAGTGTATATTTATTTTTCACCTGGGCCTGAAAGAGCCCTTCTTCAGGGTCTTGACGAATGGAGTCTGACAGGTGAGCGTAGTTTGGTTATATCTTTACACCTTTTGGAGAGTTAAATGAAAAAAATAGTTTTATTAATGATTTTTAGTTTTAATACATTTGCTTGTATGGATTTAGATCTAAAAGATAGGTCTTTAAAAGTTGATATTGAGTGGAAGTATGCTCCTTTTGGCGGCGTTTCTGTTTTGAAGGATAGCGTTGTTTTCAATTCAAGCAGATCTCCTTCAACAATTAATTTGAGTTGGGAGAACCATCCTTATGAGTTAACTACTCTGATAGATATATCAAAACCAAAAATAGCCGGCGAAGGCAAAGTTATCCTTGCGAAGTTCTTTGGAAAAAATACTGAGACGGGTAGTGTTAAAGAAAAAGTTAAGCTGACACAGATCGCAGAGGGAAAAGCAAAAATTAAATTTTATGATATTTCTACTAGCAAGTACGTTACTTTTCTTTTTAAGGAAATTTCGCTTGAGGAGTGGGTAGATATGGACTGTCCTAATAAAGAGCCTGAGAGTGAAAATAAAAGATTGATTTTATAAAGGTAATATACAATTTTAAAAAAGCCGGCAGTTAGCCGGCTTTTTTATTGAGACAAATCTTATCAACTAAAAAAGAATCAAAAGCTCTAAATTATCTTTGTTACTTTTTAAAACCTAATTTTGAGGATTTTTTGGTATTAATACATAAGAATTATTTATATATTTTTAAGTCGCAAAACTTTAAGCGATTGACTAAAAACTGGTCAGTGAAAAACATTTTCTCACAGAATTATTCTTAATTGCTCGCAGTGGTTGTATAATTTGGCATTTTTTTTGCCCCTGGTATGAATGTATTCGTTCTCTTGGGGGAGAATAATGAAAAAGCAAATTTATATTTTTTTGTCTATTGTTGTGGTGTGCAATTCAATTTATGCCTCGCCTGGTATTCCTGATGTCCCTGAGTTTGACATCCCTTCAGAGGAAGAGGCACGAGAGGCTGCCGAGGAGAGTGCCTCTTCAACTAGTCCTCTTGATTTAAGAGAGGAGTACAGGAGAGCCGCGGCTGAGTATGGAGAGATGGAATTAATTCCAAGTGGTGATATAGAAAATATTCGAGAACTTCTCAAAGAGGGAAAAGCTTCTGGAGGAGACCTGATAAAGCATTTTAAAAGAGCGACGAGAAGAGCGGATAGGCTGGCCAATAATGCGATAGACAGACTGGGAGAGGTATTTACTCCGGATAACCTTTTGATCGGAGGTGTAGCTGCTTATATTGGATTAAATGCTGGTAGTGTTGCTTTAGATGGTGTGACTACAGGGCTTGTAAAAGGTGTTGACTATATTATTCAAAAGCTCAATGAGGACGTCGAAAAAATTAATTATGAAATTTTTTATAAAGAACTAACTAACTTGCAAAAGACTATGACAGATATGGACAAGATTTCTGAAATGGTGAAGCAATCAAAGAAGTTTTTGAAAATGAAAGAGAAGATAGCTCCAGTTCTAGGTGAAAGAGTTACTGGTGAGGAAAAAGAACAGTTTATTGAGAAGGTTACATGTGACAAATCACTAAGCTTATTTGAAAAATCCAAAATGAGAAAAGAGCTCCGCGATATTATTGAAAAAGTTGAAACGGATGATACTTTTTCCTCTAGAATGTGTATGTCGTTGTCGCAACTTGATGAAGCCAAATCAAAATTGGATCAAATATCAAGAGTGTTGAGTATTAATTTTGATGATATGAGTAAATACAGGTTGAGAACTGTTGAGGCTACCGCGGAAAAATCATTTAAAGCTTGGAGTATAAGAGCAGAAAAAAATAATCCTTATATAGATAAATTGAGAGCGGATGGACTTTCATGCCTAAGTGATTCTGAGGCAATTAAAGGAACTCTTCTTGAAAAAATTTCAAAAA
>DCQT01000063.1:13114-14381 GCA_002323535.1 Bacteriovoracaceae bacterium UBA1511
TGGAACAAATTATTCGCTGATCATGATGGCCCCTCAGAGAGAAGGTTCCAACGAAATATGAAACAGGACGAGTTTGAAAACATCATTAGAAAAAAGTTGTCAGGTATTAGATGTGGAAATGGAGTTCGTGGCCTTAATAAATGTATTATGTCAGCAACAAGCTCTAAAATTGGTTTTAGAAACGACTCTCATGCATTAAATTCAGTTCTTGCGGTAAGCGCGAAACTTAATCGAGGTGAAGAGCTAACCTATGATGAAAATTCTGTTTGGTTGGCCGTTCGAAGTGAGCTTGAAGATGATGATATGGAATTTTTTTCTAACCCATTCGGGAATATGGTTTTTTCGACCGGCCCTCAATCACTAACTTCAAGCACGACACCGATTAAATCAAAATCTTCATTTCTATCTAGGAATATTCCAAGAACGGCAAGGCTTGGCGGTATAAGTAAGGCAGACATGATTAAAATTAGTGATCTTAATCAACTAAGTTGCAACTACAGTTTTATTAAGAGGAAAGACAAATGTCGTATTTTTTTAAAGGGAATGAAACAAGTTATTAAAAAAGGTTGTAAGAGCAAATTCCCCTCCGAATCGTTATTCTATAAAGCTTCAAAAGCATTAGACAAAGAGAGGGAAAAAAGAAGGAAAGAAATTAATGTATCCATCGTAAAAGAAAAAAATAGACTTAGAAAATTGGAAAACTTTATCGATCTTCTAACTTCTCCGAGCGATGAATCAGTAAATGAACAGTTAAGAAAATTGGCCGATGACTATGATAAATATGTACAAGAAGGTCATTGTCAAAAAAGATATTAATTTGTTTTAACGGCCACATATGATGTGGCCGTTTTTTACTTATTAAATCTATCCTGAAAGGTTTTTCCCGCCCATCCTGTCGCATAGCGCATAATCTGGTTCCTCTTTAACATTAAGAAATCCAACCTTTTTGTATTGTTCTGATAATTAAGTATTATTATTGAAAGTTTTAATGTTGGTTGATATCAATTTTTTTTTAAAATGTAGGAAGTTGCCAATGAAAAAAAATGAGAGAGTGGGTTTTATTCAAAATAAATTGGATGAGCTGTATCCAACTACTCCAATACCTTTAGATCACACAAATAATTTTACACTTCTCGTGGCAGTTTTACTATCTGCTCAATGCACGGATGAAAGAGTAAATAAAATTACTCCAACGCTTTTTGAAAAAGCAGATAGTCCATTTGATATGATCAAACTCTCTGTTGATGAAATAAGAGAAATCATTAAA
>DCQT01000063.1:14683-15073 GCA_002323535.1 Bacteriovoracaceae bacterium UBA1511
TGAAATAAGAGAAATCATTAAACCGTGTGGATTAAGCCCAAGGAAATCAAAAGCTATTTTTGAACTGTCACAAATTTTGATTGAAAAATATAATGGTGAAGTTCCCGAAGATATGGAGGCGTTGGAAAAACTCCCTGGAGTCGGCCATAAAACCGCAAGCGTTGTGATGAGTCAGGGGTTTGGCCATCCTGCCTTTCCTGTAGATACTCATATTCATCGTCTTGCGCAAAGATGGGGGTTAACGAGTGGTAAAAATGTAGTGCAAACAGAAAAAGATTTGAAACGTCTATTTCCCGAGGACACTTGGAATAAGCTTCATCTTCAAATAATTTATTACGGAAGAGATTATTGTAAAGCACGGGATTGTTATGGATTATCTTGTAAAATTTG
>DCQT01000017.1 GCA_002323535.1 Bacteriovoracaceae bacterium UBA1511
TCTTTAGTAGCTTGCCTTTGAGCATCGTTAAAGTAAGCTGGAACAGTAATAACTGCTTCAGTAACTTTTTCTCCAAGGTAATCTTCTGCTGCAGACTTAAGCTTCTCTAAAACTCTTGCAGAAATTTCTTGTGGAGACATTTCTTTGCCGTCAACTTTTACCCAAGCATCACCATTTTTGTTTGCAAAAATCTCAAATGGAGCAACTTTAGCAAATTCAGCCGCTTCTCTTGAGTCCGCTTTTCTACCAATGAGCCTTTTGATTCCGTATAAAGTTTTTGATGGATTTGTTACCGCTTGGTTTTTAGCAACTTGTCCAACAAGTACTTCATCATTATTTGAGAAACCAATTACAGATGGAGTTGTGTTATGCCCTTCTGCATTTGGAATAATTTTATATTTTCCGTTTTCTAAAACAGAAACACATGAGTTTGTCGTTCCTAGGTCAATTCCAATAATTTTTCCCATATCTATCTCCTTTTAACTTACCTACTTAGAGGTAATTACTTTTGATGCTCTTACAACACGGCCATTAAGCACGTATCCTTTTTGTACTTCCTGAAGGACCTTTCCTGGCTCAACACCCTCTTCTTCTTTTTGAGAGATTGCCTCATGAAACTTAGGATCAAAGTCCTTTCCTTCGGTCTCAATAACTTCTAAACCATTTTGTTTGAGTGTTTCAAAAAATTGGTCTCTAACCATTTGAACACCAACACAAATATTTTTTACTTTTTCATCTTCTTCATTTGCTACGGCCATTAGGGTTAAATCTAAGTTGTCTAACGCTCCTACAAGGGATGATAAAAGCTTTTCGTTTGCAAACTTAACAAGGTTCGACTTTTCTCTTTCGAACCTTTTCAACGCATTTTCTTGCTCTGCTGCAAGGTAGTAAAATTTTTCTTTAAAAGTGTCTCTTTCCTTTTTCACAAGGTCTAATTCAGACTCTTTTTTTGGTTTTAATTCTTCAACATTTTCATCACTAGTAATCTCTTCTACCGTAGCCTCAGCTTCTTGCTCTTGAGTCTTATCAGCTTTTAGCTCTTCACTAGATCCTTCCTCTTTAGAAGTATCTGTTGATTCAACATTTACATCTGTCATTTAATTGCTCCGCCGTTTTTCTTCTGTAATTAAATTGGTAGCTACAAAATAAATGTCAATATTCGTAAGAAATTAATTTTTTAAAAACTTAAATAAGTCACTAAAAAGACTATCTAAAACAAGAAATCCCTTTGAGGTCAGAGTCACGGTGCAAGGATCACTCCCCTCACAAAATCCTTGCAAAAACCAATGGTTGCAAACTTTTTCAAGCTCTAATTTTTCAATTCTAGGTAAAAGTTTAGATAAATCCAATTTTCTTGCGCAACGCATTGCCAGATATATTTTTTCAAATTCCAATGTCTTTTCATCAAGATTCTCAATAGAATATTCATTAGATTTCTCACCCACCTTCCATCGATATCGGACAGCAGAATCACTTTTCACAAGAAAGCCTGTCGCTGAAGGACCTAATGCCGCGACGCTATTAGATTTCCAATATTGAAGATTATGCCTTGATTCAAATCCTGGCTTTGAAAAATTTGAAACCTCATATTGAAATATTCCATATTTTTTAAGGTAATCCACAAAGGCCAGGTACTCATTTGCAACAAAATCCTCATCCGGCAAATTGCCATAATGCTTGTAGTTTTTATTAACAGTCAAAATATAGCTACTAATATGACTTGGATTAAAATTCGCTATTTCATCAACTTCTTTAAACAGGTCTCTTTTTTCAAAAGCTGGCAAACCAAGCATGAAGTCAACGGAGTAATTAATATCGAGCGAATTTAAAAGCTCTAACGTTTTATAAACATCATCGACAGAATGAATTCGATCGAGTTTTCTTAAAACTTGTTCATTTAAAGATTGAACCCCGACGGAAAATCTATTAACACCCAGCTCTACCAGACTAAAAACTTCCTCTTTTTTCCAAGCACCAGGGTTAAGCTCAACTGTAAACTCAGTATCTTTGGAGACTTTAGTTCCGGATGATTCAAGCTTCTCTAGCAAAAAAGAAATTCCACTTTCTCCCCACAATGATGGTGTTCCTCCACCGATGTATAAAGTAGATAATTCTTTCATTCCAAAAGACTGAGTCTTAAGAAAGTCATTATTTGATTTAATTTGGTTGGCGAGTTGCTTGTGAAAATCTTTAAGTTTTTGATCGTCTATTACGGACTTGTGAAAATCACAATAATTACAAAGGTGGCGACAAAATGGGAAATGAACATAAAGTGATTTAACTTGCATTAATATAAAGTCCTTTGATCTTGTTTGTTCTAGCTTAAACGTGTGATAATTACCAGACTTAGAAATAAAATCGGCTAGAGGGATTACATATGAATGTTGAACAAGTAACGACCACAAAAGGTCTAAATGTACTTTATGTAGAGCAGCCAGACGCAACAGCTGGTTCAGTTCAAATGTGGTTTCGCGCAGGAAGCGCACTCGAAAAAAAAGCTGATTTCGGCGTCGCTCACTTTCTTGAACATATGTTTTTTAAAGGTACAAAAAAAAGACCTGGAGCAAAAATAGCGGAAGAGGTAGAGGGCTTTGGAGGAGAGCTAAACGCATTCACCTCATTTGACTTTACTTGCTATTATATTAACTGCCCAAAAAGCCAGTTATCTAAATCTGTCGATATTATTTTAGACATGGTGGCCAACCCCCAATTTTTAAACTCTGAACTAATACCAGAGAGAGGTGTCGTTCTCGAGGAGTACAAACGATCAATTGATTCCCCATCTCAATATGCTTTTACAGAGCTTCAAGATGACTTTTTTTCAGGTGGCTACAAACACCAAATTCTTGGCACAGAGAAAAATATATATTCATTTACAAGAGATCAAATCATTAAGTTTCGAAAAAAATATTACAACAAAGAGAATGCCTTATTAGTTGTTGCCGGAGACTTAAAAAACAAAAATAAAATCGAAAAACTTATTGAAAAGTTCTCACTACCTAGTGGACAAAAATCCACCTTTTCTCCGTTTAAACTGCAAAGCGAAAAACAGTTCTCAGGACATTTGAAAGAAGTTGGTAACTCTACTCTTCAAATTTGTTTTGAAGCATCTGACTACGATTCTAAAGAAGCAGTCGCAGAGGAACTTGCTCTGTCGCTCATTGGCCATGGAGAGAGTTCCTATCTTGGAAAAAAACTTGTCTACGAAACTAATTTAGCAAACGCTGTTCACTCCTCCCCCTTATACATGGCAAGAAATGGAATTTATTTTTTGAGAATAAATTTTCCTTCAGAAAACTTATCGCAAGTTTTGAAGACTTTAGGGTCTGAGCTAAATTCAATATTAAAAAATAAAATAAAGCCTGAGGACATTGAAAAAGCCAAATTTCAAGGAAAAACATCCAAAATATATGACCTGGAGACGATTGAAGCTTACGCCTTTAGCCTTGGAAATGGCTTCGCACAAAATGGAGATATTAGATCTGAAAATAAATTTATTGATCGCCAACAAAACGTCTCTGCACAAGAGGTTAGAAATGCGATGAAAAAAATCTTAGCCGATTCGACTTGGTACTACCAACTTCAATTACCAATGAATCAAAACCTCGATAAATCCATTAGGAAAGTATCTTCATTCGATAAAAAACTAAAAGTAAATTTAAAAAAAATTAAAACATTAAATAAGGTTAGCGGAGCAGTCTCCAAATATAACAAACAAACTCAAGTTAATACGATTCTTCCTGGAATAAAGTTGGTCCACAGACACTCATCACTATCGAATACATTCAATCTCCAAGTATATATTAAAGGCGGTCTTACTGAAGAAACTCCTAACTCAAATGGAACATTTAACCTGTTAACAGGCCTTTTAAACGCAGATACAAAAAACAAAACAAAAGATGAATCAAAGTTTTTATTTGAATCTTTAGCGGCATCATTTTCAACATTCAGTGGTAAAAATGCTTATGGGTTAAATCTGTCAGGCATCTGTGACAAATTCAGTGAATTAACTGAGCAATTTTTTGATCATCTGCTTCACTCAACTTTCAATCAAAAAGATTTGGATTTTGAAAAACTCATGGTTCAACAGTCACTGCTTGCTCAAAAAGAAGACCCTGTCAGACAATGCTTTGATGAGGTATCAAGGATAGCCTTTGGTGATCACCCCTACAGCATGAAAAATATGGGCACCTTAAACTCGATTAAAAACACAAAGATCTCTGAGCTAAAAGAACTTCACGAAAAAAACTTAAGTGAGAAAAATCTTTTATTCGTTTATTCAGGACCATTAGATATCGATAATGTCACAAATCAAATCAAAGGATTGATTTCACCACTAGAAAAAAGAGCCAACTTCCAAAAAACAAAAGTTAAAAAGTACCGCCCCTCAAAAACAATTAAAACCCACCTTGAATTTGATCGCGAACAGTCCCATGTTTTCATCGGTAAACCGACAAATAAACTGGAATCAACAAGCACAATATATTTTAAACTTATCCACACTTATCTATATGGACAATCATCTCCACTTTTCACCGAAATGCGAGATAAGAAGGGTCTTTGTTACTCGGTAAGCCCAATAAACTTTAATGCTCTTGAGGGAGGATATTTTGGTATATATGTTGGTTGCTCAAATGAAAAAGTCAGTGATTCTATTCAAGAAATAAATCGAATCCTTAAAAGTCTTCGTGAAAATGGTTTAACAAAATCAAATTTCAAAAAACTTATAAAAATGTCTGTTGGACAATTTGAATTAAGCCTTCAAACTAATGAGGATTACTGTAATATATTTGCCACTCCGTACCTCCACGGAATTGGGTTAGATTATTACTTTGAGGAAATGGAGAAAATTAAAAATCTTAACCATGAAGATTTTCAACAAGGCGTAAAGAAGGCTCTTGGTGGCAAGTTCTTTGAAGTCATATCTGGGACAAAATAAAAAGCTAGCTCGCTTTAATTTTTATATTAAGGACATCTTGGTTTTTAGTTTCAAGTAACTCTTTTGACACAGTAAAAAGTAAATCAGTTATGTAGCCAAAATTTTCAGAAACTTTTTGATAAAACCCATGCATATTAAACTCAAATGGACGAAAGCTATCTAGACCGCTAAATGCATTTTGACCGACGTCATGATAAAAGCTCAAGTCTACAAGCTTTGAGTTCAGTGAATCTCTAAAAACCCCACAAAGAACAAGTGACGTTTCTCCTATATCTTGGAAGGCTCTCTCTTTCGCCACTCCACGCAAATGATTACTCTCCAAAAGCTTTTGGCCTAAAGTTTTATCTCTAACCTTACTGCCCTCAGTCTCAAAGTATCTCTCACTGCTTGTATAGTTTTCAAGAACACCAGCAGAGTAAAATAATATTTCTTCACTGATAGGCTTAACCGCTTGAGAGTTAATTAAATCAAGCTCTTTGTAGAAAAATGCCTTTAAATCCTTACCTAAAATAATTTTATTTAAACCCATCAGACCTGCCTTTTAATCAGTATATCAGATATCGCACTTATTAATTTGAAGTCGAAATTTTTTGCCTTTTTTCTATGGGTTTTCGATAGTTTATCCGTTTGCCTAGAGCTGGTAGAATTTGATAAAACGCAAACAATTTAAGCGTATAAATAGGTGTAGTTATGGCAAACAATGAGACCAAAAGTTCATTTAACAAAGAGACCTGGGAAAAATTAGTAAAAAAAGAACTAAGAACTGAAGAGCCCAGTTTTTCTACTCCAGTTCATGAAAAGGTTAACTTAAACCGAGTCTACTCAAAGTCAGACTTAGAGGGCTTACCATTTACAGACACCACACCTGGAGCTGCCCCTTTCCTAAGAGGACCAAGGGCAACAATGTACTCTGGGAGACCTTGGACAATCAGACAATATGCTGGGTTTTCCACTGCAGAAGAGTCTAATGCTTTTTATAAAAAAGCACTCGAGGGTGGCGCTCAAGGTGTAAGTGTTGCTTTTGACCTTGCCACACATCGCGGGTACGACTCTGATCATGAGCGTGTAACTGGCGATGTTGGAAAAGCAGGTGTTGCCATTGATTCAATTGACGACATGAAAGTTCTATTTAATGAAATTCCACTTGATAAGGTATCAGTTTCAATGACAATGAATGGTGCCGTTTTACCAATCCTTGCTTGTTATATTGTTGCGGCAAAAGAACAATGTGTTTCCCTCGATAAGTTAAGCGGAACAATTCAAAATGATATTTTGAAAGAATTTATGGTTCGAAACACCTACATCTATCCCCCTGCAGAGAGCATGAGGGCGATAGGAGATATAATTGAATTCACAGCCAAGAACATGCCTAAATATAATTCAATTTCAATCTCTGGCTATCACATGCAAGAGGCCGGTGCGGACATCATTCAAGAGCTCGCTTATACTCTTGCCGATGGAAAAGAATATATTAAAACAGCTCTAAATAAAGGCTTAGATATTGATCAGTTTGCTCCAAGACTAAGCTTCTTTTTTGGAATCGGAATGAACTTTTATATGGAGATTGCAAAACTCAGAGCAGCTCGACGACTATGGTCTGAAATCGTTAGCGATTTTTATCCAAAGTCAGAAAAATCAAAAATGCTACGAACTCACTGCCAAACTTCTGGCTGGTCTCTCACAGAACAAGATCCTTATAATAATATCGTTCGAACAACTGTTGAAGCGATGGCCGCTGTTTTTGGTGGAACGCAGTCACTTCATACAAATTCTTTTGATGAAGCCGTTGCACTTCCAACAGAATTCAGTGCGAAAATTGCAAGAAACACTCAACTTATTCTTCAAGAAGAAACCAACATAACCAAAGTTGTCGACCCATGGGGCGGTAGTTACATGATGGAAAAGCTAACTGAAGATATTTATCAAGCGGCAAAAGAAGAAATAGATAACATTGAAAAAGTTGGTGGCATGTCCAAAGCGATTGAGCAAGGCATACCCAAACTAAGTATCGAAAAAGCTGCAGCGAAAAGACAAGCAAAAATAGATAGCGCCGAAGAGGTTATTGTTGGAGTTAATAAATACCAATCAAACACACAAGACGATTTTGAAGTTCTTGAAATTGATAATACTAAAGTTCGTGATCTGCAGATTCAAAAGCTAAAAGCGCTTAAAAAAGATAGAGACAACAAGAAAGTCCAAGAGTGCTTAAAGAGAATTGAGGCTGCAGCATCGGATAGTAGTAAAAACCTTCTCGCATTGAGTATTGATGCAATAGAATCAAGATGTACTATTGGAGAAATATCGAGTGCACTTGAAAAAGTTTGGGGCAGATATCAAGCGACTCAACAAACAGCAACAGGCGTTTATAAAGGTAATCACATGGATAATAAGTTTTGGGAAGAAACTGAAAAAAATATTCAAAACTTTGAAAAAGAAAATGGAAGACGACCTAGAATGCTTGTTGCAAAAATGGGACAAGACGGACATGACAGGGGCGCGAAAGTAATCGCGTCTTCATTTTCAGACGCAGGTTTTGATATAGACCTTGCGCCAATGTTCTCGACTCCAAAAGAAGTTGCTAGGCAGGCTGTTGATAACGATGTTCACTTAATTGGTGTTAGCAGCCAAGCAGCTGGACACAAAACTTTAATTCCTGAATTAATCTCAGAGTTAAAAAAGTTAAACGCAGAAGATATAATTGTAATCGCTGGTGGTGTTATTCCTCAAAAAGATTACTCTTTCCTTCATGA
>DCQT01000102.1 GCA_002323535.1 Bacteriovoracaceae bacterium UBA1511
ATGGCCGTTGCCTGCATTATTTTTTCAAAAAAACATAAAGTTAGTCCGCTAGAAGTCACAGATGCCTGTGTTGTGGCGGGGGCCCAGGGAATATTTTTTGGCCGGATGGGTAATTTCATTAATGGAGAGCTCTACGGAAGGGTGACTAACTCTGCTGTTGGAATGATTTTTAAAAATGGCGGGCCTATGCCAAGACACGCGTCTCAGCTTTATGAGGGGATCAGTGAGGGTGTTATTTTGTGGCTTATTTTATGGATGCTTAGAAAAAAAGTCAGCCACTACGGAATTTTAACGGCGATATTTTTGAGTGGGTATGGAGTATTTAGGTTTATTGTTGAGTTTTTTAGGGAACCAGATAGCCAGCTTGGCTATTATTTCGGCGGTGCTTTGACGATGGGCCAAATTTTATGCCTCGTTCAAATAGCAGCAGGCTTAGCGGTGATGTTTTTATTTAGATCTAAAGAGAGTCTTCAACGAAAAGCGCTGGCAGTTTAAGAGGCTTTACTCAAAAAGAGTGAGATTATCTTCAAGAATCTTTCCAATAGATTTGTAAGTTGGTGGGAGTTTATTTTTAGAAGCAACTTGTGAGTAAAAAACGGGAAAGCACGTTATAGTGCATTCTCCAGAGTAATAAATATCCAGGTCATTTCTTGACCAGATGTAATAACCGGTTCCATTTTCAAGATAGTACTCGTTTTGTCTTCCGTAGCGCTTGATCAGATCACGGTGAAAAAAATCATGGAGAAGATAACTTGGAGGTCTTGTGTAAAAATCAAAGATTTCATCATCGACGTGTTGAATGAGTAGTGGATACGTATAGCCGTCTTTATTTTTTATTTTGAAGAGTTTGACCTTTTGAGCATCTTTTAACTCAAGATCTACAGGGGGCCCGAAAGTTTTTGGAATTTCACTTACTTTTTTCCCAGGAGAAAAAGCAGCGATTTGGTCAAAATCAAATTGAGGAAAGATGCTCTGTTGAGCATAGGAGTTAAAGCAAAATAGAAAAAAAAGAAGTTTTACCACTTAGATATTTTATCTATTTTTTAATGAGGGAAAAATTTATTTTTGAATTTATGAAATATTAGGTACCTGCGCACTTGGACGGTTTAGAAATCAAACGATAGAATGTTATGATTAAGGATTCGAAACTAATCTTCCAAGGAATGTGATGAAACTAGTTTTATTGGGAATATTGTCGGTACTTTTAAGCTCTTGTTCTACAACTGAGTTTAAAAACTTTTTTGCCAAAAAAGAAAAAAAACAAAATGTAGAGAACTATAAATCAGACAATGTTCAAGACCTTATGGATTCTGGTGTTGAGGTAGATGTTGAAACCGGTGAGACCTTTGAAAAAGAGCAAGAAGAAATCGAAAAGATTGTAGGAAGCTCGTCCATCACTAAAAAAAATGCGCATAAGCGTGGAACTTTTTTTCTATACGGTGCGGAACATTTAGAGCTTGAAAATAACTACTTTGATTTTCCCGTTAAATATAACAAGCAAGTAAAAAGATGGATTCACTACTTTACAGGGAAAGGTAGAAAACACTTTTTAAGATACGCCGAGCGCGCAGGAAGATATGCGCCCGTGATGGCAAAAATTCTGGATGATGCTGGACTCCCAAAAGATTTAATCTTTCTTGCTATGGCCGAAAGTGGTTTTAGAAATACGGCCAGATCCTGGGCAGCAGCTGTAGGTCCATGGCAATTCATGCCATACACGGGAAGAAAATTTGGCCTAAAAATTAATTGGTACCTTGATGAAAGAAGAGATCCGCTTAAAGCATCAATTGCCGCATCAAAATATCTCTCACGGCTTTATGACATTTTTGGAAACTGGGAGCTCGCTGCCGCTGGGTATAACGCCGGTGAAGGGAAGATGATGCGAGCGATTAAGCGCTATAAGACGGAGAACTTTTGGGAGATTATTAAAGGCCGTTATTTAAAACCTGAAACTAAAAACTACGTTCCAAAAATTATGGCACTAGCGATTATTGGAAAAAACCTCAAGTCGTTTGGTTTTGAAAATGTGAGTTTCCAAAAAACACTAGATTTTGAAGTAATAACTGTCGCTGAGGAGTCTGATTTATTTAAAGTAGCTGAGGCGATTGGCGCGACATACGAAGAACTTCATAAGTGGAACCCAGAGTTAATGCGTTGGATGACTCCTCCAGGGATGGGTGCTTATGACTTACGTGTTCCTCCTGGCTATAAAAATAAGTGGGATAATTGTTGCGCAAATAAAACTTCAGAATATGTGGCGAGTGATTATCAAATTTACCGAATTAAAGGAAAAAGAAGCACCCTTAATGATGTCGCGAAAAAATTTAAAATTAAAAAGTCTTACGTTCTAGAGGATTTAAATGGAATTAAAAAGAACAAACGGCTCAAAAGAAGGCAAAAAGTAAAACTTCCGTTTAGATTAGGGCAATCAAAAAAAGACCCAATGTATGCGGATCTTTATTACAAGCCACGCCGAAGTGTGGTTCGAAAAAGAACATACAATAAGCACATACGTATCGCTAAAAAGCGTGGAAAGTTAATTTCAAGCCCATCTATCTATCACACGGTAAAGCGTGGTGACACACTTTGGAATGTGGCAAGAAAATATAACCTTTCTGTTTATACGTTAATTAGATCAAATTTAAATATCCTTAATCGCCGAATGATTCGTGCGGGAGATAAATTGGCCGTTAGATAAACATAAAACGAGGAAAAAATGGATTTTTCAAAGTTAAGAGAATCAGTGAACACTCAAGAAGTTCAAACGACGATTAAAGAAGTTGAGCATCTTTATGTTGGGATTAATCCTTATATTGCTAAGCATGTGCTTGGAAGTGATATCGAATCAAAAAGAGTAATTATTGATAATCCTCTTGATATTCATGACCTAAGATTTAAAGGCCCTAGTATTGATCGTCATATCAACATCACGGAAGTGAAAGTACTTAATGAAGATCAGGCTAAAAAAAATCAAAATGATGGTATCGGTGACAATGAAATCAAAGACCAAGAGAACGCTTTCGAAAAAGTCGCTGAAAACGCTGATATAGCTAAGGAGCCATTGGCGGTTTGCTCAAATAATGTGGATAACCAAAAAATATACGACGCCATTTTTTATAAAGACGGAAAATTTAGGGCCTTCGGTGGACGAACACAGCCACAAGAGTTTTTCTCCGGAGAGGCGTTTTATTCATCTACAGCACGTCAGATGAATGAAGAGAGTTTTTATGGGTGCTCATTAGAAAATGTAAAAACTAGTATCGAGCCGGTTTGCCAAGAAAGTATAGTCATGGACATGGAGTTTCTTGATTCAGAAGTGATCGTTCGCCTGGCAGATAATGAGGTTATTAAGGCAAATAAGATCTATTTTGGTAAATCTGTGCCCGAGCTTGTTGAGTTAACAAAAAATAAAGATATCTACGCGGAGGAGTTTTTAAATAACCTAGATCTTCTTGCTGGCCCTGAAAAGCTTATTATTGAGCTTGAAATAAATGTAGATAAGTTTGAAAGAAATAAGACCTACTTTATTCCATTTTCACAAAATCAAGAATCGGGTCACTTTATTGGGGAGTTTTGTGAAAATCCTCGAGGTGTCACTGGAAAATTTATTTTTCACTTAAATAATGACGACCCAAGTGAGCAGTATCTTACAGCCGTGATTAAAAAGTTAAAATCTACCCTTCGACGAATATTTGAACTCAGTGAATCAAACTTTTTAGGGGAATATATATATCTTGACCGCTCTCCAGCGCCTGTGGGCGGGGCAAAAGAAAATAGTGACGAAATCACCTACGAAAATAATCTATGCGCCATGGTGTCTGCCTACACAATGCGTGGTGACAGTGGAGAGTACTTTTCACATAACCAGGGCCTAACATCACTTAATTACTAAGTTTTTTGTAAATAAAAAGGGTTGACAAAAACACGGAGCGCTTTGAAACTAAATAATAGATAAAAAAAGTTTATAAACCGAATTACATAGAAGTAATTCACTTTTAATCTTTTCAAGGAGAGATAAAATGAAAAAACACATCGTAGTAGCTGCTGGACTTGCAGTTTTATCTACAGGAGCTTTCGCTACAGTTGCTAGAATGAATGCTCTTAACCAAGATCCTGCACAAGGTTCTTACTACATCCAAGATGAAAGAAACGTATTCAGAACAGCTGGATCTTTCTCTGGTAACTATGTTTATTTTGAGCATGGTGCTGATGGAGCAGTTGGTGGTGACTCTCATGGTGGCGTATTCCGTGACGGTGGCTCAATGAGCTATGGTGTATACCTTGGTTCTGATATTAATAACAATCTTTCTTCTGCGACAGGGGGAATTCAGCCAGCTAGGTTAGATCTTTTCGTAAAAGGTAACTCTGGAATGGACTGGGGTGTAAGACTTGGTTATGAGTCTGTTACAAATGACCCAAATGAAGATGGGTCAACTTTTGATTTCTCTGTAAACGCTAATCTTGGTGGAGCAAATGTTTGGTTTTCAATGGCCCCTGGAACAGAAAACCTAACAAGCGGAGATGCGACAGAAGCTGATATGCAAGTTGGTGCAACAATGGATATGGCAGATCACACTTTATTTGCTGAGTACGATTCAGAAGGTGGAGTTGCTGATGCTGACGCAGAAACTACTTTGACTGTTGGTGCTGCTAGAACTCACTCAACTGATTCAGGTATGTGGTTTTATGACCTTAAGCTAGTGAACGTTTCTAATCAAGGTAATAACGAGGACAACTCACAAATGAGTCTTCCTTTGACTATTGGGTTTGAGACTAAAGCGACTTCATGGCTGACTTGGAGAGCTTCAATTCAGCAGAGTCTTTATGGTGCTAGAACTACTGGTGATAATGATCTTTCTGCAAGAACAACTACAGTTGGTGCTGGTGCATCTTTAACTTGGGGTAACCTAAGAGTTGATGGATCTTTAAGCTCTTTGAGTCCTAATGCTGGTACAGCAACTTCTTTAGGAACAAACGACTTCATGTCAAACGTTTCAGCTGTTTACACTTTCTAATTTAAGCTAGATTTAATTTAGATAGAAAAAGGCGCTCGAAAGAGCGCCTTTTTTTTGTTGGCGATTCGAAAATGCTCTGAAATAATTCTGTCTTAAATTTATTTGCAAATAAATTGTAACCTTCAAGGAGATTGAAAATGAAAAAACATTTGATTGTAGCTACTGGATTAGCTGTACTTTCAACAGGCGCATTTGCTTCTAAAGCAAGAATGCAAGCAATGAATCAAGGGGCGACTCTTGGATCATACTACATGTATGACACAAGAAACATTTGGAGAACTCCAAACGCTCTTAACACAAACCCAGAATTTGTTATCACTGAATGGGGAAGCCAAGACACAGCAGAAGGTGGTTACTTTAACTCTTCAGCAAGTGTTAACTATGGTGTTTACCTAAATGCTGACGCACTTGGAAACGTTCAAGACGGAACAGCTGTAAATGCTCAAAGATTTGACGTATTTGTTTCTGGTAACTCTGGAATGAGTTGGGGTGCTCGTTTAGGTTATGCTTCTGTAATGGATGACTCTAACAATGAAGACGCAAATGGATTTGATTTTTCTGTTTCTGCTGATCTAAGTGGAGCAAACGTTTGGTTAACTTATGTTGCTGGAACTGACGCGACAGCTACTGGTGGAGCTGAAGTAAATAATGACCTAGCATTAGGTGCAACTTACGGAATGGGTGATTACACTCTTTTTGGTGAGTACCAATCAGAGGGTAACACTGGTGATCTAGATGCTTCTACAACTCTTACTGTTGGAGCTGGTAGAGCAATGAGCATGAGTGATTCTGCAACTGTATTTTATGATGTAAAATTAGTTTCTACGTCTAATACAGCTCAAAACGGAACATTCTCTCAAGATGCTTCAAGCATGATGGTTCCAGTAACTTTTGGTGTTGAGTCAAAAGCAACAAACTGGTTAACTTGGAGAGCTTCTTTATCTCAAAGCCTTTACGGAACATTTGAAGCAGCAAATGGTGATGAGCAAACTGACGAGAGAACAATTTTAGGCGTTGGTGCATCATTAATGTATGGAAACCTTCAACTAGACGGAACAATCGCAACAGCTGCTAACGGAACACTTGGTTACGATAATGGTAACGGCGATGATGACGTAATGTCTAATGTATCGATGACTTATACTTTCTAATTTAGAAAATATATTTCTCTTTCTTGAAAAGCCCGCGGGAGATTTTATCACTCGCGGGTTTTTTTGTTTGATCTGCTCAAAAAGTTAAGAGAAAATTAAATAAAATTTATAGGAGTCATGGATGAAAAATTATTTAATTCTTGGAGTCGCTGTCGGGCTAATCTCCGGAGCGGCGAATGCGACAAAAGCGAGAATGTCTGCTTTGGGTCAAACCTATGGAGCGAAATCGCTGGGGTCTTTTTACCTTGAAGATAATAGAAATATATGGAGAAGTGCCGGCGCCGTTAGTGATCTTGGCAGTCACATGACTTTTGAACATGGAACTAATTATCAAGATGCAACTGGAGCCTCTCAAGAGGCAACTGCCGAGGGTGGCGTTTTTACAATGATGGGCTCCCATCAAATTGGTGTATATATAAATGGAAACCAAGGTAATGCGGCTTGGGGTAATGAGCTTGGAAATGGCCCTGCTCAACCAGGAAGAGTTGATCTATTTTTAGGGAAATCTTCATTTCATGACCTTGGACTTAGACTTGGTTACGCAAAAATTAATCACGAAGGGTTAGATACGGAGAGTTCAGGAATTGACTTTAGTGTTAGCGGAAGTCTTGGTGGAGTTAATCTTTGGCTAAATTATGTCCCTGCATTAGAGAGCACTGTTGCTGGTGTTGATATAGAAAACGATGCTGATATGAACCTTGGATTCACTTATGATGTTGGACATTACAAAGTTTTTGCTGAGTATGAGGAGGAAGGAAACACAAAGACCGTTGATTCAGACACGTCAATGGTTGTAGGTCTTGCGAGAGTTTATACTCACGATGATCACACTAGTTTTTTTGATGTAAAAGTTGTCTCTACTGAAGATAGTTCTGGTAACTCTTTTCAAAATATTCCACTCACTTTTGGCATTGAAGCAAAGGCAACCGATTGGCTTCTTTGGAGATTAAGTAT
>DCQT01000100.1 GCA_002323535.1 Bacteriovoracaceae bacterium UBA1511
TTGAAGAATTTCATTTTTCTTTTTCTCACCACCGGAAAAGCCAACATTTACAGGGCGATCAAGAAACGCTGGGTTCATTTCAAGAAGTTCCATTTTTGGATGAAGAAATTCACGGAATTCTTTATCATCCATCTCTTTTACCCCTTGAGCGGCACAGGTTGCATTAAAAGATTCTTTTAAAAACTGAAAGTTGTTAACTCCTGGAATTTCAACCGGGTATTGCATTCCAAGGAAAATTCCTTTTTGAGATCTCTCGTGTGTTTCCCATTCAAGAAGATCATTGTTTTTTCCATTGTATTTATATTCAACACTTCCTTCAGTTACTTCAAATGCGGGGTGTCCAGCAATGACTTTTGAAAGAGTCGACTTACCACTTCCATTTGGCCCCATGATAGCGTGAACTTCACCGGCCTTAACTTCAAGATTAATACCATTTAGAATATTTTTATCTTCTGCTTTTGCGTGTAGGTTTTTTACTGTAATCATTATCTGTTCCTTTTATCCAATACTGTTTTCTAATTTCATTTCAAGAAGTTTTACTGCCTCAACGCTAAATTCTAGAGGAAGCTCTTTAAATACTTGAGAGCAAAACCCATTAACAATCATGCTCACACATTTTTCCATATCCATGCCACGGCTTTGAAGATAAAAAAGTTGATCTTCACTTATTTTTGTCGTGGATGCTTCGTGCTCTACTGTCGACTGATTATTTTTCACATCAATGTAGGGAAAAGTGCTAGCGCTACACTTATCACCAACAAGCATACTGTCACATTGAGAGTAGTTTCTTGCTCCTTTAGCACTTGGTCTGATTTTCACAAGTCCACGATAGTTGTTGTCACTGTTTTCTGCAGAGATACCTTTGGAAATAATCGTTGATCTAGTATTTTTTCCGATGTGAACCATTTTGGTTCCCGTATCTGCTTGCATTTTATTGTTGGTTAAAGCAACAGAGTAGAAGGCACCTTGGGAGTTATCCCCAATTAAATTACAACCCGGATATTTCCAAGTAATTGCAGAGCCTGCCTCAACTTGGGTCCACGAAATGAACGAGTTTTTTCCAAGACAATTACCACGCTTTGTAACAAAATTGTAAATTCCGCCTTTTCCTTCTTTGTCACCTGCATACCAATTTTGAACTGTGGAGTATTTAATAGTGGCGTTGTCCATTGCCACTAATTCAACAATTGCGGCGTGTAGCTGGTTTTCATCTCTTTGTGGCGCGGTACACCCTTCAAGGTAGTTTACGGAACTTCCTTCGTCCGCGACGACTAAAGTTCTTTCAAACTGTCCAGTCTCTTTTGCATTGATTCTAAAGTAAGTTGAAAGGTCTAATGGGCAGGTGACATTTTTTGGAATGTACACAAAACTTCCATCACTAAAGACTGCTGAGTTTAGTGCGGAGTAAAAGTTATCAGCGTATGGAACAACTGTGCCTAAATATTTTTTTACAAGCTCTGGGTATTCTTTTACCGCTTCACTGATAGAGCAAAAAATAACGCCCACTTTTTCAAGGTCTTCTTTGTAAGTTGTCGCAACTGAAACCGAATCGAAAACCGCATCCACGGCGACGCCACTAATTCTTTTTTGTTCACTTAGAGGGATACCAAGCTTCTCAAAGGTTTCTAAAAGCTCAGGATCAACTTCGTCCAAAGAGCCAAGTTCAGGCTTTTTCTTTGGCGCTGAATAATAGTAAAGATCACTAAAATCAATCTCTGGAATATCAAGCTTCGCCCAATCTGGTTTTTTCATCGTTAACCAATGACGATAAGCTTTTAGCCTGTATTCAAGAAGCCACTCTGGTTCTTCTTTTTTTGCTGACAACATTCGAATGACTTCTTCATTTAGCCCTTTTGGAAACTCTTCAGTTTCGATATCGGTGTAGAAACCATACTTGTATTCTTTGCTTTCAAATTCACTAGGCATGAAATTGTTCCTTATTTTCTCCGCCGCTTGCGAAGGCCATGTTAAATAATTTATCGATTGTTAAGTTTTTTAAATAGCCATTTAATGTGGCGTTTAATTTGTCTATTGGTTTAATAATGTTGCAGTTAGAGTAAAGATCACAAAGTCCTTTATTACTCTGGCAAAATTCATCATCGTTACTTTTTGGATCAACAATTTGAACTAACTCAAGGTAGGAGACTTCGCTTAGTTTTTTATCTAATGCGTAACCACCCTTAATGCCTTTTTCTGAGTGAACAATTCCAGCATTGTTCATTGCCTGCATAACTTTTGAAGTCGTATCAAAAGGTAGGTTAAATTTTGAACATATTTCTCTCGCTGTCGTTAGCTCACCATGTGACTTCTCCTCCCAGATGAATTTGAGAGAAATAAGGGCGTATTCTACCTTTTTAGTGATCTTTAGCATTTCTTAAAATACCTGACATTTAGTGTTTATAAGGGCTTATGCCCTAATATAAGTTAAAATTCAACTTATTTTAGTTATACAATGAAAGTGGAAAATAAGTTAATAATTAACTCTTTTTAAGTATTTGAAATTATTATGTTTGGGAGAAGTTTAGCGTTTTGTTAACTGAATTTATTACATTCTTCCAGGTGAATTAACCCCAAGAAGACTCAAGCCATACTTGACTGTTTCTGCCGTGGCTTTCGAAAGAGCAAGTCTTGCATTTTTTGAATTTGGAGTCTCTGCATTTGCCACAGAGCATTCAGCATAAAATGAGTTAAATAGTTTACAGGTATCGTAAAGGTAGCTCGTTAACAAAGGAGTTTTATGATTGAGGCAAGCATCTACGACAATATCGTTAAACCTTGTTAGTTGGTAAGCAAGCTTTATTTCCTGGTTTTTTTCCAGAGCGCTCCAGTCAATGGAAGCAACATTAACCTTTTCAAACTCTAGTTTATTACATAATGAATTAATTCTTGCATAAACATACTGAAGATAAGGCCCGCTCTCCCCATCAAGTTTCAACCACTCGTTCATTTCAAAGACAATTTTTCTGTTGTTATCCATTCGGACCATTCCGTACTTAATGGCCCCGTTTGCAATATCCCTGGCCGTAGAGCTGATCTCTTCATCACTCCAGTCACCGCGATATTTTTCAAGATAATTTTTTGTGATGGTATCTTCCATGTTTTTGATTAAATCCATCAAGGGAACGATATTTCCTTTTCTTGAGCTCATGGCACCATCAGGAACTTCAACAAATTCATAATCGATGTGATGGCATGATTGAGCTTGCTCAAAGCCTACTTTTTCAAGCACTTTAAAAACTTGTTTAAAGTGAAGGCTTTGGCGGACATCTACTATGTAGAGATTTTTTTGAATATCAAATTCTTTAAACTTCTCTTGCGCTAGAAGCACATCTTTCGTGGCGTACAATCCATTTCCATCAGACTTTAATAAAAGGCAGAATCCAAGCTTGTCTTCACTTAGGTCCATGCCAATAGCGCCTTGATCTTTGGTCAGCTTTCCCTCATCAAAGTATTTCTTTATAAGATCTACCGAAGGTGAATCCATCTCACTTTCAAAGTACCAACGATCAAATTCAACTCCTGCCCAAGAGTAAAGTTTTTTCATTAGATTAAGTGACCAAACCCTTGTCTCTGTCCATAGGTCAAAGTATTCGCCTTGCCCAGACTCTATTTCCTTTAAAATTTTGGTGAGCTCCGCTCTATTACTCTCTTCGGTTTCTGTTCCGCGCTCGCTTTCAAGTTTATTGTGGGCGGTGGAGTATAGATTTCCAAGCCATGAGCCTTTATCCTCATCGTTCTTAGGCATTTCTGGAGAAAATTTTTTTAAATACCAAAGGCATTTGGCGACATGCGTTCCCACGTCACCGGGATAAGTGACACCATAAAAATTATGTCCTGTATATTTATAGAGATTGCTTAATGTATTTCCAAGGCAAAGATTTCTCATGTGCCCCACATGAAGCTCTTTATGTGTATTAGGTTGAGAGTATTCAAGCAAAGTTGCAGGAGGGTCTTTTAAAAGTTGTTTTTTAAAAAACTCGCCGGACAAAATCTCACTAAAGACATTTTTACCTAGCTCCGAAATATTTAACTCAAAATTAAGATAAGGGCCGGTTGGGTTTATTTTTTTTATGTAAGGGTTATTGGAAGATTTAAGTCCTTCCGCTATTTTTGCACTTATTTGTGGAGGCCCCATACGAAGGGTTTTTGAAAAGCTAAAGCAAGGAAAGGCGATTTGCCCAAGTTTGTCATTCGGGGGGGTGGAAAATAGCCCATAGACCTCAGCTAATTCAACATCAAGGTCAAATCCAGAGTCGATTGAGTTTTTAATAGAACTGGCGATAGATAGGTAAATCTTATTATGTAGAGTTTTTTCCATGGAATTGCCTAAAATTTTGTTTAGATTTCAGTATATAGATCTAGTTGATCTTTTTGTACATTAATTGATGCGGCCCTACATCTTGGATATCAAAAGTATCTCCAATGGAGTCGAATCCAACTTTTTTGTAAAAGTCGATAGCGCTCACCCTTGCGTTACACCAAACAAGGTCACAGAAATTTCTTTTAATTAGGGGGAATCCAAACTTCAGTAATTCACTTGAATAACCCTGTCCCCTGAAGTCTGGAAGGGTCGCCATGCCTCTTAGCTGGTACTGCCCAATAGATTCAAAAGAGCTTGATTTGTTAAAGTAGAATGACGCTACGCTTACAAGCTTTTTGTCAATAAATGCACCGAGGTGAAGAGTTTGGTCTCTTTCATCATCTTTAAAGTAACAGGTTGAGATATCTCGCCCAGGTCTTAAGACCTGCTGTCTGATTAAGTATGTGTCTGAAGGGCTTATTTGCCTTACTCTCATTAGATTTCCTTATGAAAACTAAAAGTTTTTCTACTAAAGTTAATGAGAGTTGTCATTCTAAAAATGATGATTACTTTCAGACCATAATTTTTTGATAGACCTGTTAAGGAGCACCTTAGAAAAGTATTGAAAAATAAAATCAGGGAAGGGAGAGTCAGGGCCGGACCAATTGATATCAATCGATATAAAACATTTGTACTTCACTTCGTTCAGATTTTGGACAAATATTTCTCCAATTAGACTTTTGAGGAATCCCTGATCAAATTTAAAAGTATACATCCCCTCATCTTTTATACGCGGTATTTTAAAGTCCATGACCATATCAAAAGGTAGGAGAAAGTGACTCAAGAGAAAGAAAACTCGTTTATTTTTTTCGTTGTAATGACTTTCCTTGATAAAACTTATCATTTTTTTATAGTTTTCATATTGCCCTAAAGTACCGAATACTTTTTTACATGAGTCAACATGATAGGCTGCACCCTTAAGTTTCAAGCTTTGAAAGTCTTCTTTTTCTTTTTCATAAGAGTTCACATTACTATCCACATAAGGCTTGTTTGCATCCATCTCTTTTAAAATTTCTTTTTTTATTTCAGATTGTTTGATAAAGCCATGGCACCAAGGAGCACTCTGAAGTAAAATTGAAATAACAATTAATCTTTGGAGCACTGTGCCTTTCCTTGAATTTGGTACCTAATTACTCTGAAAAATTATACCTTAAGTTTTTTTAGGAAAAAAATTAATGGAATTACAAAAAGTTAAAAGAAAGGGAAAAGCAAAAGAAGCGGTTATCGAAAAAAAAGACCAGCGGTGGCATTGTCGAAATCGTATAACGCTCGTTTTTGGAAGCAATGATATTGAGGAACTTGATACATATCTTTATGGAGATCATCACTTAGACTTTAAAACAGTTCAATTTCACCAGGCAAAATCTAAGGCAATTGAGGAGATCCTAGATAATTGTATTGATGAATTTTATCGAGGTCATGTTACAGAAGTTCGAACCACACTCAGTGACGATAAAGAGACGATCATTATTGAAGATAATGGAATTGGTTTTCCCGTCAATAAAGCAAAGGAAGTTTATTCAGAGTTTAGAACGGGAAGTAAATTTCGAGATGAAGAAGTTGATGAAAAAGGTTTTCTACATCGAACATTAGGTCAAAATGGGCTTGGTGCTGCAGCGACATGCTTAACAAGTGATTTATTTAAAGTGAGAATTCGTCACTATAACTCAAAGAAAGAGCAAACCTGGACATTTAAAGATGGTGCTTTAAAAACGACAAAGTCAGCAGCTAAAAAGTTCAAGGGCCATAGTGGTGTTAGAGTTGAATTTAAATTAAGTAAAGAAGTATATAAAAACAACATTGTGGATGAAGAGCTTCTTCGAAAAAGAATTATCGATCTTGCTTATAATAATCCCGGCCTAACTTTTTATTTTAACGATGAAAAATATCTTTATAAAAAGGGTCTTTTTGAGTTGGCCGAGAGAATTGATGAAGGCCATGCTTTTGATATCGGTCAAAGTGCTTTCGTCTATGAGAGCGTAAATTCTAAAAAGAAAAAAGTTAAAGGTAAAATTGATGTAAGTGTTAGCCTCACTGTTCATGGGGCAAGTGAGGAAAGAGAGCGATTTATTTCATTCGTTAATTCCACACCGACTTTTGATGGGGGCTTCCATCACGACCGAGTTCGAAGGATATTTATTAATATCATTAAAGAAAAGCTAGAGCGAGCGGCGAAAAAAGAAAAAGTATCGATAAATGATAATGATGTATTAATGGGTTTAACGTTTATCGTTGGTATCACAATGCCTAATCCAAGGTTTGAGTCTCAAACAAAAAGAAAGCTAGTAAGAGACAATAACCTTGAAAAAGCAATCGAAGAACTCATGAGTAATCAAATGCCCAAATTTCTTCGAAAGAATAAAGAGTACCTTGATTTGATAATTGATCGAGCTAAATCAAGACTAAAGTATCAAATGCTCAAAGACGCGGCAAAAAAAGGAAAAAAACAAAAAAAACAGCGAGTGGAAAAACTTCTCGACGCTAACGAGAGAAAAAACAGGGACCGTTGCACATTGTTTATTTGTGAGGGGGACTCAGCGATTGGTGGACTTCGCTCTGCAAGGGATAAGCTTACTCAAGGTGGCATTGCTTTGAAAGGTAAGCCAATGAACGTTGCTCAGGCAAGTATCAAGGATATTCTAAATAACCAAGAGTTCTCAGATATTATGGCAAGCATAGGCCTCGTTATCGGGCAACCTATTGAGGAGTCAAGTCTTCGCTACTCAAAAGTTGTTTTTTTGGCCGACTCAGATGTTGATGGTGGCCACATAAATACACTTTTAACTAATTTTTTCTATACCTTTTGGCCTGAAATGTTTGAAGAGGAAATGATCTGCCTTGCGAAGGCACCTCTTTTTGAAGTCGTTACTAAAGATGAAACTTTTTATGTAGAAAGTGATAGAGAGCTTGAGGCATTTAAAAGTAAAAACTCTACTAAAATTAAGGAAATTCATCGAAACAAAGGGTTAGGGGAGATGTCTCCACAGGCGTGGAAGTATATTATGGGGCGTGAAACCTACACAAAGATAATTCCTGACGATATAAATCACGCAAAAGAAATGCTTAATATTTGCTTTGGAAAAGACACAAGTTTAAGAAAAGAGCTTTTACTTGATGAAAAATCAAGCACGGTCGTGAAAACTCGCACTTCTAAAAAGAGTGCACCTAAATCAGAAGGTAAATCTGCAAAGAAAGCGACAAAAAAATCGTCAAAAAAAGCAACAAAGAAAACAACTAAGAAGGTAGCAAAAAAGGTAGCTAAAAAAGTTACTAAGTCTAAAGCTAAAAAAACGGCGAAGAAAAAAGTAAGTCCAAAAAAATAAGTAGTATAAGGGATATAAAATGACTGACACAGAACAATTTTTACATGAGCTTGAGGCAAT
>DCQT01000058.1 GCA_002323535.1 Bacteriovoracaceae bacterium UBA1511
GGGAGTGCTCTACCACTGAGCCACGTGAGCGATTGTGTTTGAAAAAATTGGAGCGGGCGACGCGATTCGAACGCGCGACATCCAGCTTGGAAGGCTGGCACTCTACCAACTGAGTTACACCCGCATTTAATGGTGGTGGCGAGAGATGGATTCGAACCATCGAAGGGAAATCCCGTCAGATTTACAGTCTGATGCCTTTGGCCGCTCGGCAATCCCGCCCCAAAGCTAAGCAACAAAAATATTGGAGCTGGTTATAGGACTTGAACCTACGACCTGCGGTTTACAAAACCGCTGCTCTACCAACTGAGCTAAACCAGCCTCATCTGTTGAATAACTAGGTGGGAGTTATAGATCCTTATTTCTGAATAAGCAAGTCTTAAAACTAATTTGTACCAAAAAACTTTTCCATTGCAACAGCTGCAGCAACTGACACATTCAATGATTTAATATTACCTTGCGTTTTTAAAGATATGAATTGTGAAACTTGCCTTGATACTGCATTGGAAATTCCTTTTTCCTCATTACCCAATACCAAAAGTGTGTTCTCACCACTATATTTTTCTGAGTTGTGATCTCCAGAAGCGTGTTCCGAAAACCCAATTGATAAACCTCCAAGCTCATTGAACCTAGAGATAAACCTGGACAGATTACTTATTGCGTAAACTCTCACATGCTCCGCCGCACCACTCGCTATCCTAAAAAAACTTGGAGAAAATCCTGAGGAACTTTTGCCAGGAATAACAACTGCATCAACACCATAAAATGAAGCTGTTCTTAAAACTGCTGCAGCATTTTGAGGATCAGTCACTTGATCAAGACATATTACTCTCTTGTTTTTAACTTGCTTTAATTCATCAAACAACCCGCCAATAGATCTATATGGAATTTGAGAACAAGAGAGCAATATATTACCCGGAACTCTACTAAACTTAAAACCCGTTTCTTTATATAACTTTTCCGCTACTTGCTGAAAAACATGGTTACTTTTAACCACCTCAACCTCTATTGATTCAATAATTTTTTTTATCTGAGGATAATTTTTCTTTAGATCTTTAATCGAACTTTCCACTCCTATCAGAGTCTTATTGGACCGTTCGCTGTTAAGTAACGCCTCTACGATTGAATGAGAGCCAATTATCAAATCGGTCGCCATAGCCGTCCTTTTTTAAGCTAAAGATGGAAGTGCAAACCCATCAATATCGTAAATATTTTCATCAATAGACTTGAGCTCTGATACATTCACAATTTCATAGTTTTCTTTGTTGGATAGAACTTCTCTACATAGTTGATTGTTTAAATAATGACCCGCTTTATGAGACTTTACACTACCGGCAATTGGAAAACCCAGAAGGCTTAAATCACCGATAGTATCTAAGATTTTATGGCGTATAAACTCATCTTTAAATCTCAGCCCCTCCGAGTTCAAAACCTTGAAGTCATCGAGCACAATAGCATTTTTCAGCGATCCGCCCTTTACTAACCCCTTATCCCTTAAGGAGTCAACATCTCTAAGGAGACCAAAAGTTCTTGCCCTTACAATCTTATCAATAAATGAACTTGAGCTAAAATCGAACTTAAATTTTTGATCGCCAATGACTGGGTGATCAAAGCTAATTGAGGACTCAATACTAAAACCGTCATGTGGTTCTATTGACGCCCATTTATCCTGATGTCTTACTAGAACTTTCTTCCGTATGAGAATTAATTTTTTCTCTTTTTCTAAATTCCGAACACCGGCTTGCCTTAAAAGGTATAAAAATGATGCTCCAGAGCCGTCCATAATTGGTACCTCTGGGCCATCAATTTCACACAAAACATTATCAATGCCTAATGCATAAAGCACAGATAAAAGGTGCTCTACGGTCTGTATGGTGCTTTCTCCACTTCCAATAGAAGTATTATTCTCTGTAACACCAACAGTTAAAGCATTTGCCATTAAAGTTTTAGGGTTTTTAGAGTCAGAACGAACAAAGCATATACCACTATCCGAGGGCATTGGCTTGAGACATAAAGTGATTTTTTTACCAGAGTGTAATCCTACACCGGTAACCGAAACACTTTTGCTTACTGTTCGCTGATATACTTTCAAATAAAACCCTTGAAAAATCTTTAAGGTGAATTGAGCTACACCAAGACTTATATCATAGCAAATTAATTATCTCAGGTTTGAAAAACTTATGTGCAACATGTCATTTCTTACCTAATTCGATAAATGTTCTTTAGCAATCTCAGTAATCTCTCTACCCCTAGGAGTACGTCTCAAAAAGCCAATTTTTAGCAAAAACGGTTCGTAGACATCCTCTAGCGTCCCCCTGTCTTCATTCAGGGTTGCACAAAGACTTTCTATTCCAACAGGCCCTCCGTTATAAAAATCATTTATCACCGATAAGATTTTACGATCCATCCTATCCAGACCAATAGAGTCAATCTCCATCAAACTTAAGGACCTAGAAACCTCATGCTCTGTGATTACTTTTTTGTTCTCAACTATCGCAAAATCTCTCACTCTTCTCAGAATGCGATTAGATATCCTAGGAGTTCCCCTAGAGCACATACTTACCTGACTCGCAGCCACATCGGACATATCAAACTTCAGCTTCTTTGTATTTTCCTTAATAATTACGGTGAGCTCTTCGTTAGTATAAAAATCATAATGAAAACTCGCCAAAAACCTATCCCTCAACGGCCTTGAAAGCAGTCCAGAGCGAGTTGTTGCACCTATAAGTGTAAATGGTGCTATATCTATTTGCATTGTTCGTGCTGAAGGACCTTGTCCTATCACTAGATCTAACCTAAAGTCCTCCATCGCAGAATACAAAATTTCTTCAATAGTAATGTGCATTCTGTGGATCTCATCAATAAACAACACATCTTTCGGTTGCATATTAGTCAAAATAGCAGCAAGATCACCTTTTTTCTCAATAGCAGGACCCGAAATAACATGTAAATTTGAGCCAATTTCCTTGGCAATTAAATGGGCTAGTGATGTTTTTCCAAGTCCAGGAGGACCTGATAATAACATATGATCAGCCGCTACATTTCTAAGCTTTGAGGACTCCACCATTATTTCAACATTTTTAACGATATTTTTTTGACCAACAAACTCACTAAAACTTTTTGGTCTTAAGCTATCTTCATGGTTATATTCTTCATTTTCTTTTAATTCTGGATCAAGAATTTCTCTTTCCTCAAACATACACTAGAGCCCCTTCAATACCATCTGAATTAATTCCTCAGAGGAGTTAATTCCACCAGTTTTCATTACCGACGATATTATTGGTAATATCTCTGACTCTTTAAAACCAAGATCCTTGCAAGCCATGAGGGTGTCCTGTACGAAAAGCTCACTATTTTTTTGAGACAAACCTACCAAGTCCTCAGATATTGCAATTTTTTCATTCTCAGACTCACTTGATACAGATCCATTTAATGAAAATTTCTGATCATCCACCCATGAAAGCTTCGTTATCTTTGTTTGAAGGTCTAAAATTATTTGAGAAGCAGCTTTATTTCCGATACCAGGCGCAGTGCTTAGGAGCTTTTTGTTGTCAAAAGAAATTGCATCCAAAACATTTTTAAAGCCCAAAGAGTTAACCAATGAGAATGCCGACTTTGAACCGACACCCTTTACAGAGCAAAGCAAGTCAAACATTTCTAAGTCTTTCACAGAGTCAAAGCCATAAAGATCCTGTCCATTCTCTCTAAAAGTTTGGGCTGTATAAAGAAAGATTTTAATATTGCGCTCGAGTCTTTTTTTATTAAAAGCTACTCTGTAACCCAAGCCTGACCTTGTCTGTATAATGACATGAAAATCGTTTTGATAAATTACATGACCTTCAATACCTGAAATCATCTTAACATTCCTTTATTAGACTGAAAGTCTATCTTCGAACTAACTGCGCAGCAGTAGGCGATTGCCAAAGCATCACTTTCATCATGGGTTTTAAACCTAAACTTTTCTTGAAAAAGTAACTCTAAACTCTTTTGAACACTGATTTTATCTGCATGGCCAAAACCTGCAACCGTAGATTTCACTAAATTAGGTGAATATTCCACAACCTCTACCGACCTGTTCCTAGTTAACGCACTAATTTGAGCACCTCTAGCTTGGGAAAGCTTTGCTAGAGAGTTAACATTTTTTACATTAATAAGAGTTTCCAGTGCGAGGATGTCATAATTAAAATTCTCAAAATGGTTGGTAGTTTTTTCGAAAATTTCTGGGACCCTCTTTAGGAAGTCTTTTTTTTCAAATTTGAGCACACCAGAACCTAGATAGTGTACTTTACCTTTTTTAAGTAAAACTGCAGCATAGCCCGAACACCTCGAGCCAGGATCGATGGCCAAAATTTTCATTTAAGTATAATAGAAACAAAATCAAACTCAGTCTATTTTTATGACTTAGCTTTTAGAATATGTGCTATGTAAAAGAGAAAATTTCCGCTGACAAACTGCGCAAGCTGTAATTTATCATAGTCACCAGTAGTTATTCCTTTAAAAAGACAAAGACCAACCATTGAAAAGCCAATTAATTGCAATCCAGTCAATATATAAAACTTCACTCATTCCTCCTACTGTAACCATATGATTAACAGAGTTTTTAATTATTGGAAATATGACACAACAAATAGTATGCTTTGGCATTTCAGAAAATCGGACACAATTTTATATGACTCAAATCCTATATTCAAAACCAATAGTCGACTCAGAGCTTGGAGAGCTAAAGGATGCTATCAAAACACTAAAAAACGCACCTAAGCTTAAAGTAATCTTAATTGGCAATAACCCAAGCTCAAAAATATATGTCAAAAGGAAAAAGGAGTTTTGTGAATCTATCGGTGCAATCTGCGAAATAATTCAAAAAAATGATGACTTTCAACCTCTAGAGCTAGAGTCTCTTCTCTGCAATATCAATAAAGACGATGAAATTAACGGTTGCCTTGTCCAGCTCCCTTTGCCTCCTCAATTTGATGGTTTTAATTTTCAAGAGCTTATTTCCCCTCTAAAAGATGTCGATGGATTTCACAAAGATAACATCTTCTCTATTTACAAGAAGTCCTCGGGTGATTTTTTACTTCCATGTACACCTTTAGGTATCATTAAGCTTCTTCAGCACTACAATATCAATGTCTCGGGAAAAAATATTACAATCATAGGTCGAAGCCTTATCGTTGGAAAGCCACTTTCAATGATGCTCACAAACCTTGATGCAACAGTGACTCTATGTCACTCAAGAACCAGGGACTTAGCAAACTTTACAAAAGCAGCTGACATTATTATCTCTGCTGTCGGAAGCCCAAACTTTTTGACTTGCGATTATTTTAAAGATGATAAAAGCCAAGTTCTAATTGATGTTGGTATTTCAAGTTTGAAACAAAATAAGATAACAGGTGACATTGACTTTAATGGTGTTAAAAATCAAGTCGCCTCAATAACCCCTGTTCCTGGCGGTGTTGGGCCGATGACTATTTTATCTTTGGCAAAAAACCTAGTTAAATCGGCTTACATTCAGGAAAATTTAAAAAAGGCTTAATTTATGAAAAAAACCTTTCTTTATGAAGACCACAAGGAACTTGGAGCTAAAATGGTTCCTTTTGCTGGCTTCTCAATGCCAATACAATACAATTCAGTTAAACAAGAGATCCTATCGGTAAGAGAGTTTGCAGGAATGTTTGATGTTTCTCACATGGGCGAATTTTTCGTGCAAGGGAAACAAACTAGTCAGTTTATTGATTATATTCTACCGAATAATTATAAAGATTTACCCGTAGGAAAAGCACTATATTCCCCTATTTTAAACTCTGAAGGAAAAATCCTTGACGATCTCATTGCGTATAAACTTAGCGATGAGAGAGCGCTTATATGCGTCAATGCCGCAAACATCGAAAAGGATTTCGACTGGATCTCATCAAAAGCTCAAAATTTTAATGTTGAGATTTTAAACGAATCTGAAAAATACTCTCTTATAGCTGTACAAGGTCCAAAAGCTAGCGACATTTTGTCTGAAGAATTGGCACTTCCTGGTATTGAAAGTCTGCCTACTTATGGTGTCCTAGAGTCTGGCGACCTTATAATTGCACGCACTGGCTACACTGGCGAGGATGGTTACGAAGTTTTTGGAAGCCATCAAAAAATAAAGAAAATTTGGTTAAACTTAATTAAATCAAAAGTCTCTCCATGTGGCTTAGCCGCAAGAGATACACTACGCCTAGAAGCCTGCTATCCGCTATATGGGCAGGAATTAAGTGAAGAGCTAACACCATTTGACTGCGGCTTAAAGTGGACCGTAAAAATGGAAAAAGACGACTTCTTAGGAAAAGAGAGCCTCTCCAAAGTTAAGAGCACCAAAAAACTCATAAGATTCTATTTAGAAAATGGCATTCCAAGAGCTGGCCTTAAAATCTTTGATAGGGAAGATAACGAGGTGGGTCACGTAACTTCTGGGACTTTTAGTCCATCTTTTAAAAAGGGAATTGCAATGGGCTTGATAAAAAGTGAGAAGAAATTTGAAGAAGGGGATTTACTTATCGACATAAGAGGTAAAAAATACCCGGCGATCAAACAAAAGAAAAACTTCATAAAATAGTTTGGATAATAAATTATGAATTACAATGTTCCTGAAGAATTAAAATATACAAAAGATCATGAATGGACCAGTCTCAACGAAGACTCTGCTACTGTTGGTATCACTGACTTTGCACAGTCTAGCCTTGGAGACATCGTTTTTGTAGAACTACCTGAGGTTGGCAGCACTGTAACTCAAGGTGAGTCATTTGGCGTTGTTGAGTCAATTAAATCTGTTTCAGACTTATATTCTCCTCTAAGTGGAGAGGTCATCGAAAGAAATGAGGAACTAGAGGCACAGCCAGATCTATTGAATGACTCTCCTTACTCAAATTGGCTAATAAAAATTAAACTTAGTAACAACTCTGAAGTCAGTGAACTTTTGCCTTCATCTGAGTATGTTAAACTACAAACTGAAGAGTAGTTTTGGGTATGGACAGAGATTCAATACAACTCATTAACACCGCAATTATAAAGTCAAAGGAAAACAGACTAGAAAGCTCATACGAAGATAGGCTAGGAGAAGTTTGCTCAAGACCTGCGATGAAAGCATTGTCTACTGCTATATCTGAACTATCTGATGAACAAAGTATCTCAAGAGATCAGGCAGCAGTAATTTTGATTGATACAGTAAAAGAGCTTGAAAAAATTTGGGACGATTATGTAATGATGGAAGGCATTTCTAACTTAAAGACCATACTAAAAGGCTCTAACCAAAGACAATAAAAACTAGGTCTTTACTACGAAGCCCCATTCAATCATTGCTTTACCAGACTTAAGCATTTCCCTTGGCGGGTTTGGGAAAGGACCAGCCTTATTAAATGATTCCACTGCAGCCTCATCAAGTTCATCAACTCCAGAAGTAGATTTTAAACGAACTTGAAGTATATTTCCTTTTTGATCTAATATAACTAATAGTGCAGTTAGTTTCTCACCTTTTCCTCGAATCCTCTTTCCAGATTTATATATTTCTTTCGCTTTTTGCATTAAAGAGTTACCCCAATGCTGTTCAAGTTTTTGCTTAATCCTGTGATAAAAACCATAAAATTTAAATTTTGTTGTGTTTAAACTTGTAATGTCTCCTAATGGAATATTTTTTACATGGTCATTAGAAGCAGATTGTAGGAGGCTGCCTTGGGAGCCTGAATTTTTAATGGACGGCTTAGGCTTCTTATCTAATGGCTTAATTAAATTTTTATTGAAACTTAAATCAGCCAAACTAAATTTCTTTTTGGGGACTGAGGCACCAGGCTTACTTTTGGAATTTATTTTAGCCTTACCCATTTCATTGTTGAATTTACCTATCCTTTTGGCAATGGACTGTTTTTTGACTAAACTGTTGTTTTTTCCGAGGAAAACATCTCGAGCTTTGTCCAAATTTTTTTTATTTTCTTTTTGATCAGTTTCAACTATCTGTCGTGTTTTAGACTTCTTTCTTGTAAGGATTTTGATCTTTAACGGTTTTTCATCAGAAAGTTCAATGTCAGTTTTTAAGTCAATTTCGACCAAAAAAACATAGGCTAGATGAAACAACAACGAAGAAATAAGCGCTAAAAGAAAAAATTTTTTAGCAGAATCACGAGATTTGATTTCATTGTTGAAAACTAAACTTGACATCGAAAGCCTTAAATTTATAAAAATTTAGCCAAATGTTTCGCTAAATCAAACTTAGTATAACCCGATTTTTAGGCATTTCTCAAAGAGTGGAAATTACATCTCCACGTAGCATGAATTCATGTGCTTACAGATTTAAAAAGTCCTCATCGTCAACTTTTTCTGGCAGTGTCTCTGTAACAACACCATCCTCACCCTGCTCAACCTTTCCTGATCCAGGCTCCGTTCCTTCTATAAACGCTTCTAGAAATGGCCTAGAGGTTGACAGCTCTGCAACCTTACCCGTTTCCTTATTAACTAAAACATTTATTATTCCGTCTGGCGCCTCCTCATCTTCTCCCTCTCCAAATATTGATATATGAGCCTTCATAACATCGATCCAGATTGGAAGAGCTGCTTTTCCACCTGACTCTCCAAAACCCATAGTATTGTTTTGATCAAACCCTGCCCAAGCTCCAAGGACTAACGTATTAGAAAAGCCAACAAACCATGCATCAATATAATCACTCGTTGTACCTGTCTTTCCACCTATTTGCTTGGATAAGCCTCTTGCCTTCCGCCCCGTACCATTTTGAATAACACCCTTTAATAAGTTTTTAACAATAAACCTTTGCTGATCATTAAGTCCCTTTTCATTTGCCTCGCTTAGGTCATCATCAAAAACATCATTAGTACTATTCGCACCCTCCAAATCTTCTGCAGCCGTTTCATCTTGTTCCTTTATAAGAACAAAACTATCTGTATAATCATTTCCCTTGAAGTCTTTAACCGATATGAAATACTCCGCATCATCAGGAACATTACTGGTCACAAAATAAGAGTACTTTTTAACCAAATCAAATAAAGTCAATCCACGACTACCGAGCACAATGCTAAGATCACTTTTATCTTTAAGACCAAATTTTAGATCTGATAGAAAATTGCTTAAAAAATTAATACCCATTTTTTTTGCAAGTTTAATAGTGGTGACATTTCGAGATTTCTCTAAACTGGTTCTAAGTGTGATAGGGCCTAGATACTTACCATCATAATTTCTTGGTTTCCAAAAAACAGAATGGTCACCTGCATCTAGAGACTCAGGTGAATCTATCAATAATGTGCTTGGTGTAAATCCATATTTTATCCCTGCGGCATAAACGAAAGGCTTAAATGCGGAGCCAGGCTGCCTTACACTTTGCAAAGCCCTATTAAAATGTGAATCAACGAAAGAACTTCCTCCAACCAACGCAAGCACTTCGTTAGATCCTGGGTCAAGCGCAACGACGGCGGCTTGAACTTTTGGAAGTTGGAAGAGTGAAAACTTAAGATTATCTTTACCTTTTTCTACAACTATATCTATGATCATGCCTTTTTCTAGAACGCTCAAAACATTCTCAGGCGCTGATCTCCATTGAGCCTTGCTATCAATTAACCTTTCTTTTGCCCACTTCAAATCCTCCGATAGGATTTTCCCCTCAACACCTGAAATGTTAATCAAAGCGAAATCTTCGTTAACATCAGTAACAAGTCCTTGATTAATTTTATTTTTTAACAAATGGTTTTTTACTATCTCTAAGTATTTGCTTCTATTTTCTAAAAGATTGGCGCTAGCTTCTCCCGAAACAACATTCTCATAGACACGTGTATTGCTCTCTTTATCTATATGGAAATAATTAGACTCCTCTTTAAGGGCTTTATTAAATTTTTCATCAATAAACGATTCGAAGTTATCTTCATGAATTCTCTTTATCATTTTACGATCAAAACCTTGTCTCTTATCAATCTCAACTACCCCCCTATCAACAGCAAGCTGAGCCTTTTGCTGGAGCCGGGAATCTAGAGTTGTCACAACTTCGAGACCAAGACTTAAAATTTCTTGAGAACTAAACTTCTTGAGGAGGTCTTGTCTGATTTTTTCTTCAAAATGAAATGATATCTCTTTAGAACGATGTTTAATCTTATACTTAATTTTTTCAGCTTTTGCCTCATCATATTCACTTTTAGTGATCATCCCGTTTTCAAACAATCTTTTAAGGACATACCCTTGACGGTTGTAAGCGTATTTTGGGTTTCTATATGGACTATATTTAGACGGGGCGACGAGCAATCCCGCAACCATGGCCGCCTCAGAGTTAGTCACCTCGGACAACTCCTTACCAAAGTAACCCTTAAAGGCTGACTTTACCCCGTAATAACCCCCGCCAAGGTAGACCTGGTTTAGATATAGATACAAAATCTCATTCTTGGTTAGTTTTTTTTCAAGCCTGTGAGCGAGAACAATATCCTTTAACTTTCTAACAATTGATCTTTCTTTATTACTTAGAAACGACTTGGCCACCTGCTGAGTGATAGTAGAGCCACCCTGAACTACCTTTCCAGCTTTTATATTAGCAATAAATGCTCTTGCAATTCCAAAAAGGTCTACACCAGCATGGTCAAAAAAAGATGAATCCTCTGCCGCCAAAAAGGCATTTAGAACCTTGTTTGGAACATTTTCGATTTTTACGATTTCTCTTTCTTCTGCACCAATCTTTCTCAAAAGAATTCCATTTCTATCGTAAATTTTAGTTGGAAGTGCAGGTTTATAATCATCAATTGAGTTAATCTCTGGTAATTGACTAGCTATAAAATTGTAGCCAAAAATTACTCCCGTCAACCCAATAATTATACAAATAAGTATGGCGCCAAATATTTTTTTTAACATTTAAATTTCTTTGATTAAAGCCTCTTTGAGTTTTTCAGTAATAACTAAACATCTTCTCTTCAATGACTTAAAGGATTTAAAGTTATTTAAAGAGCCTAGTTTAATGTAATTAATATTTTTAAAATTGATATTAATATCACTAACAAGTATATCATTTCCTTTATTAAAAGTTTCAACTTCACTCAAAACGTAAGTAAAATCGTCAGTTTCTAGAAGCATCTTTTCTTTTTCTGAAATATAATTTTTTAAAAAGGGTAATCGAATAAAATATTTTTTTACTATAGATCTTTTTAGTTTTCTCTCGACAATACCTGAGTAGTCTTGTCCCTGTCTTAGATACTTTTGCGCCAAGAGATATCTTTGCCATTCATAATTTTCCTCACCTAAGTACCCTCTCAGCATCAACAAGCCTAACTGGGATACTTTAAAATCAAAGCCATCAAGATTGAGTAAATCACTTATACACAAAGCTGTCTCTTTGGTTAAAAAAAGAACAATACGTTTTGAAGAATTGCTTACAGGTATTGATCTATCATTTATTTCAATCTCTCGTTGCGGACTATTCTTTTTTCCCGATGCTATCTCACCAATCTCATTTAGATTTTTTCTTTCAACATTACTTGAACATCCAAAAAGAAAAATGAATATTAATAAAAACCTACTCAAAGTCCTCTTCCTCTAAAGTATCTGATAGTTTTTGAATTTTTTTCTCAGCCTTTGAAAGAAGAGCCTTGCAAGACTTAAAAAACCGCACCCCCTCCTCATACTTTTTTAGACTCTCATCGAGTGAAATCTTACCTGATTCTAAATCCGCGACAATTTTCTCCAAGCTCTGAAGATTCTCCTCAAAATTTACACTTTTTTTCGACATTATTTCTCCACTAGTTGGCTGTCATATTAGCAGGTTATGCACTTATTAGAAAATATTGCCCCAATAAAAAAAATTTAAAATTCTGCTACCATGAAAACTGAAAGGAGGATCCTGTTGAAAGATCTTTGGGTACCATTATCAGCGGCAGTTGCAAGGCAGCGACAGGTTGAAACAATCGCAAATAATGTCGCGAACGCAAATACTCCTGGATTTAAAAAAGATCAGCTCACTTTCAAGGAATATATTGTAAGCCAAAATAAGGGTGGAGAGGATATAGATCTTCCAAATAAAGCTTGGGCACCTGAAGACTTTTACAAAACTCACAACAATGAGAATTCATTTGTCAAAATAGATGGATCCTTCACGAACTTTGATCAAGGAGACCTCTTACCAACAAAAAACAACTTGGATATCGCACTTCGCGGGCGAGGCTTTATTGAAATATTAACGCCTCAAGGGTTACGGTATACAAGAAAAGGAGCACTATCTATCTCTAATGAGGGTAGGTTAATTACTGATCAAGGGTATCCCGTTGTTAGCGCTAGAGAGGACTACAATCAAAGACCTAGCTTTATTCAGGTTCCTGACCGTAAGGTTTCGATAAACCAAGAGGGTCAAGTTTTTACAGACCAGGGTGTTATATCAAAAATATCTATAACCGAATTTAAAGACATAAACTCATTGAAAAAAGAGGGCAACAGTATGTTTATCAACCCCTCAAACGAAAATATTGAAACAGAAAAACTAAAGACAATTGTCCTCCAAGGCTTCTTAGAGCAATCCAATGTAAATGCCATCCAAGAAATGGCAGAACTTATTAAGGCCAGTCGGAATTTCGACAGTGTCCAAAACGTAATTAAGACATATGACAGCATGGCAAACAAAGCAAATACAACGCTTCTGAGGTTTTAATGTATCGATTTATAATTCTATCTTTAATTTCAATTAACATTTCACACGGTAGCACGAGAGCTCTAAACATCGCAGCAACAGGGATGGCAGCTCAAGAGGCGAACGTTAATAACATTTCAAACAACATTGCTAACGTAAATACGATAGGATTCAAAAGGAACCGAACTGAGTTTGAGGATCTTTCATACTCTACTGAAATTAACCCCGGCTCACGGTCTAGTGGGGACTCACAATACTCAGTTGGAATTCAGTATGGAACAGGGTCAAAAGTCGCTGGCATCAAAAAAAATTTCGCAATAGGGACACCTAATATAACGAATAATCCATTTGATTTAATGATTCAGGGAGACGGATTTTTTGGAATTATCCTACCCAATGAAACTATAAAATATACCAGGGATGGATCATTCAATGTAGATAGAACAGGCACATTAGTAACCAAAAAAGGATTTCGCGTTTTCCCAACCGTTACATTTCCTCAAGGAACAACTAATGTAAAAATAAGTTCTACTGGCATGATTGAGGCTTATTTAAAGGACCAAGTAGAACCAGTAAATTTAGGCGCAATACCTGTTTTCACATTTAACAACCCTCCTGGCTTAAAAACTGTAGGAGGAAATTTATATGAAGTAACCACTAGCTCAGGGCCTCCTCTTCAAATGGTTGCTGGGACAAATAACTCTGGTGATATTTTGCAAGGGGCTCTTGAGACCTCTAATGTTTCAATAATGAACGAGATGACAAATTTGATCAAAGCGCAAAGAGCATACGAAATGAATTCTAAAATAATGGGCATTGCTGACCAAATGCTTCAAACAGTAAATAATTTGAGGTGATATTGAAGGCAATTTTTTTTCTAGTAATATTTTCGCTTGGCAAATCAATAGCTTGTGAAGTTCGTCTGAACAAAATTGTAGTACTAAATGATATTAGCGAAAGTAAAATTTGGCACAACCTTAGAACTAATTGCTCTCAATTAACAATAAACGAATTCACAAAAAAACTTAGATATTTTAGCGGAGAGGTTCCTACTGCGTACCTGGAGAACGAGTTAAAAAAATTAAACATTCAACTTCTAACAACGCAGAAGTCCATTAGTGTTGAAAGAATATCAGAAAAAATAAAAAAAGGTTATCTCCCACAAAAAGTACGTAACATCTCAACGAAGGGAATTTTAAAAAATATAAATACAAGTAAAATTAAAATAAAGTATGACGAAGCCCATGCAAGACTTACAACTGCAGAAAACGATGAGTTCCCCTTCAGCTTTGAAAAACAAAGCCCTATATTACACTCAACTAAAAACATAACTCCCTATGAAAGCAAATCAATTGAGTTTCTAACAGTTACAAAAAATGAATGGAGAAAAAGTAATATAGAAAAGCAAAACTATTTCTTTTCAAAAAAAGAACTCACAAATTACCTAAAGCATCACACATTAAAGGCATTTGTTAAAAAAGGAAGCCCCCTAAAAAAATCAGACTTCAGAAAAAAGCCACTTCTTAAGTTTGGACAGCCTGTGAAAGTGCTTTTTAGCAATAAAAATTTATCAATAGAAACAATTGGCACTCCACAAACTAATGGAGGGCTAGGTGACTCTGTTTATGTAAGGCTTAAAAACAAACAACTAATTTCAGCGAAAGTTGTAGACGTAGGAGTTGTGAGTGCGAATCTATAATCTAATTCTTATCTTAGTATTAACGTCATGTTCAAGCTACGTAGACAAGCTTCACACCAAGATGTCAAAGGACTATAAAAGAAAGGGTTCAAGAGCTCCTCAGTCAGAAATATATAGGAACCCTGTCGGACCAAAAGAGGGTCCCCATCGATATACGTCAACAGACTTTGTAGATAATGAGCCCTCCCCCTCACTTTGGACAGGAACAGGCAGTGATTCTTTCTTTGATTCCTCAAGCGTGAAAAAAGAAAAAGGGGACATTATCACGATTTTGGTAATGGAGGGTTTAAAGAAGAAGATTCAAGATGAATTAGAACGATCATTCTCTAAAAGCAAAGCAGATCCTCAAGGGGGTGCATCTAATGACAATTTGAACAATGACACAAAAAAAGTGTTCGATAAAATCTCGTCAATAGTTAACAAAGAAATTAGATCAAACCACATGCTTTTAATAGGGAGGAAAGAGCTTATCTTTGAAAATATTAAAAGACTCATTGAGGTTTCAGCTCTTGTGAATCGAAAGGATGTATCCTCAGACGATACCATTGATTCTAAAAAAATATTACAAATTAAAATAAGGACTCTAAGATGAGATGCTTTCTAATTTTATCCATAATTTTTTATTCTGGTTTAACTATTTCAAAATCAATGAACCGTTCTAGTAAAATAAAAAACTTAGTAAACATAAAAGGTGTCAGGAGTAATCCCCTTGTAGGATATGGGATTGTCGTCGGCCTAAATGGTACTGGTGACTCTAAATCAGAGGTAGCTGACATAGCAATGAAAAAGCTATTTAAAAAGCTGGGACTAAACCTAAAGAACGAAATCCTTTCAAAGAATATTGCCACTGTATTAGTTACAGCAAAGCTTCCTGAATTTGCGAGGCAAGGTCAAAAAATTGATATAAAGGTATCCTCAATTGGAGATGCAAAGTCATTATCAGGCGGAAACCTATTAGTTACACCCTTAAAAGGCGGTGACGGAAAGATATATGCAATTGCAAACGGTAGCCTTTCACTCGGGGGAAAATCTGGCGAAAAGAAAATTTCAACAGTAGGTCTAATTCCCAACGGAGGTTTTGTAGAGAGAGAAATTAATTTTAAATTCGATTCTAAAAAAAGCATTCGACTTTCACTTAAAAACCCTGATTTCACTACAGCTGCAAGAATTCAAGAGGTACTGAACTCTGAGCTTGGTGGCCTTTACGCAAAAGCCAAAGACTCCACAACGATTGATCTCATCGTGCCTCCAATTTACACAAGTAATATTGTAAAACTTATCGCAATTATTGAGAACTTTAGTGTGGTTTCTGAAACAAGAGCAAAAATAGTAATAAATGAAAGAACCGGAACAATCGTCGCTGGTGGTGACATTATTTTAAAACCAGTTGCTATAAGCCACGGAGATCTTAACATTGAAATTTCAGGCGACGAAGATACGACAAAATCAATTTATAATATTGAAAAAAGAACTAAATTAAAGGAGTTCGTTAACTCACTAAATTCTTTTGGCGCAAAGCCTGATGATATCATCTCAATATTTCAAGCCCTAAAAAAGAGCGGTTCTCTCGACAGCGACATAGAGCTTATATAGCACCTATCGGCAGAAATTACTCTATTCAACAAAAAGTATCTATTTGATAAAATTTGTGTAGTCGCTCTTTGCGAGGAGTAAAAATGGATATCAACAAACTAGTTCCATCTGTCTCATCTTTCAAAAAAAGTGCAGACTATATCCCTAAGGAGTTCAAGCAAGTTGCAACCTCAATGGAAAAACAATTTATTGAGCACATGCTTGAACAAATGGAAAAAACGACTGGAAAACAAGAGGATTCAACCGCAAACAATTATTATAAGAGTCTTCAAAGAAATGAAAGGTCTGAAATAATCAGTAATTTATCTGATGAAGGAAGTCTAAAAGAACTGATCCTTGACCAAATTTATCCTCAAAAATTTAGGAACGAGACAAGCTTTAATGCCTACATGAAAATGCAGGACAATAAACTTGGTAAAAACCGCTAAGTGTGGAGGAATTCACTATGAGCAAGATAGATAATACAAATTTTAGAACACCATTTTTTCCTGGTCAAACCAAGTCAAGCACCAGGATTAGGGCAAGGAATGATGCCTCAAGAAAAGCAGAACTCGATCAAATCTCTAAAGATCACGCCTCAGTCTCAATAAATCAAAAAATAAAGGACTTTGCTCGAATTAAAAAAACGGTGGATTCATCACCAGATATTGATAATGCTGATAAAATCGCCTCGCTAAAAAGGTTAATTTCTGCAGGAAAATATCAAATAAATGAGGGAAAAATTGCTGATAAAATCCTAGAAACTGAGTATTAAAATGAACAATGAACAAAAAGAGCTCTACAAATCAATAATCAATCTATGGCAGAGACTTTGTAACCTTCATCAATCACTGCTTGAAATTACAGCAGAGGAATATCATGCCCTTTTATCTTCTGATCTAGATGAAACTTCAAAAATTTTAGAGCAGAAAAAAAGAATAATTGAAAAAATTAACGTTGAGGAGCAATCCAGACAAAAGCTTGTCTCTGAAATACTAGGCCCAAAAACTCTCGACGAAAATTTTAAGTTCAAAGATTTAAAAACATTTTTTGATCAATTTGAAATTGAGTCGAGCGGAAATCATTTAAATAACTTTAATTTAATATTACTTGATACTATTGATAAAATTAAGGAACAAAATAAAAAAAATCGTTTTTTTATTAACCGCGCATTGATTTCACTAGACGGGCTAAAGCTTCCCTCTGACCAAAGTAAGCGCCATTACCTATATAATAAAAATGGAAAGAAAATGAAAAAACTCGATGTAAAAGGAGTCTAAGAGTTTGTCTGATTTAATGAGTATTGGTCGATCCGGTTTAGGGGCTTCTAAGCAAGCCTTGGAAACGACGAGCCATAATATTTCAAACTCGAACACTGAAGGCTACAGTCGTCAAAAAGTTGACCAAATCTCGAGTCAACCAATTAGAAAAAACGGGCTTGTTGTCGGCACTGGTACTCACATAAGAGGAGTCAACAGAGTTGAAGATAATATAATTGAAAAAAAAATTCTCGGTAACCATTCTACTTTTTCCTACTTCAAAGAAAGACATAACCAACTCTCTCAGGTCCAAGAAGTATTTAACGAAATAGATACAGAAGGGTTAAACCTTTTAATGAATAAGTTTTTTAACTCATTCAGAAGCCTTGCAAACGAACCTGAAAACGAAAGTCTAAAGTCAATTGTTCGAGACAATGCAAGCCTTGTCATTAATGACTTCAACAGAATTGGAGAGACACTTGCCAATCAATCAAGCAGCATTGATCAAAAAATAAAATTGAAAGTAGATCAAATCAATTTTCATAGTAAGAAAATATCTGACCTTAACCTCAGAATTGCTCAACTAGAGGCTAGTGGCGATTCTACAGGAGACCTCAGAGATCAAAGAGACGGAGAAATACGAGAGCTATCTAAAATTATAAAAGTAAATACATATATAGACGGGAGGCGCAACTATGTTGTTAACGCAACAGGTGTTGGCACTCTAGTTTCGGCAGGAAATACAATCGAGCTCATCAGTAAGGGAGTGCCAAAGTCTGAATCTAAAAATGGACAGCCCGGAAGCTTTGAAATTTATTTCAAACGCAAACCAAATACGCCCATAACGACGAGATTTAGAGAGGGCGAAATAGCAAGTTTAGTTAAGGTCAGAAACGGAGATATTTTTAGTATTAAAAAGAAAATGGACACTTTGGCTTTTGAATTTTCTAAAGCAGTAAATCAGATTCACAGAAAAGGGTTTAGAACAGACTCCAAAGTTCCTGACAATCTCGCGGGTGATAAAATAAACTTTTTTGATGAAATAAATAGTGAAGAAGACGCCTCAATAAATTTAAAAATTAATGACCTTATAAAAAAAGACCTTAATAATTTAGTTACCTCAAGCACTCCTGGTAGTGCTGGTAATAATGAGATCGCATTAGAAATAGCCTCTTTGCAATATGAAAAATTAACTGACGGTGGCCAAGCCAGTCTTGAGGAAAGCTTTTTAAAAACTGTTGGGAAAATTGGACTTGAAGCGGCAAAAGCTGAATTGGAAACTGAGCAAACCCAAGGAATTTTATCTCAAAACCAATCTATAAAAGAAAGAATAACAGGCGTTTCTCTGGATGAAGAAGCAGCCAACCTTGTTAAATACCAAAATACATACCAAGCATCTGCAAAGGTTATTCAAGCCGCAGAGGAGATGTTTGATACCTTGATTAGGATTGGTAATTAATTATGGTTAGAGTAACTGAAAAAAGCTCCAGCTCTGCTGTCACCTTTGCTGTTAATAAAGCAAAGTCAAAGCTTGAAGAACTTCAGCTAAAAGGGGCTAACTTAAAGAAAATTCGGAAGCCCTCTGACAACCCTACCGGTAATGCTAAAGCACTTCAATTAAGTTCTAGAAATAAAAATATAGAACAATATTTAAAAAATATCGATTATGCAGAATTTAATGTGAACATTATAGAAAAGTCCGTTGAGGAAATTACAAATATTTTAAACAAGGCGAAAGAGATTGCAGTTTTACAATCATCTGACTTTTATGGTGCCGATATTAAAGAGAACGTTGCAGAAGAAGTCACTCAACTAAAAAAACAATTGATGGGAATTTCTAGTAAGCGACTAGGCAATAGATATATATTTTCAGGACACCAGTCATTGACCAAACCATTCGATGAGTTCGGAAATTATTACGGGGACGATAAAAACATAGAAATTGAAATTGCCCAAGATTTCAGGATTCCAGTAACTCTAAATGGAAAAGAACTTTTTTACTTTGATAAAGAAATCCCGGTTCCAACTAACAAAAAAGACGAATCAAATGACCCCTCCAGACAGCTTGCATCTACTCAAGAAACGAAGATTGTACAAAAAAATATTATTCAATTAGTTGACGCACTGGAAACATCTTTGAGAACAAATGATAAGTTCCTTACTCAATCATTATTAGAAGACTTTGATACGGCCACAAAAAACGTAATCCAGGCCAGAACAAAACTTGGATCTGTTACCAATAGTATTGAGTCTTTCAGAAACAAACTTGAAAAAGAAGAAATAGATAATAAAGAGCTAAAAAGTAAAATAGTAGATGCTGACATTGCTGATCTTTTCAGCGAAGTGTCAAAACAACAGCAAGTATTGGGCACTGCATATAAAAGTGGTCAGGCAATAATCAATCGCTCCCTTATGGATTTTTTGAAATAATTACTTATTTTACCCACTTTTCTACTAATAACTTGGAACTTTGATTCAAAAGTGCTAATACGCATCACTGGAGCACCTATTTACACGGTGTTTCAGAAACAACAGAATACTAATAATTGGAACAGATGAAGGTTCTTTATAGGTACAGAGGTTTAACATGCTAGTCTTGACACGGAAGCTTGGTGAAAGCATTGCAATTGATGATCATATCAAAATCGTTGTTGTTCAAATCAAAGGTAAACAAGTTCGCTTGGGTATTAAGGCTCCAAAAGAAACAAAAATACATCGTGAAGAAGTCTACAAAGCTATCCAAGACCAAAACGTCGAGGCTTCTCAAAGTACTCTAGAAGACATCTCAAAGCTTACTGACGAACTTCAAAAGAAATAAATTCCTGCTTGCCCTTTAACCCCTTAAATTGCTAGAATCCACTATTGAATAAATATTAGCGTCGCTCTACTGGAGGAACCTGTGAAAATAAATACTTCTCGCTTTGGAAACTTAGAAGTTGAAAAAAATGAAATTATTACATTTGCGGAAGGCTTATTGGGTTTTGAGAAGTTAAAGAAATTCACAGTTGTTGATCCAGGAGACCAAACATTAATACTATGGCTTCAGTCTATTGATGACGAAACCGTTGCATTCCCAATAATTGAACCAAGAATTTTCATGCCTGACTATAGAGTGAAACTACTTCCAGCTGAGCTAAATTCACTAAACCTAGATAACCTAAATGATGCAACTGTTTATTCAATTCTCACGATACCACAAAACGTCACAGACATGTCTGCAAACCTTAAGGCACCGATTGTTATCAATAATAACTCCAAAGCCTCAAGGCAAATTGTTCTTCAAGATAGCAAGTTAGAGGTTAAGTACCCAATGTATTTAGAGCTAAAAAAGTACATTGTTAATTTCACTACTAAAACTCCAAACAGAACACCAGTTACAACAGAGCCAGATGCTACCCAAGAAAGACTGAGACAGCCAGAGCTATAAAAAACGCTTAATTAAGAGCTACTTCATTAGCATTCTTTGAAAGCTCTAAATAAGTCAGAGCAACTGCGTTTTTAGGGTCTTTCGATAATACCTTCTCCCATTCAGTCTGAGCTTCCAAAACATTGCCTAAACCAAAGTATAAAACACCCAAGGCAACCCTTGCCTCAAAGAAATCTGGTTTTTCATTTTTGAGCTTAATCAACTCATCAATTGCTTTACTTTTAAAACCTTTTTTCGAGTAAATTCTCGCGAGCTTTAGCCGAAACTCAAGGTTTTCCGGATCTAATGCACTAGCTTTTTTTAATTCAAACAATGCTTCATCAAATCGATTATAAGTTAAATACAAGTCTGCTATTTCAAGGTGCTTAAGCGAAAACTTCTTATTAATATGCTTGTCTTCAATTAAGCTACTCCCAGCGCCTTGCTTAACTCTCCGGTCAGTGTCTTCAAATATTTTTCTGGCTTCCCGGTACTGTCCAACATCATTAAGAAGGACAGAAAGAGAAATACTCGCGTCAGTATGGCTTGGGTCAACCTCTAATGTCTTTTTAAAACTCTTGATTGCCCTACCTATCTCCCCTTTCAAGTGATAAAGATTCCCCAACTCAAAGAAAACATTAGGATGGCTTTCTCCCGATGACACCAATCGGCTTAAATAGTGCTCAGCTTTTTTTAGCTCATTCGTTTTTATCAATGTACGCACTTGGCTTAAATTTTTTTCAACACTTGAGTTCATTGGTTAATCCCTTTTCTCACCCTTAAGACATGCCTTCTCTAAAGATAAAGCTTCTACCGGATCAATAAAATTTACAACAGAGTTAGTTTTGAGTGCCTCTAAACAATCTTGAAATGACTTACTTTTTAGAAGCGAAACAACATAATTTTTATAAGCCTTTTTTTTCAATTCGACAGGAGCCTCTGAAGAAAGCAACTCTTTGTACCTTGAGGCGGAAGCAACATACTTTTTAGTCTTAAAATAGAAATCCGCCACATACACTTCTCGCCCATAAATAAAGTTCTGACATTCATCTAGCCGAGACTTTATATTCTTTAAATACTTGGAATTTGGAAAATCATTTAAAAGCTTTGTATATGAGCTTATTGCCTCATAAGCCATTGAGAGATCCCTATCAATAGTGTCTGGCATCGATTTGAAGTAAGCCTCTGCTATCATCCACTGAACATAGTCTAAATCTGAATATCCCGGGTTTAGTGTTTGAAAGTTCATAAACACATCAATGGAATCTTGATAATTTTCCTGTTTAAAAAGAGCTTCCCCCTTAAGTATGTCAGCTTTTTGCACAAGTGGAGACAACGGATAAGTTGCCTTTAGCTCATCAAGTCGATCTATCGCTAGAAGATACTGTCCATTTTTGACATTTTTTTTAGCATGTAAATATAGGTTCTCGGCTTCACTTTTACCGAGTTTCACCTGAGTTGAGCAGGCAGATAAGAGAGTCAAAAGTACAATCTTTATTAGGAAATATTTCATTTAGATAAGATAGCAAACCTAAATTTCCATAGTCAAAGAAACTCAACCTCTTTGATAGAATTCCAAATAAATTTCCTCGATAATTAGCTTAACAGACGCAGCAATAGGAATTGATATAACCATGCCCGCAACACCCATGAGCTGAGACCCAAGTATTACACTTAAAATTACAAGAACAGGATGAAGATCGACAATCTTTGACACTAAAATGGGAAAGATCAAGGCGATATCGATTGCATTAGCAATCATGTAAATTAATACAACAGCATAAAAATTTGCTGATGGGCCAAACTCTACCAGAGCAACAATTAAACCCGGCAACATTCCAGCAACCGGTCCAACATAAGGAATTATATTAGTTAGCCCCGCAATTACTCCGAGTAAAAGGGAAAACCTAAGATCTACAATCGCCAAGCCGACCCCTATGATTACCCCCAAGATTGTTGCCTCGACAACTTTTGCGAAAATGTAATCACCTATCTTTTTATTAAACTGAGTTGATAGATAATAAACTCTCTCAAATATAGGATTAGGCACCATTTTCAACACGATTCTTTTAAAACGACGGCCGTCCTGAAATAAAAAGAAAAGAAAAATTGGAACCAAAAAAATCCATTCTAAAAAATTTCCAAAATAGCTTGGTAGTGAAAGTAAAAACTCTTGCGAAAAATCCTTCATGACCATAAGCCCATCTAAAAGAATTTGGTCATCTACTTCGTAATTATATTTTTTTGAAATAAAACTCTTAGCTTCAAAGTAATATTTTTTTATATAAACTTCTGCTTTAGGTAAATAGTTTTGCATTTTGCTGGATTCATTTTTTACAAATGGCACAAGTTTGATGATTGGATAAATGAGAGCAAAGAGTAATGTTAAGACTATTAGCATTCGACTTAGAAGTGTTGGAACACCTATTCTTTGAAGCTTTGGCACAAGTGGAAGAAATACTAGGTACAAAACGTAACTAACCATCAAAGGGATTGAAAGACGTGGTAAGTTGAACAATATTAAAAAGAAAAACAGAATACCTAAAATAAAAAATGTGTATTGCCATGGGTTGTGTCTTTGCTTACCTCTTAAAACACTCATTGCTCACTCTCATCTTTCAATCTTTTTCTAAGACTAACTATTTCATCTATTGCACTGTTAAAACGATTTGAAACAATGAGTGACAAGGACTGAATTAACTTAGCAGAAACTTTGGGATGAGAATCAATTAAATCCTCTAGGTCTGGTTTTAAAATCCCTAAAAGCTTTACCTTTGAAATTGCAACAATGTTTGCGTTTCTTATTGATACATCTTGTAGCAAGGCGAGCTCACCAAAGTATTCACCCTCTTCAAGGTAGGAGTACGAGTTCTCTCCAAGTTCATCAAAAACTTTAACTTGACCGCTGTATATAAGATAAAAACCAATTCCCTTGTCACCCTTATTAATAATAAGTTCCTCATTTGAGAAATCACGAATGTGTAAAAACTTTGATAAAATTCTCAACTCATTACCAGTTAAGTTTGAAAATATGTCTATTTCTCTTAAAAACTTAGGAATATTTTTGGTTTTTTTTCCAACTAAAGATGAAGACGACCAAAAATACTTAATTGCTGGTATTTCTACTTTTTTTCCTTCTTTGTTACCACTGCTCATAATAGTCCTTATTTGAAAATAACAGTATCTTCTCTTCTGACCCAAAATTTATCAAATTTTGAATTTATTAATTTTAAAAACTTTTTATCATGGCCCACTATCAAAAAAACATCCCTCTCTCCAGACAATTGACCTGTAAAAAAAACTTTGCTTGGTGAACTTAAAAATGAAGTTTGTGGCTTCAACAAAGCAACACTAGCTTTCTCGCTTAATGTAAAAAATAAAGTAACAAAGGCAAACATTGATAAAACCAAGCCTTTTTTTACTTTTCCAGTATAAACTTGAGACAATACAAACTTTATAATAAAAAAGGTTAATACTGCAAAAAGTCCAAAGCCGGATTTGAGTAAAATTCCAATTTGCCCCAAAGAATCTATCTTATCTAAAACAAAAAAATCTTTGTTAAAGAAATCCATGAATTTAATTAAATAATTATTTGAAAAAGCTTTAAGAAAAAATGCAAAAGAGGACCAATTGTCTCCATAATTCAGAGATATTCTAGACAGATTTATAAAGTACTCATTAATCGAAAAATTGCTGGTACCCACATAACTACTTTCTAAAAGACTAAAGTCCTTATTTTCGAGGTACTGATTAAATAATTGAACTAGCTCTTTTTGCTGCATTGAATTAATTTTACTATTAACAGGAAAAAGGATAAATTGACGTTCAAAATTTGCCTTCAAAAATTTAGCAAGAGTTTCTTTATGTTTATTGTTCGCAACGTAACCGAAAATGACCTGGAAGATTTATTTCAACTTAGTAAACAAGCATTATTGTTAAATTTACCGCAAGATAAAGACATCATAAAAAGTAAAATCAACAAATCTATATCATCCTTCAGCGAGCCTAACAAACAAGATATAAGTCAAAACCACTTCATTTTTTGTTTAGAAGATTTATCCTGCAACAAAGTTGTGGGAGTCTCAATGATCCATGGGCAACACGGCACATTGTCTAAGCCCCATTTTTACTTGAGGGTTGGATCAGAAAAAAGAACAAGTGAAACGCTAAACAAAAATTACATACACGAAACATTAAAATTTGGACATGAGTCAAACGGATACTCTGAAATTGGTGGATTAGTCCTCGATAAAAACTACAGAGGCCATCCCGATAAACTTGGAAAATTACTGTCTCTGTCAAGGTTTCTTTTTATAGCCGAGAAAAAAGAATTATTCACCGGAGAGATTCACTCAGAGCTAATGCCCCCACTAACTGATGAAGGTAGCTCGTTACTCTGGGAAGCAATAGGTAGAAAGTTTTTTGAAATGGAGTACTGGGAAGCAGATAAATTATCTCAAACAAACAAAGAGTTTATATTAAACCTTTTTCCACAAGGAACAATCTATACAAAACTACTACCAGACGGTGCAAGGCAAGCTATTGGCAAAGTTGGTAAGGACACATTACCTGTTCAAAAGATGCTCGGAAACATTGGCTTTAAATATACAAACGAAGTAGACCCTTTTGATGGAGGCCCTCATTACCGTGCCCCAAGGGACCAGATAACAATTGTGAGAGATTCCAAATATCTAGATGCAACACTCACAAAGACAAACGTGAGCAAGAATGCCATCAGTTCATTGTTGAACTTAGATAATCTATACTTTGCATGTGTTTATACTCACGTTAATGAACAAGGAAAATGTGCGATAGATGAATCAAGTCTTAGAGGTTCTAAACTTAACTCAAACAAAATTAGAACATATCTACTATAGGAAATAATTATGAAATATGAACTAAAAGGAAACTATTTTAATGGAAGCTATCACTTACCAGAAGTAGACCCTCTCAGGAACATATCTAAAAAAATTAAAAAGACTTCTCCTGCTAATATTGATGAGAAACTATGGGAGCTTATTGTAGACTATAATTGTATTGATCAAGTTTTATTATCAGCGTCAGAGGGATTCAACTCATGGAGAAAGACTAATATTGACTCAAGAGTTGAACTTTTAGAGAAATTTAAAGAAAAAGTCATTGAAAAAGAGGAGCTGATTGCAACGGCAATTGCACTCGAAACAGGGAAGCCTATTTGGGAGTCCAAAACAGAAGCAAAGGCACTCGCCGCGAAGGTTAATGTCACCATTTCAAAGTCGCTACCACGAATAAATTCTGAGTACTTTGAGAACTTGATGCCGAATACGAATGGAATGGTTAATTATAAACCAATAGGCCCCTGCTTTGTTATAGGGCCTTTTAACTTTCCATGTCATTTAGCGAATGGACAAATCTTGAATGCACTAATTGCTGGAAACTCTATAATTTTTAAACCCTCCGAAAAAACATGTCTTTCTGGAGAAATTTTAATTGATTGCTTCCACGAAGCAGGCTTTCCTCCCGGAGTTATAAACCTTATCCAAGGGGACGGAGAAACGGCTTCAAGAATAGTCTCAAGTAAAACTGTAAAAGGTATTTTCTTCACTGGCTCAAAAGAAGTTGGACTTAAAATTTTAGAGAATACTCACAAAGATTTATCTAAGCTAGTAGCTCTTGAGCTTGGAGGGAAGAACTCTTCAATAATACATAAGGACGCTAATCTCGATTTAGTTCTTCCAGAACTATTAAAAGCATGCTTCATGACCACCGGACAAAGATGTGTGTCTACATCACTTGTTCCTATACACGAGAGTATCGCTGATAGTTTTATCGAAAAATTTCACTCATTCACGAAGAGGCTAATTATTGACCACCCAATAGATCACGAGATCGCTCCATTCATGGGACCTCTTATAGATGATTTTAGCCAGAAAAATTATCTTAATTATATGGGCATGGCCAAAAGAGAAGGCTTTGAAGAGATTATGAGAGGCAAGCAAATTGAAAAAAAATATAGAGGCAATTATGTAAGCCCATCAATACACCTAGGGACGTTAAGCCACCTTGGCACTAGCATATTCCTAAGCAGTGAACTATTTGGCCCTAGCTGTACTTTTGTTAAGTATAAAGAAATTGAAGAGGCTGTTAGTATTTCAAATAACTCAGAATATGGACTCGCCGCAAGTATATTCACTGAGGACAAAGAAGTTCAGAATCTATGCCTTCGAGATATAGATGCAGGCCAGTTAAACATAAATAGATCGACTGTAGGCGCAAGTTCTACTTTGCCGTTTGGTGGAGTCAAATCTTCAGGCAACTACAGACCAGCCGCTGTCTCTTTTATTGACTCATGCTCTTACGCCCAATCCTCGCTGGAGTTAACCAACAAGGTTATCGAGGATCCAAATAAAATTGTGGGTATTCAATAAAAATTTAGTATTGTTTTTTATTAACAAGGATTCCTGTGGTGCTTTTGCTTTCAAACCTTGTTGTTTTGTTTGCACCATAAGTTTTTTTATACAAAGCCATAACCTCAGCTGATTTGAGTATACGCTGAGCCTTTTTCATTTTTCGAATATGATTGAGAATAAATGCAACACCTTTTTCATCTGAAGATTCATTTATCTCCTCCGGACTTTCAGGTTCTAGGCTGTTAGAGTTGGTATCAGACATTAGTTCACTTACTAAATTATTTAATGCGAGCTCTTCCTTAAATTTTAAATTTAACTCCTCTTTCAATATTAAAACTAGAGACTTTCTTCCCTTACCTTCGGAAAGCTCTTTCAAGGAAGTGATTGATTCTAAAGAGTTCACTCCTAATAAGCTGTTTAATAGCGATTTTTCCATCAATCAGTATATCGGGCTCTCTGGATAAAAAAAGTTAGGGTCATATCCCAAATTTTAGAAAAAACCATAGACAAATTGAGATAAAAAAATTAAAAAATATCTCTCATTGGGGTGTGGCGCAGCGGTAGCGCAGCGGACTGTTAATCCGTTGGTCGCCGGTTCGAATCCGGCCACCCCAGCCATTATATTTTCAATAACTTATAGCTCTATTTTTTCAATTTCTTCTAATGAAATCTTATCACCCGCATTTGCGCATACTTTTTTGCCAGCCTCTATGTCTGAATCGTTAAGGGTACCCAGCTCTTTTTTGATCTTAATATCCAATAAATATGCTTTAGGGTTTTTTGGATAAGTTGCAACAAAGTGAGATACCCTAGAGCTCCCTGCCTCAAAGTCCCCAAGGTCAATACATAACTCAATATATTTTTGAAGAGCAAAAGCATCTCTATCATCTATGCCCAAAACTTCTTCGTACATTGCTCTTTGATTTTTAAGCTTTTCTAACTTTTTTTCATCAGACTCCACATTAAAACTATCCAAACTTAATTGAGCTGAGATTTCCTTTTCTTGTTCCGCTTCATCAATTTTACCTTCTCTCATATAAAAGAGAGACTTATTTGTCCGTGCCATTATGTGTTTTGGATTCAATTTAATAATCTTATCCATACACTCATGAGCCTTCGCATAATTTTTTTCCTCACCAAAAACAACACCCAAAGCTTCAAGGCAGTCAATACTTCTAGGATCAAAGTCTAGCGCCTGTTCCAAATCACTCTTGGCTCCAGATGAATCACCTCCAGTTAACTTATCAACTGATCTTAGAAACAAATAGTTTGCTTTTTCTCTAAGCGAATAGAGACCAATCTTTTCATAATCAAGAAAAGTAAAAGACCCTAATTTAGTTTTATGGATTCGATACTCTCTTTTAAGCTTGAACTCCATAAAATTTTCAAACTCAGCAATCTTAGTGCCTAAGTCTGAACGAAGATCGCCAAAACAAACGTCGTCATTTTTATAGATAAGAAATGGAAAAGTCGCCCCTCCCCTATTATTTTCAATTTTTGCCGCGACCTCTTGGCCGACAAAGCAACCCTTCTCTAAATCAAGTCCTATGGTTGCGGCAATAGAGTTTGAGATAAGCTCCGATTCATCTCCTGAAAAAAAAGAGTACATCCCAAGTAGCGATAGCTTTGAGTCAACTTCCTGCAGCTGTTTATTTTTAACCTCAAAGAGTGCACCCTCATCAAAGCCCAAAACAGCTCTTGAATAAAAGTTATCTTTATCAAGAGACTTTCTACCGGATCTGTACTCAAGAGCTGGAGCATCTATAACTTTCAGGGATACATCCTCCATAATAATATACTTATCGAGGTCATCTTTTATACCTTCTACAAGCTGATCTAAAACAAGAAGTTCAAAAGAATTTTCTTTAATTTTTTTAATTAAAAAATTAAATTTAATTTTCCCTTTAGGACAAAGCCTTGAGCCAGGATAATAATAACCTTGATTTAGGTTTTTTATATTTTTTGTCATCTGCCCCTGAAGAAAAGTCTCCGAATCCTCTCCTTTCACAGACAGAGCATTCATTTTTGGTAATTTAAAAATAGCACCGTCAATTAGAATTTTTTCTAAGTAAGTCATTGGTTCCATAAATTTCTACTTATCTTAATATTATTAAACAGAAAAAGACTCGCCACAGCCACAAGTATTCGACGCGTTTGGATTTGTAAAAACAAAACCTTTACCATTAAGGCCATCTTGATAATCCAAGGTTACACCGCGAAGGTAAATAGAGCTTTTAGGATCGATAAACACGCTAAAATTATCAAAATCTAGAATTCTATCGTTGTCTTTTTTCTCACCAAAATCAATTTTATAACTTAGACCGGAGCAACCTCCTCCAATAACACCAAGCCTTAAGCCTCTCGCGCTATCTGAATTGTTCTCACTGAATATTTTCGCGATATGATCAACGGCTTTGGGAGTAATTGTTACGAGATTTTCCATAATGTTTCCAATATAACACAATTAATTTAAGTGACCTAAGGCCACTTCGTTTCTTCTATTTTGTCTAAAAAATTTACATATCTAGCAGCAACAAAAAAGAAGTCACTAAGACGATTTAAATATTTAATATAGAACTCGGGAGCAGCCTCGATATTTTTATCAAAGTTTGATAATTTACGCTCAAGCTTCCTTGTATAAGTTCTACAAAGATGTAATCTTGATGAAACCTCAGAGCCACCAGGGAGAATAAATGAGGTTAATGCAGGAAGTTGTTCATCAAGCTTATCAATCATGTTTTCAATAAATGAAATTGATGTTTCCTCAAGTTGTGGAAGCTTGAATTTGGATCTCTCCTCTTCTTCACAAGCCATATTTGAACCCATAACAAATAGGTCTTTTTGTATTTGATGAAGAAATGTCTTAATTTCAGATGCATTAATTGAACTTAAACAAAATCCAATCAAAGAATTTAATTCATCCAAATCTCCATATAAATCAATTCTTAAATCTGATTTATGAACCCTGTTTCCGCTGACCAAAGATGTCGTTCCATCATCTCCTCTTTTTGTATAAAGCTTAGATTTCTCAGTCATTAGACATTTCTCCTATATTTTCCACCGATCTCAAAAAGAAGATTTGAAATCTGACCCAAGGAGCAATATCTAACAGTATGAAGCAGTTCTTCAAATATATTTCCTCCATCTATCGCAACTTTTCTTAGACGCGATAACGCTTCTGCATTTTTATCAGGATTTCTTGAAATAAATTCGTTCTTCCGATCTATTTGAGCTTGTTTTTCTTCATCACTACTTCTACTCAGCTCAATTTCCTCTGCCTCCTCATGTGAAGACTCACTCAGAAAAGTATTAATGCCAATTATTGGAAGCTCCCCAGAGTCTTTTAATTGTTCATAATAAAGTGACTCTTCTTGAATTTTGGAGCGTTGATACATACTCTCCATCGCACCTAGAACTCCGCCTTTATCACTTATTCTTTCAAATTCTTGTAGAACCGCCTCTTCAACTAAGTCGGACAATTCCTCAATCAAGTATGAACCTTGCATAGGATTATCAGTCTGATTAATTCCAAATTCTCTATTGATTATTAATTGGATCGCCATCGCCCGACGAACAGATTCTTCTGTCGGAGTCGTAATAGCTTCATCGTAAGCATTAGTATGGAGAGAGTTACAATTATCACTTAACGCGAGGTAAGCTTGAAGAGTTGTTCTTATGTCATTGAAATCTATCTCTTGGGCGTGAAGAGATCTACCTGATGTTTGAATATGATACTTAAACTTTTGAGATTTCTCACTCGCTCCATACTTATCTCTCAAAGTGACAGCCCAAATCTTTCTAGCGACTCTTCCTATAACCGAGTACTCGGGATCAAGCCCATTCGAAAAAAAGAAGGATAAGTTTTGACAAAAGTCATCTATCTTCATTCCTCTACTTAAATAATATTCAACGTAAGTGAAACCATTTGCCAACGTGAAGGCCAATTGAGTGATTGGGTTCGCTCCAGCTTCGGCAATATGATAACCGCTAATTGAAACAGTGTAGTAATTTTTAATCATATTTTTACAAAAGAACTCTTGAACATCACCCATGAGCTTTAAAGAAAAATCAAGTGTGTAAATACATGTATTTTGAGCTTGATCCTCTTTTAAAATATCTGCTTGAACAGTTCCGCGAACAGACTGCATCACTTCAATTTGTTTTTGAAGAATTTCTCTTTCCTCTCCATTTAGCTTTTGTTCGATCGCAGCATTCATATAAAAAGCGAGAATGATTGGAGCAGGCCCATTGATCGTCATTGAAACACTTGTTGACGGTGCGGTTAAGTCAAAGCCAGAAAACAAATCTTTCATGTCTTGAAGAGTTGCAATACTTACTCCGGCCTCTCCAATTTTTCCAAAAATATCAGGCCTTATTGCAGGGTCTTCTCCATAAAGAGTTACCGAATCAAATGCTGTAGATAGTCTCTTCGCTGGACTATCACTAGATAGGTAATGAAAACGTTTATTCGTTCTTAAAGGCCCCCCCTCACCAGCGAACATTCTTTTTGGATCTTCATCAGTTCTCTTTGAAGGAAAAATTCCTGAGGCATAGGGAAAGTGCCCTGGAAGATTAGACTTTCTCGTAAATTTATAAGTATCAGCAAGAGATTCGAACTTCGGAAACGCTACTTTCGAAACATCACTTCCACTTAATGATTTAAACTTACTAGAAACACTTAAAGTTTTTCCACGTACTGAATAATTAATTTTTCCATCACCATATTCACTTGTGGTTTTTTGAAAAACTTCTATAGCATCAAATGCGTCAGATCCAATTTCATCTTTTAACTCCGAAGCTTTTTTAGAAATCTCCTCAGCGTCGACTAATTTTGAAGCGACCGCAAGAGCTTCATATTTTTTAATGTTATCCACATTTTTCAAGGTTTCATCATTGTAAGTTCGAACCGCTTGGGAAATTTCTCTAAGATATAAAGCTCTGTCGGGTGAGATAATCGATCCCTTTTTTTCTGGTGCTTTATTTACTTCTCCAATCGAATTCATATCGATATTTTTAAAACTTATCGATTCACAAATTGCAATAAATAATGCATTAACACCCGGGTCATTAAACCTTGAAGCAATCGTTCCAAAAACATTAAGCTCCTCATCGCTAATGTGAGAAAATTTTGAGTTGGCCATTCCCTTTTCGCGACGAAATTGTTTTTTAATATCTCTTAGCGCATCTTCTGACCTTGGTTTTTCAAATTTATTTAGAACAACGAAGTCTGCACTTCCAAGCATCTCAATTTTTTCAAGCTGAGAGCTCGCACCATACTCAGGAGTCATAACATAAATAGTTTTATCCGCCACATGAACGATCTCATCACTCGCTTGGCCAATCCCTGATGTCTCAACAACAATCAAGTCAAACCTTTGCGATTTAAGAAAATTTATAACCTCGTTTATCTGTGGACTTAGTTCATTTTTTGAATCTCGTGTGGCCAAGGATCTGATATAGAACTGATCAAAAGAAGCAGCCCCGAGCCTTATTCTATCCCCTAAAAGTGCTCCTTGGGTTCTTCTCTTGGTCGGATCAACTGAAATTAGTGCAACTCTACTTCCATTCGCCGCTCGATTAAATCTCAAAAGTAACTCATCGATAAGAGATGATTTACCTGCTCCTCCCGTACCTGTTATACCAAGAATAGGAGTCTCATTTCCTATTGAAATTTCAAATGGGGCTTTGCCATTATTTTCAATAAAAGAAATAACTTTTGATAACTCTACAGAGTTTAGATCATCCCTTTTTGAAATGCCTGACCAATCAAAATCTCCGGTTGTGCAGTGTTTAGACTTTTCTACGATGTCATCAATAATTCCATCAAGCCCAAGTTTCATGCCATCGGCTGGCGAATAAATTTTTGTAATTCCTCTTCCTTCGAGAAGCTCAATTTCCTTTGGAGTGATGACTCCTCCTCCGCCACCAAAAATTCGAATATTTTCGGCTCCTTGTTCAGATAGTAAATCTTTAACATAGGAAAAGTATTCAACGTGGCCACCTTGATAGGAGCTTAGACAAATTGCGTGAGCATCTTCAGAAATCGCTGCATCAACAACTTCCTTGGCCGAGCGATTATGGCCTAGGTGAATCACCTCAACTCCTTTTGACTGAAGCAACCTTCTCATGATGTTAATTGAGACATCATGGCCATCAAATAAGCTCGCAGCTGACACAATTCTTAGACGTTCCATAGTTTACTCTTGGTTATTTTGACGTTACATGTTAATTTACTGACAATATATCCTATATCATTGATATAGCAAGTTGACATACGCAACAAATAAACTTTAGTTTAAGGCGAAGTTTAAACGAACAGGACCAAAATGACAGACAGCACAACTCTTGTTGAAAACCCATTTCACACTGCGAGATTAAAGCCGGCGAGAAAAGGCAAAAGACCACCAAAACTTTTGGCGGTAGTTCATCAGTCTGGTTGTACTGGGTGTGAAGTCTGTATCGCAGGCTGCCCTGTCGATTCCATAGAACTAGTTCCAGGACCAAATCCTGACAATCCTGTTTTCCAACAAATGGTTGAAATTGATATATCAAGATGTATTGGATGCCAGAACTGTTCACAAGACTGTCCATGGGAGACAATCACAATGTATCAAAGCGACGATGTGTTTACTGCATGGTCTTCTGAAACATTGAAATCTGAGCTTTATGTTTCAGAAGAGTTTGTCGAGAAAGTTTCTTTCAAATAAGCTAATCCAAACAAAACAAATAATACTAACGAAACTATCTGAGAGGTACTCAAACCTAAGTGCCAAATTCCTCTGATTTCATCTCCTCTCAAAAATTCATTTAAAAATCTAAAAACAGAGTAAGCTAGTACATAAATGAAAAAGTTATTATTTTTATTATCTTCGATTCGTTTTTTAAGTTTTAAACCAAGAACGAATAAAAAACCAACTTCAAATAATTGTGTCGGCCATCTATCTAAAAAATATAAAGGACAGTAATTTCCGTGGCAACAGCCGGCGAGAAAGCACCCAACCCTACCAATAGCATGCGCAAAGATCACTCCAGGTAAAAAACTAATTAATTTGCCAATAGCCTTGTTTCTTAACCTGCAATAAAAATAAATAAATATGATAGAACAAATATAACCTCCGTAAAATACGAGGCCTCCTCCATAAAAAAAGTCATTCAATAAATTAGAAAGGTCACCATCAATTAATTGAAAAAATAATCTTCCTCCAGTAAAAGCAATTAGCGGAAGCACGATAAGTAAAAAAGTGACCTCAAGCCGACTGCTGAAGAGATTTACCTTTCTATTATTTTTTAATGAGTATTTGAAAAAAAAAGCAAGAGATATACCCAAAAAAAAAGGGTACGAATGGATTAAAAAACCTCCAGGTAAATTAACACTCGGAAGCATTAAGTCTCGCTTTTCTGTCTAATCGATTTCTTTTTAAAGTCATTGATCATATCAATAATCATAAAAAATGCACCCACTGTTATGGCACTGTCCGCAACATTGAAAGCCGGAAAATGTGAGTTGCCTAAATAGAAGTCTAGGAAATCTACGACATAACCCAATGAGAAACGATCTATAAGGTTTCCAACAGCACCTGCAAAAATCAAACTATACGCCAAACAACCAATAAAATTTTCATGCCTTGTTTTCCAAATCAGTGAAATTAACCAAAAGCAAGCCCCCACAGGAACCCAAAGAAAAAGAATTTGCCTGACCAACAAGCTTGCTTGCGCCATAAAACCGAAAGCTGCTCCTGGGTTTCTCACATAAGTGAAATTAAAGAACCCATCGATTACAGGGATCGACTCTCCAAGATAAAACTTGGATTGAATTACCCCTTTTGTTATCTGATCAAGTATTATTAAAAAAGTAATTATTAAACTCATTTTCCATATGCGATTCATAAACATAAACCTTATTTATTATAATAATCTTTGGGATTAATATTATATTTTTCAATCTTTCTCAGCAGAGTCTTCTTAGGAATATGAGCTTTTATCGCTGTTTGATTAATTTTTCCAAGATGGGCTTTAAGCGCATTTACAATAAAAGCTCTTTCAAAAGTTTCTTTTGCTACGTTGAAGTTTAGTTTGTCCTGAGCAGGAAAGCCGAAAGAGTAATCATCTAAAAGTGTAGGCTCAAGCTCACTATCGTCTAAAACACTTGTTTTAATTTCATCGTAATTGATTTTATCTACTTGAGACTCAGAGCTATCTTCACCCTGATCTGCATTCTCTACAACCGTTTTTGGAAATGAACTAAGATTGATAACATCACTGGATTCTATAATAAAAGCATGTTCAATTACGTTTCGTAGTTCCCTTATATTTCCTGGCCATGAGTAATTACATAGTAAATTTGAAGCCTCTTCAGCTAAACCCTTAATGCTGAGATTATGATATTTATTAAAATAATCAACATAATGATCAATTAACCTAGGTATATCAGTTTTTCTTTTTCTCAAGGGTGGGAGGTAAACAGGAAGAACATTTAATCTGTAAAATAGATCCTCTCTAAATTCTCCATCTTTTATCATTTCCTCGAAAGGCTTATGAGATGCAGCAATAATTCTAACATCACTGTTAATAGTTCTATTTGAACCTACTGGATTGAATTTTTTCTCTTGTAAAACTCTTAGAAGCTTTACCTGCATTTGTGGACTTATATCCCCAATTTCATCAAGAAATAAAGTTCCGCCCTCAGCAAATTGAAACTTACCGATCTTTCGCTCAATGGCACCCGTGAAGGCACCCTTTTCATGGCCAAAAAGCTCAGACTCAATAAGCTCATCAGGAATAGCTGCCAAATTTATCGTCACAAATTTTTCATCTTTTCTCGGACCATTGTAATGTATTGCCTTAGCGACTAATTCTTTTCCTGTTCCTGACTCACCTCTAATTAAAACTGGCGTATTTACTTTAGAGAGCTTTGATATTACGTCAAAAACTTTTCTCATCACATTTGATTCACCGATAAACTCGTGATCCGAGTCCTCACCTAGGCTAAGCGAAGGTGCTGAAAAAGAGGTTGTCTCAACAAGAGACCTCGCTTTAATTGCCCTCTTTATCAAACTTGCTAAATGATCATGCTTAATTGGTTTTTCGAGATAGTTATATGCGCCTTCTTTAACAGCATCAACTGCATCGTTAATATTTGAATAGGCAGTTAAAATAATCACAATCACACTGGAATTAATTTTTTTAATCTCTTTTAGAGCTTCAATTCCATTCATGTTTGGCATGTTGACATCCATGACAACTAAGTCAAATTCATTTTGCCGAACTTCCTCAACTGCCTTTAAGCCATCCTCTGCTGTTGAAACGACAAAATCATGAAACTCCAAAGAATTTCTAAGGGTTTCTCTTAAGGTTTGATCATCATCTACAACAAGAATTTTTTTCATCCTAATCCTCTCTGCCTAAATATTCTGTAACCTTACCTTAAAGATAGTTCCACGGACAGAACTTTCAACATCGATATCCCCTCCGTGAGCTTCAATAAAGTACTTTACTAAATACAATCCAAGTCCAGAGCCTTTGATTGTTTCATTTTCATTATTTTTAACTCTATAGAACTTTTCAAAAATATATTTTAGACTTTCAGGTTCGATTCCAGGACCGGTGTCAGCTATAGTAATTTGAATAAAATCACCCAGGTCTTCTGTTTTGATTAAAATATTATTTCTCTCTCCACCATATTTAACTGCATTTTCCAATAAGTTAAAAACTACTCGATAAATTAGATTCTCATCTAATGTGATTGGAAATAAGTTCTCCAGTTCTGTGCTAATCGTCGCTTTTTTATTGGTGGCAAAAAAATTAAGTTTGCTTACTACTGACTTTATAATTTTATTTAAATCTCTTTGTGATTTTTGAAGATTAAATTTTTTAGCTTCAATCTTGGAAATATCTAATATTTCTGAGATAAACTTGTTGAGCTCCTCAGTTGACTGGTCAATCAGGGCCAAATTTCCATTTAAGTCTAGAGAACTTGTATTGTTCTTAAGGTTATCAACGATAGAGGAAATTTTAGCAATTGGGGTCTTCAAGTCGTGACTCATCAGGTTCATAAAATTATTTTTTAACTCATCAAGCTCCGCTTTCATCTCAGACTCTCGCTGTAATGACGCCGCTTTTTTGTTTTCTGAAATTGCTTTGAATGGCAGCGTCACATAGTAAGTTGCTGTAATTGCCGCGAGAACCTCCATCACCACGAAGTAAATATTATTAACCTTTAATAAAATAAAAACTAATAAGGTTAATATAAAAATAGTAAGAAAAAATACGGCTGTTGATATTGATGGCTTAAATTTTAAAACTAGGAAAAAAATAAAAACGGATGCGAATATCATTAAATAGAAGAGTGCATTGCCTTTGTATATATTGAATGTTTTACCCTGAAGAATGCTCTCTGATTGTTCAACATAGAGCTGCAAGTGCGAGACATTTTGGCCATTTTGCTTTTTATAGAAATATTCTGGATTAGATTTGAAACTTGGACCTATTAAGACATTTCTTCCCTCAACAATTTTCCGGTTAACAGTTCCAGTTACTAACATATGAAAAGGTATAAATTTGATATCTTTACTGTCTGACGCATAAGAGGTGTAAGAGAACTTTGCCTCAGCCTCTGGAACATAAAAACTACCATCGACATTATATATTTGCTTTTTATTAATTTTTTCAGCGAGAACCTTAACAAAAGATGCACTACCAGAAATGTCTAAAACAACTCTCCTAACCTTTCCATCCCTTGAGAAATCATTTTCATCAGTGGTTACCACTGTTATTGCCTTCTCTACGTCCAAGTGCCTAGAAAAAGAGCTTCGAACACCTCCTGCATCCACTAGTTCACCAACCAGTGTGTACCCAGAGAATCTTTCAAAAGCTTGGTTCATCAATTCAAATTCTTTTAAATCTCCTTTTCCATAATTACCCTGATCTATCACCAATGAAATTCCGTTAGGATTAAGTGAAATCAGATTATCAATGGCGACACGAAACGTCTTCGCACTGTAGGGGTATCTGTGGCCAAGAAAGTCATCACTTTTTTCATCAATATAAAACACTGTGTATTTATTATTCGGCTTTAATCCACCTGAAAAACCATCCAACACCAATGCCTCAAATTTACTAAAGTCATATCCTGTTATTAAGACCAGAAAAATAACAACCAATATAAAGGGCGCAACAATTGTGTAGGAGTAACTGAATCTTTTCAAAATAGAACCATCTCCATTCTTTTTTCTGAAAAATAACTTTTAAAGAAAAGAGAAAATACTTTTTTTTGTATCCAATCGAAAAAATACAACATCGTCTGCACTACTGATTTATTGAAGAATATTGAAAGAAAAGCAAAGTTTAATAAGTAAAATAAACCTAGAAAAAATACGATTATTGAGTAGGGGAAATATTTATAAAACGGTAAATTTACCACAAGGTTACTAACCTCTTTTAAATATTCATGGTTCGATGCGATTGATGAGAGACTAACAACCCCTTTTTTATTTCGGCACAAGAAACATCCAACTTTTACAAAGTCAGGATAACAATATCTTTGTACTTTGGTTGTTCCATCAACTTCCACTCCCTTGAAGTTGCATCCAAGAAGTAAGACCAACATGGCATGTCTATAAGTATATAAAATTACGCAAAATATTACGGCCGTAATATAAAATGAGTTCACAAGCTCTCCTTAGCCCAAAATGAACCTACAAGGTAAAATATACACCAAAAGGACTGATTGCGTCCTTTAATCCCTATAACTTTTTCATGCCGTTTGAATTTATATAAATAATATGTGGTCTACCACTTGATGCGCACAGCGTTATTGATGTAGAACTTCATTGTTTTTAAATTAGGGGAGAACCAGATGACTATTGACCGAATACTTTTTGGGACGGCAGGCGTGCCTAACGCAACTGAAAAAAAGAACAGTCCCGTTGAAGGAGTTAGAAAGATTCACGAGCTAGAATTAGACTGCATGCAGCTAGAGTTTGCTCACGGTGTAAGAATGAAAGAAGAAGTATCCTCAAACTTACGGAAGATTTCTTACGAGCTGGGTGTTCCATTAACTTCACACGGCCCTTATTACATAAACCTCAATGCAAGAGAACAAGACAAAATTGATTCATCTGTCGAAAGAATCATTCAGACAGCAAAAATTAGTGACCTTTGTGGTGCTGAGTCAATGACATTTCACGCAGCCTTTTACATGAAAGACTCGCCTTTTGACGTATTTGATCTTGTTGAAAAAAGTATGAACGTCATTGAAGAAAGACTATCTAGGCTAGATATTGAAATAGAGCTCAGGCCTGAACTGACAGGAAAAACGAGCCAGTTTGGATCACTAGAGGAGTTGATGTCACTCACTAAAAAAGTAAGCTCATGCAACCCTTGCATGGATTTTTCACACTTATATGCACGAACAGGAAAGTACAATACTTACGAGGAGTTCTGTGAAGTTCTAGATACATTAAGCAGTGAACTTGGAAGGCAAGCTCTGGATAATATGCATATTCATATTTCAGGAGTTAGCTCTAACTCAAAGGGTGATTTAAAACACCTTAACCTTGAGGATAGTGACTTTAACTGGAAGGACTTGATTAGAAGCTTAAAGAAATATGACTGCAAGGGATACATGATATCCAATAGCCCAAATCTTGAGCAAGATGCGAAGATGCTCAAAGACTTTTACTTAAGCTTGTAAATAAAACAAAACAACATCACGGAAAGCCACTCATTAGAGTGGCTTTTTTATTTCTATCGATTTTTCAATTTCAATATAAGTTTTTACATTTTCAATTTTATCTATCTTCCAATCTTCACTTATCTTTGAAAGCTCAAAAATTTTACGAACTTCAATTTGATCCCGACCTTTACTCAGCTCTAGGTCCACAGTAAGGAAAACTTTATCAGAGGCTTTTTCGTTAAGGCTGACGAACTTAAGCTTTTTTACCTCATACGGTTTTATTGGTACCTCAAACTCCCCCAAACTTTCAGCCGAAGAAAAATGCTCTTCAAGCGAGGACAAGCTTGATGCAGATTCAAGGTCTTTATAAAAGGTTCTGACTCTTTGCTCAGGCCCTATCGGACCAAAGCAACTAACAAAAAATAAGCACATGAATAAAAAAAACCTCATAAAAGAATCCCTTATAAAACCCCTAGTGCCTGAATTTTATCATATATCAAAGGCCAGTTGTTATCTTTTAAGGTGAAATCATCACTAAGCTCAAGACACAAATAATTCTCTTTTCTCCAGTGCAACCGGCCAATTAAAGAATAGTTAGTTCCAAAAAGAACTAATGATCCACTCATGTCCTTATTTTCATTAATGGATAAATCCATGTTTTCTGAGTAAAAAGTCATATAATTTTCGGATAAGCCTAGTAAAAAAATCTCTACCAACTCTTCTCCCCTAAGCTGGAGCAACGCTTTTTGGATTCTATGTGGCTTTGAAATAATTCTTTTATCAATTTGAAAATAGCAAGCCTCTGATACCTCTATTGAAAGTGAAATCAGTACTAAAATTTCCAAAGACAAAGAACAACTCAAAAAGACTAAAACAGGTGTCGACAAACTACCTGGGACTAAAACAAGAAACAAGATTCTCCCTAGTATCGATAAAGAACACAAAAGAGTTAAATATTTAGGCTTATATACGGCAAGTAAAGCCCCAAGCAATAAGAACGACCCAAAAGACAAAACAATATTCTCATCTAAAAAAAGGCCTGTTAAATATAAATATAACGAAACAAGTCCATTAAAATTTATAAAGTACAAATAGAGATTCTTTATATTTTTCACCGGAAGAATTTTCTCCAAAATAAAAATTGACCTTGCTAATTATAAAATTACTACGATGGAAAAGAAAATTAAGATAAGCAATAAGTGTCAAAAATCTAATGTATGTGAAGTATTTTGTCCTGAAGATGCCTTTTTCAGTATACAAAAGAAGCTTTTCGTTGATGATTTGAAATGCACACTGTGCGGAATTTGCCTAGATGTCTGTCCTAGTGACGCGATCACTATTAACCAACTAGAGCCTGAGATTATACTTTAATTTTTTACCGGCTATTTCAACTAAACAAAGTTCATTCTCACATGAGAGAAGATTCTTGCTTGAGGTTTTTTTTACAAACTTAAAAATAAAGTCAGAGTCTTTCTCAAAAAGACTCGTCATACTTAAAATATAATTATCAATAGTTCCAAAGTCGTGAACCTCAATTCGGCCAGGCGCAAATACTCCAACCTCCGATGTATGATAGTCTGCAACGCTTTCAAAAAAAGACGTTTCTTTACCAAAATACAACGGATCTAATTTATCAAGATTCACAATAGAGACACCAGAGTAAGTTAAAGGAAATGGTTTTAAGTCAGTGTCTGGTTTATTTATTATTATTCCTTGAAGACAATTTTTTTTGATATTCAATCTGTTGAACTCATTAGACTCTGAAACGTTCACACCTAAAAGGCAGGAAGTCTGATTATTTTCGACGAGCCTACTGCAAAGTGAGTTAATGTGATTATTACTTAAGTTTAAAATTGTATCTGCGTTCAAAGCGAGGATGTTTTTTAATTTAGGATAATTTTTTTTCAAATTATAAAAAGCGCCACCTGAACCAAGTAGCTTTGGTTCATACAATAAGTTGATCTCAATTTTTTTTGACTTCACATAACTATTTAATATTTCATATTGATGATGCGAATTAACGTAAATATTATCTATTCCAAGCTCTTTGAGCTGAAGAATAATTATTTCTAAAATTGATTTCCCAAAAATCGGGAACAACGGCTTGGGAACATTTTTCCCCAAAGGCCCCATTCTTGAGCCCATGCCCGCTGCTAGAACAAAAGCATCTTTAATTTTCATGGTAAGACCTTTTTAAAATCTTATAGAAACTTTTAAGCTCGTCTTGACTAGATAAAAGCTCCAAAAGCCTATGAACACCAACGCCCACGTACTTTAAATAACGATCGTCATTCCTTGTCTCATTTATAAAAGTGAAGCTTCCAAGCGCTTTAAATATCCTCTGAATTGCACTTAGATTGTAAAGGAAGTCGAATTCATCTCTAGAATATCCTGCCATTAGTGGGGAACCATCTACATAATACTTGATAATACTTTCTCTTTTTTCGAATGAAAGTGGATAGTAACAATCCTCTAATAAGCTCACTAAGTCATAAAAAGGTAAGCCAAGTCTTGCATCCTGAAAATCTATAAGAAAATATTCTCCATTTTTCACCATTATGTTTCGCGAGTGCAAATCTCTATGTGAAAACACTTTACCCTGATGGTTTGCGAGTGTTTCATTGATTAAATTAATTTCACGCAAAAAGGCATGATCACTTAGGTCATTCTCGTGAGCACCAAGATAAGATTGCAGGAAGTATTCAACAGACATTTTTGATTCATCACTAAATTTTTCAAAATCAAAAGATCTCGTTGAAACTATTGTTTCACGAACATCAACGGACTGAAGCCTTATCAAAATATCTATTATTTTTTTATAACAGGATACTGTTGTCTCATCACTTGCCTCCCCACCCAAATAAGAAACAAGAGTGCTATCACCAAGATCCTCTTCTATAAAAAACCCTACCGCAGGCTTAATTGAAAATATTTTTGGAACATTAATATCATTAGAACTCAATAATTTCTGAACCTTTAAAAAATCTGAATCCTCTTCGTTTTTAAATGGAGACCCCAAACATGCAACAAAGGACTTCTCAAAATGAGAGAACCTATAATACTTTCTAGAAGATGCATCCCCAGTTAACTCGACAATATCCGACACTCTAGATTTGAGATAGTCTTCCACAAGCTTTCGCACTAATAATAATTCAACATTAACTTTTTCTACCAAGGTTAATTCTCTCTTTTAAACTTAAAAAACTTTTTAGACTGAAGGTTAAATTCTTCTTCTTCATTGTAAATCCCTTGCTGCAGGAGATATTCCTTAATATACTGCTCCTCTTTAAGGGACTCACTTCTATTACTCGCAATATAGTACGCACCCATATCTGCTCTAATTTTTTCCTGCATCCAATACAAGATCGAGTTAGTATCAATCTTATTTTTTTTCAACTGAGTATAAACCCACTTATTTAACAACCCTTTGTCTTTGAGCCCTACCTGAAGCAAACTAGATAAATCGCTAATCGTTTTAAAGCCGGTTGGGTAACTATCTTTAAAATTATAAACACTATATTTGTTCCTAAGGTAACACTCTATCAGTACTACCTTTAAAATATCTTCTGTTTGTAAAAACCTATCTACAAAACCTCTTGTAAATATTACGTCTCTATCAGGAGAAACAAAGTAGAAAGGTTCGTCCACTCTCCAGAGATAAAAATTAAAGTCTAACTTTAAATCATCTCCTCTTTCATCTCTCTTAATGAGACTATTCAAATACATTTTTGAAGGAGCTGAGTACTTAGAAATTGAGGATTTATTTACCCCAACAAACTCATCGTAAACGTTTTGAATAAAAAAAAGCAGGGAGTTTCTTTTCTCCCTACCAAAACTGACGTTTTTTTTAATTGACTCAGTTCGATCTAGCTCAATTATCCACTCAAGGCTCGAACATGAACTTAAAAGGAACAATAAACTACAGAGCTGACATTGCCTCTTCTTCTTCGTAATATATCGTAAAGCCTGCATAGATCTTGTTTGGATCCTTTATGAGGGGCTTATTATTGTTATAGATTTTTCTCCACTTTGAAGGAGTTCCATACTTGTCCTTGGAAATTGTACCAAGAGTATCCCCAGACTGAATAATATACGGTAACCCAGCAGGTTGCCAAACAAAAGGATTCTCTGCAACCGGCACTTTAATCTTTTGCCCGGCCACCAACATTGACTCAACTCCAGGGTTCAAGCTAGCGATCACCTTCCACTGTGATATATCACCAAACAGCTTGAAACTGATCTGCATAAGTGTATCACCCTTCTCGACTTTATACTCTTGGTGCTCATCTATATCTAGAGAGCCTACTGAGGAAGGAGCTCTGTCATCATCGTCCTCAAAGTCGTCGTTAAAATCGTCGTCATCACCAAAATCATCCGAAGAATCCTCTGCAACAGCATCATCCTCAAATTCATCATCTCCCCACTCAGATTCAACCTCGTCAGAGGTTTTATCGCCTGAAGAACTACAACCAACAAAAGCCGAAGTAAAAACGAGGGTAAAAATTATTAATAGTTTTGACATAAATCCTCCCTAATCAATTTTCTTTACGGAGGACTATTTTTTTTCTTAAGCGTTAATTTAAAGTTAAAAAAAGATCTTTCTGAGCAATCGCATCATGAATTTTCGAAACAAGCTTCTCAAAGTGGTCTTCGTTGTGCAGGAAGTCCAAGTCATCTGTATCGACTAGCAAATATTTGCCTAGATTATATTGTGAGTACCATTCATCATACAGGTCATTTAACTGAGAAATATAGTCAACTGATATGCTCTTTTCGCACTCTCTCCCTCTCAGAGCAATCCTCTCCATAAGTTTAGGAACTGATCTTTTCAAAAATATCATCAACGTTGGAGGGCTCAAGAAAGAAACGGTTGTGCTATAAAGATTAAAATAATTTTCAAAATCTCGCTCTGACATCTTGCCTTGCCTAAAAAGGTTTTTTGCAAAAATATGAGCATCCTCATAGATAGATCTATCTTGAATTGCACTGAAATTGTTTTGGTCAATTATTCTATGCGCATTTGAGCGATGATTTAAAAAATATACTTGAAGTGGAAAAGAATACCTTTTCATATCTTTGTAAAAATCTTCCAAGTATGGATTATCCTCTACAGACTCAAACATTGGCTTGCATGCAAGTCTTTCTGAAAGTTTTTTAGTTAGAGTGGTTTTCCCTGAGCCTATATTTCCTGCTACTGCTATGAACATCCTAGTTCCCTTTTCCTCAATTTTTAAAAAGTAAAAAACTGTACATAATGTCCAAAAATAAATCAAACGCTTAGTTTGGAAAATTTTTATAATTTAGACGGCAGCGTTGTTACGCGTTAAAATTCTAATATGAAAAAGCTTATACTTACACTAACCTTGATAATTTGCTGCCGCGCTGGAGCACAAGGATTTTTAGACGAAATTTCTGGAGACATCACCTCAAGTGATCTCGTAACAGAAAAAATTCAAAAAATGTCCCCCACAAAAAGAATATTTATTATTTCAAATGAAAATAATTCGTTCAACAAAGGTGACTTCATCTCATTAGTGTTTCTGGACAAAATCACTGCAAGAGGGATTGTTGCAAAAATAAAAAACAACTTCGCCGGAATTAAAATTGTGAAAATAAACTCCTGGTCACACTGGCAAAACTCATACCCGGCGCCAATGTGCAAATAATAACAGGAGACGACAGTAAATTTAGATCCGCAAATGACAAAAAAGAAAGCGAGGAAAGTGATGAGGCATCACTAATCCAAAACGATGGAGACCTCTACAACGATGTGGTTATAGAAGACGAAGTTCTTGAGGTAGGCGAAAATAAAAACCGCCACCTAAAACAAGATAACATGCTAACAATAAACTACGGGCAAGTTCGAAGCCTAGACCAAAATAGTGCCAATGTCGGTTATCAACAATTCATACTTAGCTATGGCTATCAAATAAGGGACAACCTATGGGTGGAAGCGTCATACGGACAAAACATCATAAGGGATTTCCCTTCGACGGGCATCGACACGACCCTAAGACAAGTCTCTGGCAAGTTAAAGTATACGTTTAAAGTACCATTCTATAGTTATATTCAACCCTATATTGGCTTCTTGTCTGCCGCGGGCAACAGCCCTCAGGCAGGTATCGACCCAACTGGCAATACTTCACAAACAGACCTGGACAATGAAACAAAACTCGTGGATTCTCTAACAAAAAATGAGGTCATTTTTGGAGCCACTGTAGTTAGACATCTTGCCCCTGGTTGGTACGCAAGAGTCGATATTGGCAGTGACGCTGTCTCAGGAGGGTTTGGTCTTGAATTCTAAGTTACATTTTTTATTAGTTTTAATTGCGCTCGTTGGTTGCGGCGTAAAAAAACCACCAAAACCAAAAGGAAAAAAAACCCCTACATATTTTCAATACCTAAATCAAAATGAGCAAATTAACTAATATATTTATAGTATCTCTAGGGACCAACCTAGGAGATCGCCTGGCAAATATATCTAAAGCCAGGAGTCTTTTAGGCTCAGAATTCAAGCTTCTTGAGTCAAGCCCCATTGTCGAGTCCGAGGCGGTTGACTACTTGAGTCAGCCAAAATTTTTAAATCAGTGCCTTGTATTCAAAAACACTTCAAAAAATACCCCTGAGGATATTTTAACATTTTGCCTCGAAGCTGAAAGCCTTATGGGGCGAGAAAGAGTAATAGATAAAGGGCCACGAATTATAGATATCGACCTCTTATTTTATGAAAACTTTTATATAGACAAAGACTTCCTCACGCTCCCCCATCCTCGCCTTTTCGAGCGCAGCTTTATTGTAGAGCCTCTTTCGAAACTCAATATTTTTGATGATTTAAGCTCCATTTACAAATTTCCCAAAGTATTTTCAAATTCCTGCTGGACTTACAAGTCTTGAATTAAAAATCGAGGCTAAATCAACCCCAAGAGTTTAGACTATCTGTTGAATTAATAGTATTGTGTTACCTTCACTTATTCCAGGAGTTAACTGTGAACATCTTTGTTTGTGTAAAGCAAGTTCCAGACACTGAGACAAAAGTCTCCCCTAATTCAGATAAAAGCTTCATCGAAACAAGTTCGATCAAGTGGATTATGAACCCATATGACGAGTTTGCTGTTGAGCAAGCATTGCAAGTAAAACAAGCAAATGCAGGCTCCACTGTAACAGTACTTAGAGTTGGAAGCACCCAAAGCAGTGAAACTCTTAGAACTGCCATGGCAATGGGCGCCGATGACGGCGTCCTCGTTCAAGCTCCAGACCTTTTAGATCCGTACACAACGGCAAAAGCACTAAAGGCAGCTATAGAAAAAACCGGAAGAAGCCCTGATATGATATTTTGTGGTAAACAAGCTATTGACTCTGATGCTCTTCAAGTACCACAAATTTTAGCTCAAATGCTCGACATGCCTTCTGTCTCCGTTGTTGTTGGATTTGAACAAAGTGGAGATTCTGTAAAATTAAAAAGAGAAATTGATGGTGGAAGTCTTGAGGTTTATGAAACTAAAACACCATGCTTGGTTGCTTGCAACAAGGGGCTCAATACTCCCCGTTACGCTTCTCTTCCAGGCATAATGAAAGCGAAGAAAAAGCCTCTTGAGACCCTAACGCTTGAAGAACTTAACATTTCACTAGAAGAGCAAAGAGTTCAATTTTCAAACTTTAGATTACCCCCAGAAAAGCCTGAGGGAAAAAAGTTTGATGCTATGGACGAGGGTGCACAACCAGAGGTTGTAACGAATGTCGTTAACCTTTTAAAAACTGAAGCAAAAGTTCTGTAAGCTCGAGGAGATTAAAATGGCAAATATACTTGTATTAGCAGAAGTATCTAACGGAAAAGTAAAAACAGTAACTCACGAAATACTCAGCCACATATCTAACCACCAAGTGTCGGTTTTAGCGATCAATGACTTGTCTGAGGAGTGTCTTGCTGACCTTGCGCAGCACGGTGGAGGAAACATTACTGTTCTTAAAAATGATTCTCTTTCAGAGTACTCCCCTGAAGGTTTCTCCTCTGCAATTCACAACTTTATTAATAGTAACAGTTTTGACTACGTTTTTTCAGGAGCAACCTCTCTTGGAAAAGACCTTTTTCCAAGACTCGCTGCTACATTTGAGGCAGGCCTCGCGTCTGACGTAGTTGACTTTAAATTCGACGGAGACAAGTTTGTAGGAACAAGACCAATGTTCGCAGGTAAGTGTCTTGCTGATGTTGAACTTAAAGGGCCTAAGCCCCACTTCGCAACGTTTAGACCAAACTCTCTCGGAGTATCTGAAATAAGTCCAGGCACTGTTGAAAAGTCTGAGCAAAACGCAGAAATTTCTGCTGAAGTTAGGGCAAAGATTGCAGAAATCGTAAAAGGCGCATCCGAGAAGCTAGACCTAACAGAAGCAAACATCATTGTTAGTGGTGGAAGGGCGATGGGTAATGCTGAGAACTTCAAAGTTCTTGATGAGCTTGCTGATGTTCTTGGTGCGACGGTTGGTGCAAGTAGAGCAGCTGTAGATTCAGGTTATGCACCACACTCCATGCAAGTTGGCCAAACAGGTAAGACTGTTGCTCCGACATTATACATTGCATGTGGAATATCAGGAGCTATTCAACACCTTGCGGGAATGAGAACCTCTAAAGTAATCGTTGCAATCAACAATGACAAAGATGCCCCAATCTTTTCAAAGGCTGACTATGGTATTGTTGGTGACCTATTTAAAGTTGTCCCGTTACTTACTGATGAGTTTAAAAAAGTATTAAATAAATAGTAGAAAATTCAGAACCTAATTTGGCTCTCTTTAACAAATTCGTTTGAGAGAGCCCTTTTTTTAAAATCTGCTCGAGCTCGCTCATTTAATTTAATAATTTCTTCCTTAGGCAATCGAATACTATTAGAGTTCCCGCCATTACCAAAGCTTACTACTGCTCCTGCAAAACTTCCTGTAGAAAATCTGACCCTTAAACCGTGGTCACCATCATTCGTTAAAATCCCAAAAGCCTCCGAACCATTGTCATCAAATGAGAACACTCCTCCATCTTTTATTTCAGAGTAGTTAAAACTAATTTCCTTAACTTCTCCACGCTGGTTAGTAACCTCTAGGTCCAAACTCTCTAAACTTCCTGCATTAACAGAAATTGCGCCTGATACCATCGCTCCTCTAAGTGGTGCTTTCGAAAATTTTGGTATGATTGCTTGATATACATCTAGCTCGCCTTCAAATGATCGTAGACCTTTTTTTACCTGCTTTTTTGAATTTGAAAATGATTTCAAAGAAACCTTCTGCTCGACCAACTTAGGACTTATTTTCTGTGGAATATCAACTTGTACCAGAAGTTTTTCATTGGTTTTTATATTGATTAGCTCTATAGGAAAAAGTGGGTTTAAGGGCTTCTCTGTATAGAATACAAGAGTTCCATCTCTGTCACCAACTAACTGCACAAGCTTATCATCCTTGCGTTTAAGCTTAACTTTTAACTCAAAGTTGAACTCCTCTCCATTGGACTGGATAAGCTTTTTGGTTATTAATGGCCTTCCGATGAAAGAGTCTGGCAAGGAAATTGCCGTATCAGGATACCCCGGCTTAGCGCTTTCTAAGGACGCAAGCTCTCGTATAAATTCCTCAGAGAAACTTAAGCTCTCTACTGAGTTTTCGATTTTAGAGCGAACTAATAACTCTTGATTTAAATCAACAAGATAATTAATACTAACGAAAACTGCACCTACAACAACAAACAACAATAACCGCACAACAAACCTCTACATTTACAACTACTGCAAATGTAGCAAGGCATATGCCAACGATAGTGGGCACTCTAAGGTACTTTTGTTATGTAATTTTAGCTATTTGAAATTTTCTAAAATTTGGTGAGCGTCTAAACTTTTTACAACTAATAAAAAATTATTTAGTCGAACTTTGGAGCTTTTCCAAGAAGTTCTGCGTGAGAAGCAATATACCTTTTGAGGGCCACTACGACTATTTCATCAATGGACATTTTCGACTGGCGAACCATAGTCTCCAAAGATTCGACTACTTGAGATTCTATATTTACGTGTAATTCCTTAAGTTCACCTTGATTATGTGTTTGAGTCTTCATTTAATTGCCTATCCTTATGAAGCAGTTCCCTTAACTAATATTATTCCCTTTTTTCTAAGAGAAATTAATGATTTTGTCACATCAAATTCAAGCATTTGAGTTTTGTCATACATTTCTTCAACGTTTTTGCATGATAAAACTAGTTTCATCGCGTCAAACTCTAGGTCTGTTAACGGAGTGTAGATATCCAGCTTTCTTGAGTTTAAGCCTAAAACCAAATTCTTTGAAGGTCGAAGTTTGCTTAATAACTCATATTGTTCGAAATAATCATTCTTAAATTTAAAAAAGCCTTGCTCGTCCATATTAAAAGAAAACTCAACTTCCGAAACAAGCTCTGGCTCAGAAACTAAAGACATACTTATGGATGACCTCTCCTTCATAAGAAGCGTTGCTAATGCTTTTTTTCCGCTCATTTTACCAAACCGAGCATCTACTAGTTGGCCTTCACTTAAAACTACTGAGCCAATAAATTGCTTCGATTGTTCGGATAATACATTTATCCTTCCTGAAAAAGAAATTGTCATATTTTCTAAGATGGTCTCAACAAGCTTCATTTAACAACCTAAGTAAAAATGAGATAATTTTTCCCCTTTGATCATTATAAAAATGATTCGGATAATAAAATATAACCTAAAGTCAGGATCAAACCCTTGAGTTACAAAAGAAGAATCTACCTCATAAATCCTAAATTCCAAATAAAATTTGCTCTTCTCGTCACAGCTTTTTTGATCGGTGTATCCCTGATTTACCCATATACGATATACCAAATAATTGAAAGCGTCGCTCCTGCTTTGGGGGACAAGGCAAAGGAATTCTCTCAAAGAAAAAGTGATATCTTTCTCACTTTAGGAATTTGGCAAGTCTGCTATAGTCTAATTATTTTCTCCGCATGTATCTTTTTTAGCCACAAAATTGCTGGACCTATCTATAAGCTAAATACTTTTTTAAAAAAAATTCCTGAACTAGGTGTTCTACAAACAATGTATTTCAGGGATGGCGATTACTTTAGGGAGCTTGAGGAAAGCTACAATGCTGCAATCAAAAGTATTCAAGACTCAAGGAAGTTAGACTTTGAACAGCTTGAAGAAATAAGACTCTATCTAAAAAACTTGGCCTTAATTGTTCCAGAGGATAAAAAAATTGTTCTTACTGAAATAAACAAGAAGATTGAAGAAATCAGCAACCGATATCAGATCGAATCTAGTTAAACATTAAACCTAAAGTGAATAACATCACCATCCTTCAAGAGGTACTCTTTACCTTCAATTCTTAGCTTCCCAGCCTCCTTCAGCTTCGGCTCTGTTTTAAATTGAAACAGGTCCTCGCAATGATACACTTCAGCCTTGATAAAACCTCTTTGAAAATCAGTGTGTATGATCCCAGCACCCTCTGGTGCTGTCATTCCGTCTTTAAAAGTCCAAGCCCTCACCTCTTTTTCACCTGCGGTAAAATAAGTTCTAAGCCCCAACATGTGATAGGCTTTTCGAATCAGCACGTCCAAGCCGGACTCTTCGATTCCTACTGCTTCCATAAATTCTTGTTTCTCTTCATCTGATTCTAGTACGGATATTTCACTCTCAATTTTTCCACATATCTCTATAACACGATTGTCATCACCAACATATTTTTTGATGCTTTCCACATGTGGATTACTTTGTCCGAGTTCCTCTTCTTTGACATTACAAACGTAAATCATTTTCTTTAAGGTAATAAGATTTAAATCTTTAATATCTTTTTTCTCTTGTGAATCAAGATCCAAACTTCTCGCTGGTTTTCCATTCTCCAAATGCTCTTTTAGTTTTTCAAGTGTAGGGAGCAATGCCTTGGCCAAACCAGAGACCTTCTTATCGTGGGACTTCATTAACTTGGGAAGATTGGAAAATTTTTTTTCAACAACCTCCAGGTCTGCAAGAGCTAGCTCTACATCAATAGTTTCAATATCAACTAATGGATCTACAACTCCATTTACGTGAATAATATCACTGTCTTCAAAACATCGAACAACATGTGCAATCGCATCAACCTGCCGAATGTGCCCAAGGAATTGGTTACCTAGACCTTCGCCCTTAGACGCACCCTTTACTAAACCAGCAATATCAACAAACTCCATAACTGCAGGTATTTTCTTTTGGGGGACAATCAAAGAACTAATTTCTTCCATTCTCTTATCTTTCACGTTAACAATCCCTACATTTGGTTCAATCGTACAAAAAGGATAATTTTCCGCTTCTGCAGGTGCCGAAGTCAAAGCCTTAAAAATGGTCGATTTCCCTACATTTGGTAGCCCAACAATTCCGCAATTTAATCCCATAACCTTCTCCTAATTGATACGCTTTCTACTAAACTTCCGCGATGCCTTTTCAAAACCGCCTTGCACGTATTCTTCTAATGCATCAGACACCAATTTGTAAAAATCATTTAACATAATCTCATCATCGCCAGCGAACTTTGATAAAACCCATGAAGACACATTTCCGTGCTTTGGTTTGCCGACCCCAATTCTAAGTCTTTTAAATTTATTTGTGCCTAAATGTTGGTTTATTGATTTTAAGCCGTTATGACCTGCAAGGCCTCCTCCATCTTTAAAAACCAATAGTCCAAAATCTAGATCTATCTCATCATGAAGGACAATTATATTTTCAACATGGATTTTAAAAAACTTCGAACAAGCACCCACTGATTCACCACTTAAGTTCATATAGGTCATCGGTTTTAAAAATGTGACTTTATTTCCACCAATATCAAGAGATGAAAACTCTCCCTTAAACTTGGACTTCCAATTAAGCTTTGAAGAAAAAATGGAGTTCTCTATACAGTCCCATGCAATATTATGTCTCGTTCCCTCATAATCTCTTCCTGGGTTGCCTAAACCCACTACCAAGTAATGCTGCATATCTTTCTCCTATTATTCGAACAAGGAGCTCACTGAGTCATTGTTAAAAGTTCTATATATTGCCTTGGATAATATCTCTGCTGTGGATAACACTTTGATTTTCAATATCTGTTTCCCCTTTTCTGTAAGCGGAATTGTATCTGTGACGATAACACTTGTTAGTGCATCTGAGTTTTCAATCCTATCTAGTGCCGGCCCTGAAAAAACAGGGTGAGTGGCGCAAGCATGAACCTCGAGAGCGCCCTTTTCCTTCAGGGCCGTTGCAGCCTCAATCAGGGTTCCCGCAGTATCAATCATATCGTCGATTATGATGCACCTTTTCCCCTCGATCTCTCCGATAACATTCATCGCCCTAGCTTCATTTTTTGCAATACGACGCTTATCAATCATAGCAATGTCTGCCTTTAATTTTTTGGCGAAGTGTCTTACTCGCTCAACTCCACCAGCGTCAGGAGATACAAAAACAGTATTTACATCAAAAATGTTGTCTTCAATATATCTTATGAGAATTGGAGAGGCGTAAATATTGTCAAAAGGAATATTAAAATATCCCTGAATCTGCCCAGCGTGAATATCCATTGTTGTCACACGTGAAGCTCCTGCAACCGTCAGTAAATCAGCCACGAGCTTAGCCGATATTGGACTTCTGGGAGAAGCTTTCCTGTCTTGCCTGGAATATCCATAATGAGGAATAACTACATTAATCGAGTTCGCCGAAGCTCTTTTAAGGGAGTCTATTAATATTAATAACTCCATAATATTATCGTTAACAGGAGTTCCTGTGGATTGAACAACAAAAACGTCTGCTCCCCTTACGTTTCTGTCTATTTCGCAATAGATTTCCCCATTAGCAAACCGCTGTAAATTTGTTTTTACGAGATTTATTTCTAACAGTTTTGATATTTTGTTAGTTAGATCGGGGTTAGAAGACCCTGAAACAAGAACGATTCTCTTCATTTAGAGATCCTATTTGAAGTTGGTTGGGGTGGTAGGGATCGAACCTACGCATGGCAGAATCAAAATCTGCTGACTTACCACTTGTCGACACCCCAACAACATTGGTTGATATACTAAATACAAACTTATTTTGCAATTAAATTTAAACAAAAGATTCCCTCAATCACAAGAAAATTGACCAACTCTTTTTCCCCTAGCGAGCAGGTAACCCTTCAAAATTTCAAAAGAAGTTGACGCCCCAGATAGCTTAAAGTTTCGACTGTCTCTAACCCCAAGAAACCCAAACCAAATAATAATTGTCTCCTCTCCCCCTTGAAATATAAACCAATTATCTAATGACCCGTTAGAAGTGCCCGTCTTCCCAAAAAAAGAAAGTCCGGCCAACTCTTTTGATCTTCTTGCAATCGTAGTAACCGTGGGATCAAGTAACGATTCATACACCATTTTGAAACTTTCATTAGTGCACACACTTTTAAAGTATTTTTGAAAAAGTGTATCCACCTCGAAAAGGTTCAGCTCAACGGAACCTAATAATTGTGATGGGTACTCTTTCAAGGGTACTTTTAAAGAAGGTACAAATTTTTGAAGATCTTTTTCCAAGCGGTCAAAACCATACTCTGAAGCCAGGCTTATGAGAGGTGTATTTAATGATCGCTGAATTGCACCTCTCAGGGTCACTGATGTTTCACTCTCTTTAAAATGATCTCTAGGTGACCACTCCCCTGAATTTAATTTTAAAGTTATTTTTGAGGTAGGTACTTCTTCGTTTAAATCTCTATCTTCCAGGATGATTGAATACACAAGGGGCTTTAGAATTGAGCCCACTTGGTGTTTGAGCTTGCCTTTGTGAAAGCTGTAATCATATTTCAACTCTTCACTCCCCCTTCTTAAAATTTCATAATTAAATTCTACCTTTTTCAAAGAATTAATTTTACTCAAAACTTTATTTGCAGAGTTTTGCAAAACGTACCCATCAAAAGTAATATCTTCTTTGGCCGGAAGGGTTACAAGGTAATTTATTAAGCCTATGTTTTCCTTTGCATCAAAACCTTGAAGCCAAGCATTCAAATCACTTATTAAATCTCTCTTTTCATCTAAATCAATAATTTGATTTGTTATAAAAACATCTGCTAAATTCTTGACTCTTTTTTTCAAACGCTTCGGATGCCTAACCGGGTGGTAATAACCAGGGCCTTTAAGCATAGAGATGAGAATCAAGCTCTCATTAAAGCTGAGACTTTTTGCCTTTTTTTGAAAATAAAAGTTAGATGCCGCTTCAACTCCTTTTATTTGAATCCCTTGAAAACTGCCCCAGTAAACATTGTTTAAATAGGTTTCTATTATTTCATCTTTGTCATATAGAATTTCAATATAGACAGAAATCATCGCTTCTTTTAATTTTCTCTGAAGCGTTTTTTCATTAGTTAAAAATATGTTTTTAACTAATTGTTGCGTAATTGTAGAGGCACCCTGGGCGTATCTTCCTTTGACAATATTTACAATCATCGCCCGTGCTATTGAAAAAGGATCAAGCCCTATATGAGATAAAAACCTCGCGTCTTCCGTGTTTATTAAAGACTCCCAAACAAAAGGACTCATCTCAGCCAGAGACTTTACTCTTTGAAGGCAGTTCGCTTGACCACATGAATTTACTACCGCTTTATTCTCTAAGTAGTGGCTCTTTAGAACATTTTTTTTATCAATAATCTTTTCAAATACTTTTTCGTTGTCACTAAAAAAAATCAGGAAATTATTTAATAATTTTTCATCGACAATACCACCTCGCTCTAGGTCTATCGATACTTTCTTAGTAGACGCTGCCTCTGGTGACGGTAACCTTATAGAGATAATTGATTTAATGTAAATCAAACACGTTATAATCCCCGTAATTATACCCAATATTAAAAATGTTGAGACTTTTTTGATCATAATATAATTTTGACTATTAAATAGACCTTTCTTAATATTCTAGCATCAATCCAAAGAACTACTTACGCTTTGAGGTAACAATTGAAAATTTCACTCGCTTTGTTAATAACACTTTTAATTTATAGTTCAAACTCATTCTCCCTTCCAATAGACTGGCAAGGCGAAATAACTTTTGATCATCATTATTTAAGTAATGCAAGATTTATTCAAGAAACTGGAAATGGAACCGGAAATATTGGATCAACTGAAGTTTTAAAAAATGGCTTTAACGAAAACGAAGCAAGTTTTCAAAGTTATATCTTTAAATTGTCACCGACAATCATTGTAAGTGATTCCGTTATATTGAAAGGAGAAATTTCCAATGGTCTTGCTAGAGGTGGAAGACTTGGTGACGACTCGGCGAACAACTTTGGGACAGAAACTAACCCAGGGAGGTATTATAACAATACTCCCGCAGGAACAAATCAACTAAACCTAAACCAGCTTTATGCGCGTATATATGGGACCACTGCAACATACGAAATAGGTCGTCATCCCATTCATTGGGGATTAGGCGCCTTGGTAAACAATGGTAGTGAATCACAATCAAGGTTTTCAACTATCAGGGATGGCATTACAGCAAAGGTAAAACTTGGAAAATTTTCAATTGAGCCTTTCATCGCTCGAAGCTTTTCTTCAGACTCACTTTCCTCTGAATCGAACCAAAGTGAGATTGGCGGAACACTTTTATTCAACAGCATTGAATCTGAAATGAAACTTGGAGTTTACTACTCCTCAATAACAACTGGTGAAAATGAGTCTCAGCGACGTGCAGACACAAATAATACAGGCAGCACAACCCCATTCAATGAAGGAAAAATTAAAGTTACCGATTTTTATTTTGAAAAAAGCTATAAAAACATAAATCTTAAAATTGAGGTCCCCATATTGTCTGGCACAATTGGTAACGTTTTTCAAAATAGTCAATCATCTAACATAGACTCTAAAGGAATGATTGCACAGCTAGTTTATACCCATAATGATCAGTGGCTTTTAAAATCAACCATCGGTAACGTTAATGGAGAGGATGGCACAGCCGGAAGCTTTGAGGGCTTAAGCCTTCACCCAAATTTTCAAGTTTCAAATATAATGTTTAATTACAATAGAGCAGCTGTTTGGGATACAAATGAAAATATTTTTGACTCATCCATTACGAATTCAACTTTTCTAGACTTAGATTTAATTCACAAAAGTAATCAATCTACTTGGATACTTGGCTTTACCTATGCTGTTGCAAATGAGGCTGCTAAGGCAGGAAGCTCTGCTTACAATCACTTAACAGGCAAGACTTTTTCAGCAGCTTTTGATCAAGATGAGAGCCTTGGACTTGAAGTCGACCTAGACTATGAATATCAATTAAGCGAGGAGACATTGATTGATTTAAGCTTGGCTTACTTTAGTCCTGGTGATTTCTACGCTTATACAAACACCGCCACAGTTGTAACACCTGAGTCTTCTTACCTTTTCAAATTTGGTACAACGATAAGGTTTTAACTAAAATCTCATCATTGGCATCGGATACATTGGGCTAGGCTGCATCATTGGGTAGGGAGTTGGGCCCATCATGCTCGTGTTATAACCAGGCATCATTCCCGGCATCATTCCC
>DCQT01000070.1 GCA_002323535.1 Bacteriovoracaceae bacterium UBA1511
GGCGAGGTCGATGCTTTCGGCCATAAAAATATTTTTATCAACATTTTTTTTGATATCCCCTAAGGGGAAGAGTTGGTTTCCAAGAATTATTGTAAAAGAGCTCATTTAGATCTTTCCTTTGAATATTAGAAAAATAAGAAGACCTGATCTAATCGACCATAGAATTGTACGCGGCCAATTTGTTGTGACGAGCTTGTTGATTAAGTCTGCATCCTTTCCCAGTGCTAACTTACCATGAATCGGGACAGATAAAATAAAAGTACTTAACCAAATTAGTGCAATGAGGATGATACTTATTTTCATTAACTGAGTCACACTAGGTAGGAAAAATAGATATGCACCAGTAAGCAGTTCACAAAACATTAAGGGAATAACGATGGCGCTAATTCTGTTTGTGTGAAATTTCTCAAAGGCAACAAAATCATTAGGCTCAACATAATGAAAGCCCGGGTAATGGACTAGCTGAACTATCCAAATAAGCCCAGTTAAAAAAAATGTACTAAAAATATGAGCGAGCACAATTGAGCTCATTTTTTTGTCCCTTCGTCATTTAGGAATAAATTTATGTTCTCTATAAGACTCTCTGGTGTCAGTTTTTTTAGATAAAATTCTCCATCGTGACAACGGGGAATCAAGTAGTCGATTTTAAAATCTTTATCTATTGGAAACTCACGCAAGAAGTTTTTCTCTTCTTCTGTTAACGGATTCACTCGGCTTTGCCTCCACCCTTGATGATGTGCGATTAATTTTTCGTCTGTGACAAGGAAGTACTTACCCTGGTGCAGAAGTCTAAACCAACAAAGAGATGACTCGTTAAAAGGGGTGAAGATAATATCCTTATCAAAAAAATCCTCTCCCCAAAAATCAACTTTTAAAACTTTAAGTTGTTCAGTGGAGACATCCCTTGCTTGTTCAGTCTTGAACAGCACAGCTGATGCACCAAAGGTGTTAAAGGTTTTTTCACAACCAAAGTTTAGCTGACTGGGGTTGGTTATGAGCTGCCTTCCAACGCCTCCTTTAGAAATAAATATGTCCTTATAGAGTTCTACATGGTAAGGAGGAAATAAAAGGTAATTACAATAATCCCTTTTTATAAAAAAGCTGTTCAAATAGTAACCATCCATTGTGCGATAGCTTTCAAGTTTATGCAGACCGAGGTTGGTTAATCCCAAAATTTTTCTCCTAAAATTTTTATTTTATAGAAGCTTTTCAATGCTCTTGATTAAAATCTCACTATCTGGAGTAACACTAGATTTAAATCGGTTGGATATATTGCCTTCTTTATCAATCAGAAATTTTTCAAAATTCCAACGTACCTCGCCTTTAGTGGGGGCGTTGGATGTTAGATGTTGATAAAGGGCGGTTTTCCCTGAGCCCTTGATGATAGATTTTTTTAATATGGGAAATTTTACTCCGTAGTTTAATTCACAAAACTTTTTAAACTCGACATTTCCCTCTGGTGATTGCCCACCAAAATCATTTGAAGGCACTCCAATAATGGTTAGGTTTTTAGATTTATATTTTTCATATAGTTTTTGTAACCCATCGAGTTGGGGAGTATACCCACATCTACTAGCAATATTTACGATGAGAGTGACATTTCCCTTATTAGAGGAGAAATCATAATCTTTTCCCTGGAAGGTTTTATCTTTTAATTTGAAAAAATCTGAAGAGAAAGTAATTGTTGATATAGAGATTAAGAATAAAGTGATCAAAATTTTCATAAAGCCTCGAATTTATCATGAAGCTAGATTCTATACCCTCTGTCTAAGTTAGTCTTTGGACAATGACTCGACGTATCGCGTGAATTAAATAAATTTTATTTTTTTATATAGTTTTTGTATCACTTAACGGCGCTTTTATACATATCCAGAGCCTCCTGTCTTTTTTGTTTATAGTCGACAACTGGTGTTGGGTAATCAATTCCCTTACCGGCCAAAATCAAAGGGCCTAGTAGGTTAGGTTCATGGACCTCCTTCTCTGTTAATGTATCGAGCTCTGGACACCATTTTTTAATAAAATCTCCCTTTGGATCAAACTTTTTTGATTGAGAGACAGGATTAAAAATACGGAAGTATGGTTGAGAGTCACACCCACTTGAGCTAGACCATTGCCAACCTCCTGAGTTCGCCGAGAGATCATAGTCGAGCAATTTTTCTGCAAAATATTTTTCTCCTTCCTGCCAATTTACAAGAAGAGTTTTACATAAAAAACTTGCCGTAACCATTCTCAAGCGATTTGGCATTAGCCCCGTTTCATTGAGGCATCTCATTGCGGAATCAACAATGGGAAAACCTGTCATTCCTTTTTTCCAAGAATCTAATTCTTTTTTACCCCCAAGCCATTTAATCTTGTCATACTGCGGTTTAAAGGAAGACTTTTCAACATGAGGAAAGTGAAAAAGAATCATCATATAAAACTCACGCCAGACAAGTTCACTAACAAAAGTAGGAGAGTTATTTTTTTCATTAGTGAAACAATATGAGATTACTTCCCTTAAACCGATTAGCCCGTGTCTTAAATAAGGGCTTAGTTTACTTGTTGCTTTTTCTGTGAGTAGGTCTCTTGTTTCAGCATAGGTTGGGAGAACTGTTTTTAGGCGCCCAAGTGTTTTTTTTGCCCCTGATCTACCCGTTGGTATAACTAGGTTTTGTTTCTCAAAACCTAGTTTTTTATACCAATCTTTTTTAGAAAATGCCTCTGGTTTTTCCTTGCCTAATAGTTTCGATTTGGAGGGTAGTTTATTAATTTTGAGTCTAGATTTGTGGTCCTCTAGTTTATCAAGCCAAGCATTTTTAAAAGGTGTAAAAACTTTATAAGGAGTGCCGTCTTTTTTTAAGACTTCAAGAGGGTGAAAGATTAATTGGTCAGTAAATTTAAATGTTGGTATCTCCAAGGCACTGGTTACTTTTTTGTCTCTGTTTAAGGCATAGGGCTCATAATCCTCATTAAAAAATAAGGCCTCAAATTTTTCTTTTTTTAAATATTTTGGAACTTCTTGTGCTGGATCCCCATGAAGAATAATTAATTCTCCTCCCAGTTCTTTTGATTCCTCATTAAGCTCTGTGAGAGCTTCAATGATAAAGGTAAGTCTTTTGTCATTATCAGGAAGTTTTTCAAGTATGTTTTTGTCAAAGCAAAATATTAACTGAGATGTCTCAGAAACGGATAGAGCCTCTGAGATCGCTGTATTGTCCTTAAGACGTAAATCCCTTCTGAGCCATACGGCGGTTTTTTCATACTTTTTAGTCATTTATGTTCCATTGTTGTTAATTGAAGCTCTAAAATAATAAAGACTTCTGAGCGCAAGGTCCATAAAATGAAGAGTTTGTATAAGAACTGTCGGACTGAGTTTTCGAAAAAATTTCAATAATTACTTGAAATCTTGTCAATAACGGGACCTACAGATAGAAGTGATTCATGATAATGAACAAATTGATATTTCTCCTTCTTAGTTGTTTTGTTTCCCTTAAATTGAGCGCTCAAATAAGTGTGGATGTATTTTCGCAAAATGATTCTATTGAGGCTGGAGATACAATTTCATCTCAAACGGGAGATACCTTTTCTTATTTATCTCAGGAAAGCTTTATTGAAATAGACCCAATGGCAAGTTTTTCAAGATCTTATGGGGTATATCTAAGAGGCGCGCCGAACAGTTCACATAAATATTTCGTTGATGGCCATGACATGGAGGATATCACTGGTATTGCAAGAACAGCTAGAATGGACTTAAATGTTTCCTCTCCCTTGGATAAAACTCAAATATCTCTCGGCCCTCAGGGTGTCGGCTTTGGACCTGGCGCTTCAGCGGGAGTTTTCTCTAATAGAAGTTCTAAAAAGAGTTATCATTTTTTTAGGCTCAATAATCACCTTGGAACGTCGTTTGTTTCTCAAAAAAATGATACGAAACTCTCTTATAGAGTCGCGGGAGAATTCATCGACTCCCCCAGTGTTTTCCCCCAAGGTGAAGAAAAAGATTCAAACATCAAGATTGACTTGAGAACTTGGATTGAGTCTAAGTATGGATCCTCTTCCTTATTGTATGTGCAAAATAATCAAGACTATGATGAATTATCAGCGGATAGTTTTACGAATAGTTCTTCTTTTAAAAAGATATCTTTCCTACATAAAGATAAATGGTTCTCTTCTAATTTTAAACGTGAGATTTCTTATAAGACAGGTCTTCAATTAACAAATAGAGAGGAGAACTTTTCAAATAAAACAGAAAATTACTCTGCGCAGACGCTGACAGCTCAATTTAAAAATGCAGGTGAAAAAAGTGAGTACTTAGTTAGAGGTAAACTTGAACGTTATGGGGAAATGGAAAACTTGACCGGTGAAAATAATATTCGGCCAATGATGGATTTAAGCTCAAGTTTATTTTTTAAAGAAACATTTATTGATACAGCAGGAATTTCAGTAAGTATTACGAACGATAATGAGGTGATCCCATCACTAGAGTTTAGTAAGTCGATAGATAATTTAAAATTGAAAGTCAGCTCCAGTGGAAGATTACCAAGCTATTATGAGTTGTACTCAAGTTTTGGGAATGAGAACCTGAAACCTCAAAAAACCTTTTCAGGAGATTTATTTTTTGAAAACTCCAATTTAAGACTTAGTGCTTTTATTCAGGAGTACAAAAATTTTATCAATTATGATTTTTTTAACAATCGTTATGAAAATATTGATCATCTGATGAGCTATGGTGCAGAGGCTTCCATAAAATATTTAAGGTTATTCGATATAGGTCTCAGTTACAAAAGAATGAAAAGTCTTATTAGTGAGAAGATTCTTCCTGGAAGAAATACCTTTACGACGTCCATGATCCTTCGTCCTTGGAGAGGAGTAAATCTTATCTATCGAGGTGTTTTTGGTCGCTATGGGTTTAATGAAGAAAAACTTAACTCTCTTCATTTTGTCTCACTTGATTATGGGTTCAACTTATCTAAGAATGAAAAAATCACTGTCTCTGGAAAAAACCTTTTAAATGAAAAAAGTAACTCACTCTTTCCTACGCAAAATGGTGGAGTAGTGACTCAATTGGATTATATCTATTTATTATGAAATTAAGGTTTTCTTTTTTCTTTTTTCTTTCCCTATTGATTCATGCCTCGGTTGTGACAGATGGGCTGAATTTATTTTCAAGTCATGACCCAGCCCAAGCAGCCTTGCCCCAGAGTCGAGGTGGTCATTTTAAAACAACTTTAAGGCTTATTTCTGTGCCTAAAAAAACTAACAAATCTTTTGTGGGAAATAAAAATAAACCATCAAAAGTAAAAAATGCTCCTAGTGATATAAAAAAGGCAAAATTAAAAAAAGGTTTGGATATTAAGTATCCTTTTCTCGCGAAAAAAAATAACCTAAGCGGAACCGTTGTTTTGAGCTTAAAAGTAGGGGCAACAGGAGTAGTTGAAGAGATAGAGGTCAAGAAAAGCTCTGGGCATAAAATTCTTGATCAAGAGGCGATAAAACAACTTAATATAGCAAAGTTTAACCCAAAGACTGTTCAGGGAAAGCCAGTGGAGTCTAATTTAGACGTGGTAATAAATTTTAAAATTTAAATTCTAGAAGTTTTTTGGAAGACCTTTACAAATATTATTTCCAATTATTCCACCAATACGATTTATTTTTTCCTCTTGAGGGTCACTTCCAATCAGTAAATGAATTAACTTTTTTCTTTTCATGGATCTCATATCTAATATTCGACCACCAAAGCTCTCGATTCGTCCCACTAAATTTGCTTTTATTCCACCTTCAACACAGCCAAGAAGCATCACACCAAAAAGATGATACCAAGAGCCAAAAACATCTTCAGGCTTTTCACCTGGACAAAAATTTGTAATTGAAGAAAGTGATGCAGTCGCTTTTAGCTTCTCTCGATTTTTATCCTTCCAAAATTCGGAAAGAACATTTTCAATCGACAATAGTGCTTTATAGACATCGCCGCCAGAGAGTTCCAGGGAGTGTTTAAATAAATCTTTCGGTGTAATACTTGAAAATGATTGATCTTCAATCCACTTGCGTAACTCATTGTCATTTGGGGTCATCATAAACCTGTTAGTGACTCCCATCGCCAGTGCGGTTAATAACTTTGTGTTAAATCTTTTTGCCGGCATTCGCGTGGCATTTGACCACTGGTGGGGGGAACTTAAAAATACACCTTTTGAGTGTTTCCTTTCATAGCTCTCTATTACCTCTTTCAAGTCACTAGTTAGTTGATCTTTTTTGATAAATGATTTTCTGATTGCTTTATCTGTTTTGCATTTAAGATTAGAAATTCTATCCAGAGATAGCTCGTCTCGACATTGATTAAGCTTATCAACTTGCTCATCAACTAGGTACTCTCTTTCATCAAGGTAAACAGCGGAATAGCTTGGGCAAGATTTTTTTATCTCTGCGATTTGTTGATCTTCAATGGTTAAATAATCATTGCTTTTTCTTAAGTGATCAATGAGACTTTTTGCATTATCCCTCACTAAATTTTTTAGGATAAGATCTTCTTTCTTATTTTCAACGGTGTAGTTTTTTTGCCTAAAAAAATACCCAAACATTGGGTTCTTGTAGCATTTTTCAAATTCCGAAGAATTTGCCAAACAACTAAAGCTTATCGTGAATGAAAGAATTAGAGCTTGTGTTTTTTTGTGCATTAGTTCGCTCTCTCCGATATGTATACTGAGACATCCTTTACTTGCCCTTGTACTTTCGTTTGAATAAACGATAAAGCATTTCCGAGTGTTAGCTTTTGAAGTTTTTGAAGGCTTGATTTTTTCAGGTATATCGTTGAATTAATTTCTATATTGTTTTTTAACTGGGTCAAATATGTATCACTTTTAATAAATACGTGACTGTAGTTTGAGTTTTTTAAGTGCAAGGTATTACTCGATGGTATATTGATCTCAGAGTCAAATTTAATGACGAATCCAAATACATTTCTTTCTGCTGAGAATTCACTTTTAGATAGTTGGGTTAATTTTGTTTTTTTACCAATTCCTAGGCTTAAAAGTCTTTTGTCTTTAGCCAGTAATTGAAAATTTAATTCATTTTTAATAGGGATATTTTTTTTAACACTAATTTTTATGACATCTTCTTCTTTTGACCTTATTTTTTCTGTTGCGGCGAGTGTTTCAGTTATCATCATTAACTCATCATTTAAAAGAATGATCGGTGTGGAGTCAATTTGGTTACCAGGGCATTCCCCAGCAGTGACTTCTGCTTGAATCAAAAAGCTAAATAATATTGTCAGTAATAAAGTTTTCACATAATTTCCTTAGTTAAGGCAATGTTTGCAATGAAAATGCCATACTGATTCTTAATAAAATTAATAACTTAATGTCTAAATTGTTTGATTTTTTGACAGGATGGAGAGCCTTATTCAAGCCCATCCATTAGGTTTGAAAAGAAGTCTTTCTTATAATTTTCTGCTTGCTCAGGAGTGAGGTGCCCAAACGTGGTTCTATCTTGCTCGATAAAACTGCCTTCAGGAAGATCTAAAAGAAAGCGGCTTTTAAAACGAGCAATATTTTTTCCATAAATCTTTCGCTCTTTGCAGTAGGTCATAATAAGCTGTTCCTTAGCGCGAGTGATCCCAACGTAAGCAAGTCTTAGCTCCTCACTGATACCGTTTTCTTGAATTGATTTTTTATGAGGAAGTGTCTCTTCTTCAACGCCGAGAAGATAAACCTTTTCAAATTCAAGGCCTTTAGATGAATGAAGTGTCATGAGGGTGACCTCATTTTTACGGATATCCTCATCTTCATCTTCGTCTTCTTTTTGGTCTTGCGAGTCTTGAAGCATTAATTTTTCAACAAATGATTTAAGCGCCGTTTTTTGAGAAACATATTGTTGAAACCTCTCCGCACTCGCAATGAGTGCTTCGACGTCATTTTTTTTCACGTCTGCTAATTTAAGATTGTCATCATATTGCTTATCGATAAATTTCAAGTAATTGATTGAATCAACTAACTTTAAAAGTCCTGCTTTTAAGCTATTCTCTTCAAAAAATGTTCTCAACTCAATGATAAGCCCCGTAAATTCTTTTATGTGTTTTTCTTGCTTGTCTGCTAGCTGAGGGTTACTAGACATTGCGGAAAATAATGTAGGGCGATCTTCGTTTGAATACGTTTCAAGATGCTGCTGAAATTTTTCAAGGGTTCTATTTCCAATACCTCGATTCGGGACATTTAGAATTCTTCGAAGAGAGATCTCATCTCCCGTATTTAACACAACACTTAGATAAGCAAGAAGGTCTTTAATTTCTTTTTTATCGTAAAATTTTTGTCCCCCAAGAAATGAGTAAGGAACATCACTCATACGGAGCTGCTCTTCAATCGCCGGAGCCTGAGTTTTTGATCTGATAAGAATGGCAATGTCCCCAAGATGGCCGCCATTTGATTGGTGCTGAACAATTTCTTCAACAATAATTTCAGACTCATGGTCGGTGTTACCCATGGCCCATAAAAGGGGAGTGATAGAACTTGGGGTTTCACTAAAAAGATTTTTTTCTTTTCGCTCCGTATTTTTTGAAATGACAGAGTTGGCCAGACTAATGATAGGGGCCGTGGAGCGATAGTTTTGCTCTAGCTTTACAACCTTAGCGCCGGGAAATTGTTTTTCAAAATTTAATATATTTCTCACGTCAGCACCGCGAAAGGCATAGATACTCTGATCATCGTCGCCAACAACGCAAATATTATTATGAGATTTTGTGAGTGCGGTTACAATTTCAAACTGAAGAGCATTCGTGTCTTGGTACTCATCAATCATGATGTATTTATATTTCTCAGAAAATTCTTCTTTTAATTCAGGGTGCTCTCGAAATAATCTGACTGTTAAAAAAAGAATATCATCAAAGTCAATGGCATTATAAAATTTAAGTTTGTCTTGGTAGTAGTTGTAGCAATACTCTATGACAATATCGTAAGGGGAGTCCGGGTCAAAATGTGCTGTTTCTGGAAACTCTTTAGCACTGATTCCGTTATTTTTTAAAAAGCTAATTTTTGAGTGAATTATTTTTTTGTCATATCCTTCTTTATCAGAGCGATAATTTTTAAGTGCTTCTCTAATGATCGCTAAAGCGTCATTGGTGTCGTAAATAGAGAAGTTTTTTAAATAGCCAAGGTAGTCAATTTTTTGGCGTAAAATTTTAACGGCCAGGCTGTGAAAAGTTGTTAAGGTAATGCCGCGAGCTCGCCTTTTTGTTAAAAGGCCAAATACTCGGTCTTTCATTTCCTTGGCGGCTTTATTGGTGAAGCTAACACCCAAGATTTCTTTTGGAGGGATACCTAGGTTACTAATCATGTGAGCGATTCTGTAAGTGACAGTTCTTGTTTTTCCACTACCTGCTCCGGCCAATATTAACACTGGACCTTCAACGGCTTCAGCCGCTGTTCGCTGGGGAGAATTTAAACCTGAGAGAAAAAACATCTATGCTCCAAATCAATCACCTACAATGCCTAAATTCTTTCTTAATTTCCAGTACAAATTTCTAGAAAAACCGTCCTCACTTAGTTAAATTAGGTGTTCGTTTAATCAGACATTTACAGTATATCGGGAGCGGCAAATGGCCCTATCAAAAGATGAAAAAAAGAATCTTTATGACTCAATGCTAGAATTAATTCGCGTGACCTCTACGCAGATTCCTGCTGATGTGCAAAAAGAAGTACTTAAAGCGCTAAAAAGAGAAAAAAAGAATACTACAGCAAAATACGCAATGGAGATCATTGATAAAAATATTGAATTGGCCAGATCAAAATCTCAACCTCTCTGCCAAGATACAGGGACGGTAGTAGTTTATGTTGATCATCCCGTAGGATTTAATCAGGGTGAGTTTATAAAGATTTATGAAAAAGCGGTTGTTGACGCCACAAAAAAAGGCTTTTTGAGACAAAATTCGGTAGATACGCTGACAGGGAAAAATGATTCGATGAACCTCGGCCCTGGCCATCCATCCATCCACTTTCATGAGCACAAGAAAAAAACGATCTCTGTTCGAATGATGCTAAAGGGGGGAGGGTGTGAAAATGTTGGTGCGCAATACTCTCTTCCAAATGTGGCCCTTGAAGCGGGACGAGACCTTGATGGGGTAAGAAAAGTTATTTTAGATGCCGTGGTTAAGGCTCAAGGAAAAGGCTGTGGCCCAGGCGTCCTTGGAGTG
>DCQT01000020.1 GCA_002323535.1 Bacteriovoracaceae bacterium UBA1511
TATTTCAATCCCTTGATTTTAATATCCATTTGACAAGCGGTGATTCCTTTGTCTGTTCCGGTGACTTTAAAGTCCATATCCCCAAGGTGATCTTCGTCACCAAGAATATCACTTAGAATTTTGTATCTCTCTCCTTCCATCACTAGTCCCATGGCAATTCCTGCAACAGGTGACTTTAAAGGAACTCCAGCATCCATCAACGCCATTGATCCACTACAAACACTACCCATCGAACTTGATCCATTGGACTCTAGAACTTCACAAGCAACTCTCATCGTGTATGGGAATTCTTCTTGTGTTGGGAGGACAGACTTCAGAGCTCTTTCAGCTAAGTTTCCATGACCAAGTTCTCTTCTTGAGGTTGAAAACTTACCTCTAGCCTCGCCTACTGAAAATGGAGGAAAGGAATAATGAAGGTAAAACTTATCAAAAGATTGGCCGACTATACGATCAACCATTTGATCACCTTTAGACCCACCAATTGTTACAGTTGATAAAACTTGAGTCTCACCTCTTGTGAAAAGAGAAGATCCATGAGGTGTACTTAAGACGTTAGCCTCTGTTTCAATTTGTCTAACTTCGTTTAGCTTTCTACCACCAATTCTTTTTTCATGATCAAGAATATCGGATCTCATAAGCTCATATAAAAGCTCATCCACTGCACTATAAGCTACTTTTTCGAATGATGAGTCTGCTTCAAGGCCAAACTCATTAGGAGCTTCGCTCATTGCAGAAGCAACTTCCTTCTCTAAAGCTGCAATATTATCTCTTCTTTCAAGTTTTGGAACAACAGAAAGAACTCTGTTAGCTGAGTCAGTATAAGTACTTCTCATTTTTTCCATTAATTGAGTATTAGGTGCAACTGATTCAAAAGTTCTTTTTGTTTTTCCAACCTCTGATTGCATTTTAGATACCATTTCGCAGTATTTTTTAATTTGCTCATGGCCAAAAAGAATCGCGTCTAAAACTTCTTCTTCAGAATGCTCATTCGCCTCACCTTCAACCATTAAAATTGCATCTTTAGAAGCTGAAACTGCTATTTCAAATTCAGAGTTTTCCCACTGATCATGATCTGGGTTGATAACAAGTTGTCCATCAATTTTACCTACTTTACATGTACCAATTGGCCCATCAAATGGGATATCAGATACTGAAAGAGCCGCAGAAGCGCCCAGACCTGCTAGGACTTCAGAGTCTCCTCCTGGTGCGTAGGATAAAACCGTACAAGAAACGATTGTTTCAAACATGTATCCCTTAGGGAAAAGAGGTCTTAATGGTCTATCAATCAACCTTGCATTTAATGTTTCCGCAGTAGAAGGCTTTGCTTCTCTTTTAAGGAAACCACCTAAAAACTTACCTGCAGCATAAAACTTTTCAACATACTCAACCATCAATGGAAAGAAGTCTTGTCCAGGTTGAGCTTTTCTTGCACTACAAACAGTAACTAGAACCTGAGTCCCCTCACAACTAACAAGCACAGATCCGTCAGCTTGTTTCGCAAGTCTGTTTGTTTCAACAGTTACCTCTTTTCCTCCAAAGTCTAGAGAATAAATTTTTTTGTTTTCATTCATTATGAAACTCCTTAATTGAAAATATACAGCACACTCCAATGGCCGTTAATTTTCGGTTGAATTTTAAATTTGGGAGATGTGAAAGATAGTTATTAAGAAAAACTTTTACGTTAATAACTATCCTTCATATCCCAACTGTTAATTATTTTAATACTATAAAAAAAAAGGGGGCAAGGCCCCCTTTATTTTTAAAAATTTTACTTTCTTAAGCCAAGACTCTTAATCAGCTCTGCATAACCTTCTGGGTTTTTTCTCTTGTAATATTTTTGAAGAGATTTTCTTTGGTTAATAATTTTCTCTAGACCTCTGTAAGAGTGAGCATCTTTAACATTACCACTTTCTGTTCTGTTTCTTTGAAAGTGCTTATCTAGATCAAGAATTCTTGCAGTAAGAAGGGCAATCTGAACAGCAGCAGAGCCTGTGTCCTGTGGGTTTTTTCCGTACTTTGTGACAATTTCTTGTCTTTGTTCTTTAGTAATCATAAATACTCCTATCCCCCAAAACCCAGAGATGAAGTTATTTTCAGGTCCGAGAATTGGTAAAGTTTCCCAGTACTTATCTTATATATTGCGACATGTAAACTTTTAAGTTTTTAAGAAGTCTAGATTCGATTTGTCGAACTCTTTCCCTAGAAATACCGTAAAAATCACCTATTTCTTGAAGAGATTTTGGTGCTTCAGATAAAAGTCTGTCTTGAAAAATTTCGTAGTCCCTATCCTTAAGTGTTTTAAGGAAGTCACCCATATGTGATTTCAATAAGTTAAGCTCTTGGTTTTCGCTTACTATTTCCTCTGGACTCTCTGTGTGGCCAAGGTTAATGACGTCGCCAACTCTAGCACCAGATTCTGAAGACTTCAGGGGAGCATCAATGGCCAACTCCTCTGACTCTGGGCCATTGAGGCGTTGCTCCATCAATGCAACAGACGACTCACTAACTCCAAGGTTTTTACTAATATTTTGATAGTCAGGTTTGATACCAAGAGAGATAAGCCTATTTTTCTCCCTCATTAAATTAAAAAATAGCTTTTTTTGATCGTTAGTTGTTCCAATTTTAACTAATCGAAAATTATCTAATATGTATTTTAGAATGTAGGATTTGATCCACCATGAGGAATAGTAAGAAAGCTTCGCTCCTTTACTTTCATCATATTTGGAAACAGCCTTCATCAACCCAATATTTCCCTCTTGGATAAGATCCATGACATTTTGCCATGTACTTCTGTATTCCAGGGCGATTTTCACGACAAGCCTTAAGTTTGAAAGTACCAATTTTTTGGCTATTTCAACGTCACCTGTTTCACGGAAAGATTTAAGTAGCTCCTTTTCCTGTGCGGGGCTTAGAAGAGGATGTTTTGAAATTTCACGCAAGTACTGTTTAAACGCAGACCTGTCCTCAGAGGGAATGATTGCGGGCAATAAATTTGAATCATTAGAAACAACCAGTTCACTAGTTTCTAGGTCATTCCCACCAACAGTTGCATTTGTTTGAGAGGAATTAATATCCTCGATGGATTCGATCTCAATATCTGGTTTCTTCGTTCCCATAGATTATCAATATGGTTTCTTTTTCTCTTCAGTCAAGGCTTGAAATTTTTTTATATTATAAATTTTTTTCAATGCAGAGGGAGCAAAGTATAACCTCACATCAAAATTTGCCAACTTCTTTACATCTATTCGATTTTCCCCTTGATTTGAGAAGTGAGCATATAAAAATTTAAAAAATAAATCATGAAACTTTCTTTTTCTTATAGAATATAGAGGAACTTTAGCTAATGACCTTGGCAACCTTTCATCAAGCTCTATTTTTAATACTTTCTTCAAGTGATTAACCTTTGTTTTATTTGTTGGCAAAGTCTCATACATCGTGCGTAACCACCAGGATAAGAACTTTTCAGAAAATTTAAGCTTAGCAGTTATACCTATTTTCCCGTTGTTTTTATAAACACGGTCCAATTCACCACCATCAATATTTACACTTAAAGTAGGTTTTTTATTGTTTTGGGACTCATCATAAACAAGACTTAAAGAAATATCCTCCTCGTATGTAAGGTTGGTCTCAGAAGAACTTAATTGTGAGTCACTCCATGTATTAAAAAACTTCTCTGCGGAAGATTCAACAACATAATCTAGATCGATCTTATTTGTAACATAATTAAAGTTATTATCACCAACCCCGGAGATCTTAAGAAAATAAAACATGTCTCTAACAAGCTCCTCACTACTTTCTTTCATTCGCCACTGTGATGCAGTTCCCCTAGTCGTCTTGCTAGAAAGTTTTTCCTCAAAAAAATACTCACAATAAATATTTTTAAAATCAGACTCTACGGAAACACTTGCAATTGCTAATGGAAAATTAAAACCGAGCTCATCTGAAACTTTACGACAAATATTATTTTCACACCCAATAATACTTTCTGAATTTTGTTTACTTTGATGAAAAAAGTAATCAATCCCTCTTTGAATAAATAAGCTTGAATATAAGTATTCACTCAGAAGCTCAAAAGAGTCATATCCACCAGACCAACTACAAAAGTTTCGAAAGTTTCTTATACCTCTTTTTAAATTAATTTCTCTCACGACTGAGTTAGAAAACAATCCATTGTTTTCAAGATTATTTTTCTTTGATTTTTTAAGAAACCTTGTGTTTATAAATGATTTCAGTTGATATTTTGATATAAAGGTCATGTTGTTAGAACAGAAGTTATTAACGATGTTGTTTGCAAGATTTGTCTTTTGTTGATCCTGAGCCTCAAGTTGATCCAAAGAAAATTTAAGGTCATCTATAATATTCATCAAAGCGAAGTAACGATAACTTGAGATAAAGCTTTTTAAAGCATTTATTCGATCATTCTCACTAACGTACCTCATGCTCGTTCCGGAGCGGCAATAATTTTCCAGACCCACGGCCCTTTCGTAAAATCTATACTTTTTTGAAAAATCTGTGCTCAAGCTTAAGTACTGGTTAAATTTATCGATGGTTGTAAATGGACCTCTTTCAGAGTCACTTAGCCTTGATTCATTACCAAGTAAAATATTTTTAAGAGGCTCAAGTGCATAGGCATTGGATATAAATAAAAATATGATCAGACATAGATTTTGAATGAACTTTCTTCCTGCTCAAGAAATATTATTAACTTATCGTTTGGTAATGTCGAAATTTCATTAACTTCATTTTATTAGGAAAATTTATCAACAAAAACTTTTTTTATTTAATAGTATTTCTTTTTATCGGAGTTACCGAGGCAAGTCTTCCCAAAAATGATGAGAAGCTGTACAAATTGGCGTTATACGAAACAATGAACGGGAAACCAGAGTTATCAAACTACATATTAAAGAAAATTTCATTAGAAAAAAAAATCTCTGACTCAAAAAATTTTTTATTTGCATACAATTACTTCATCCTTGATGACTACTCAAACTTCCATAAACATTTAAATCTAATAAAAAGTAAAAATTATGAAACGCTCCAAAAAACGTGCCACTTAAAGCTTTACAAAGGACTCGTCCACCAGTCACCTGTCAAAGACGAAAAGTCTTGCCAGAAAATTATTGAAAACACCTCTTTATTTCTAAAAACCCTCAACTTCTTACGCCTTACAGACAACGACTCTATTCAAAAAATTATTGACAAAGAATCAAGGGATGTTGAGACAGTTCAAGAAGCAAAAACAATTTTAAAATCTTCAATTTTTTCAGGGAATGAGGACTTCATACTCGACTATATAACATTATTACCAAAGAAGATATTTAAATACTCATCAATTAGAGAGCTTCTTGGCATTATATTTTTTCGTTTGAGGGATTTCAACAAAACTGAAAAATTAATTAGACCTGTAGATACGGTAAACGCCAAAAATATTTTAGGAAATATTGAGCTCGAAAAAGGTAATATCGATATAGCCTATGGTTATTTTCTAGAGGCTTACAAAAAAGATCACACTAGTTTAAATGCGATAAAAAAATTAATCCCATTATCATGGAAACTAGGTAAATTTGAATTGCTATCAAAATTAATTAAAATCTATGAAAAAGACAGTGAAAATAAATCACTAATTTCGAGTGCGTCCTTATTAAAGCAAAGAAAATACAAAGAAAGTCTAAGAGCATTAGATATTAAAAATAAAGTTCAAAATATTAATCCACCTCTCATAAATGTTTTATTAAAGTTAGCGTTGAACTTTCACTTAGACAGGACCACTGACACAATAAAACTCTCTAAACAGGCTTGCAAAAGGAATAACCCGATCGCCTGTGACATTCTTTACTACACACACGAACTAAAAACAGTTACAAAATTAAAAAAAGTTACCTCGGATATTCATGAGACTGTTGAAATAGATATAAAGGGCCTACAAAGTGAAATAGAAACCGTCCCACTTAAGGAAGTTCGATTAGTAGACCAAAAAGATATAGAGGAACTTGATGACCAAGTGCAATTTAAACAAAGCTTAAAAAAATAAAATTACAATTTTTGAGTTCTAACTTCTTTACCATCATAGAGAATTCTACTCGGGGCTCCCTCAACAATTGAGTCTATGACACAAGGCCTTTTCCATATACTTGATATATTTTTTAAAGTCTCACAGGCTTGTCCATAATCTAAATCTACCCCATAGTGAATATGCTTTAATAACAATTCTCCTCGGTTAGAAAAGTTTGAGTCTGTAACCTCAATGACTGGATTTCCTGAATTCGTTAATTGGTTAAGTAGCTTTGCTTTAATCTCATTAAACTCTCTTGAATCAACTTCATGTCGATTTGTGCGGGGATTAAACTTATATGTAAAAATATTTTGTCTCATACAAAATTCTTCAGTCAAAAACTCATCGATAAAGGTTATATCATTATGAGTTTTTCTAATTTCAAATATTTTTTTTCGCCCTAAATTAGCACTTGTATTCCAATTTGCCTTTTTATGCATGTCTTGGCACTCATTATATTCTTTGCCAAACTTTCCTGTATCCCACCGATATTCAATATCTCTAAAAAGCTCTATGCCAATTTTATATGGGTTAATCTGCTGCCTACTCATCGCCATTACACCCGCATGATGATCTGCAAAGTCAATAACCTCACTTGCATTGAGTGCGTTGTTGGTCATAATCGTAGAGTGCCAGTAAGACGCCCACCCCTCATTCATTATTTTGGTCATTCTCTGGGGAAGAAAATAATAAGCTTCCTCGCGAAGCATGCCAATAATATCGGATTCCCAATCCTCAAGAGGGGCTTTTTCCATCAAGAAACCCAATATATCTCTAGACGGTAAACTTGAGTCCCTAAGAGTTTCAATCTCAGTAAACTCATCCTTGCTTGGTGCCTCGACTAATTCCTTTTTTTCATCTTCATACCTTCTTTTAGAACGAAAAAAAGATTTTAGCGCTTCCGATTGTCCGTCGTATTCATCAAATTCCTCTTCTTCCACCTTTTTAACTTTTTGACGTTTTTCAAATAATAAGTTGTGTTCAAGTAAATTCTCCAAAGAGAGAACTTTATCAATGAATGTTTCTACTTTGTCTTGGCCAAATCTATTCATATAACGTCGAATCTTCGTTCCGTTATTTGCCATTACATCCATCATTTTTCTATTAGTTCCAGAGAACCAATAATTGTTTTTGAAAAAGTCAGCATGACCGTAAACATGGGCCATTACAGTTTTTTGATCGACTAAATTGTTTGCTTTTAAAAGATACGCGTAGCAGGGATCAGTATTTATGACCATTTCATAAATTTTTTGCACACCGTAAGCATAGCCTTTTGATAGTTGATCATAGTCAAGACCAAATTTCCAATGTGGGTAACGACTTGGAAAGCCTCCTTGAGCTGCTAATATATTCACAGTATCGTAGTCACATTCCTCGAAAACAACTGGGTAGAAGTCAAGGCCATAATCTAAAGCATGAGATTCAATAATATTTTTTAACTCTAGTAGCTCACCTTGGATTGGCTTGGTTCTGTTCATCACTTCCCCTTTCCTAAAAAGTCTTTAATAGAATCTAAAATTGCTTCCTTATTTTTAATTTTGGATAAAATTACCTCTTCATTTTCCTGTCCAAATCCAGTATTTAGATCTTTGTAAAACTGTCCCGAGCCGTAACGACTTTCCACTTGCCCATAGCAAAAAACATTACTTGATGGAATAATATCATTTTTTAAAATATCAAGACAAAGCTTTGTGTCATCTGTGGACCAGTTGTCACCATCACTAAAATGAAATGGATAAATGTTCCACTCACTTGGATTATAATCTTCCTGAATAATTTCTCTGCATAACTTATAAGCAGAACTTATTAGAGTGCCTCCAGATTCTCTTGTTTTGAAAAAAGTTTCCTCATCAACTTCTTTCGCTGTAGCGTCGTGAATGATGTATCTAATTTCAATGTCCTTATACTGACTTTTTAGCCATAAATTGATCCAAAAACTTTCCGTTCTAACAATTTCTTTTTGTTCGTCTCCCATCGAACCAGAAACATCCATCATATAAATAACAACCGCCGAATTTTCAAATTCCACTGTGGTATTGGCACTCCTATAGCGAAAGTCTCCTCTTACTGGGACTATTATAGGATTGTCCTTGTCGTAGGTACCAGTTGAAACCTGTCTTTTGAGTGCTTCTTTATAACTACGTTTGAAATGCTTTAAGCTATCTGGGCCAACTTGCCCAATGGAGTTATAACGGTCTGTCGTAGATTGAAGAGACTTTTTTCCTTTAGGTTCTATGTTTGGTAACTCAAGTTCTTCCCCTAAAATGGAAGCCAGCTCATCCAAACTAAGCTCTACGTCGAGCTCTTTGTTGCCTTCTCCGTTCCCTGCTTCTTCATTTCCTTGCTCCGGCTGTCCCTCTTGTTCTACGGGGTCGCCTTTTTCACCATCTCCTTGTCCCATGCCGCCTTGTTGTTTTGAGCCAAACTTAAAGCGCGGAGTTTCAATTCTTGGCATAGGAACTTTATATGTCCCTGATCCTTTTTGAATAGGCATCTCTCCATTGGAAACATATTTTTTAAGACTATCTCTTATTTTACCTTTAACAATTTTTCGAAACCTTGTGTGATCCCTTTTAATCGGGTGATCCATGATTCACCTCCTTGGATGAAAGTGGTTTTCTAAGATTTTGCAGAGTCGCCTTTTGCAAAAATAGAAGCCACAAAATTCAACGCATCAGTTGCGCAAATTTCACAATACCCAAAGTTTTTGATTAACCTTGACTTAACAACATCAATTTTTTCCTGTGTTTCCTTATCAACTACCTTTGAAATTATCGTTGTTAATTTTATTGAGTCTTTTTGATCCTCAAATAGTTTTAATTCAAGCGCACGGTGCAAGCGCTCGTTCATCTTGTAGTCAAACGATTTGCCCTCAATAGCTAAGGCCCCGATGTAATTCATAATTTCCCTTCTGAAATCTTCTTTTCTACTATCAGGAATATCAATTTTCTCTTCAATTGATCTCATGAAGCGCTCATCAGCATCCTCGAGTCTATTTGAGTATTTGTTTCTAATTTTTTCTTTCTGTGTATAAGCTTTTACATTATCAACATAGTTTGCACACAAAGTCTGAATAGCAGACTCATCAACACTAATTGCTTTTTGAACATCATTTTTAACAATGTCTTCATACTCTTGTCTCGATACAGCGAGCATCTCTTGAAAAACTTCGAGCTGGTCCATTGAACTAATGAGACTATGGTGCTTAAGTCCACTCTCTAACTCATTAAAAACCATAAATGGATTTATACATCCTAGGTGTCCATTTTTAACAAGTGCATTACTTATTTTATCTTGAATATACCTAGGTGAAATACCCTCAAGACCCTCTCTTACTGCTTCCTTACGTAATTCTTTGACATTATCCTCATTATAGCCAGGTAGAGTTTTACCATTAAAAAGCTTTAGCTTTTGTAATTTTGTTAAATCACTCTTTTTAGGTTCTTCTAATCTAGTTAAAATTGCCCAAATAGAGGCCATCTCAAGTGTATGTGGAGCAATGTGAACATGAGGTATTTTTACTGCATTGAAGTCTTTTTGATAAATTCTAACCTCTTGATCGAGCCTTGTAATATAAGGCACGTCAATTTTTACAGTTCTATCTCTCAATGCTTCCATGAACTCGTTATTTTGAAGCTTCTTGAACTCTGGCTCATTTGTATGACCTAAAATAACTTCATCAATATCAGTTTGAGCAAACTTTTTTGGTTTAATTGATTGCTCTTGAGAAGCACCTAGAAGATCATAAAGAAATGCAACATCAAGTTTGAGTACTTCAATAAATTCAACTATCCCCCTATTTGCAATGTTAAACTCACCGTCAAAATTAAATGCTCTTGGGTCAGAATCTGATCCATATTGTGCAATTTTTCGGTAATTAATATCACCAGTTAATTCAGTAGAGTCCTGGTTTTTTTCATCTTTAGGCTGGAAAGTACCAATGCCAACCCTATCTTTTTCACTGAGTAATAATCTCCTTACTTCAACGTGCTTCATTACCTTTTCCCAATCGCCATCATATTTATCCATATAAGCAGAAAAAATATGACGATCAGCTGGACAGACTTGACCTTTAATTTTGACTTTCATTCCGCTTTCAAGACCCTTGTTTAGGCCATCAAGAAACTTTTTGCGAACCTCTTGAGGGATAAGCTTTAGTGGCTCTTCGTGCATTGGCGATGGAAAAACTTTTTGTCCTCCTAAAATTTCAGTTTCTTCGGTGTCTACCCAAGTGAATGTATAGAGAGCTCCTTCGTCAGTTCGGGAATATCTCTCTAGTCCTTTTTTCAAAAGGCGAGCAATAGATGACTTGGCCGAGCCAACAGGTCCATGGAGTAATAAGACTCTTTTTTCTGTACCATATCCAGCGGCAGCAGACTTAAAAAAGTTAACTAACTTCATCAAATGGACATCAATACCAAAGACTGCATCTGCCCCATTGTCAAAAGGATCATCAAAAAAATGGTATCTAGTAATCTCTTTTTTATATTCACTGTAAGTGCTCGTCCCGTGACTTAAAATCATATCATGAACACGTTGAAATGCGTTGCGAGTAATTTTGGGATCCTTTGAAATAAGATCTAAGTATTCTTGAAATGAACCTTTCCAATGTAGATGAGTAAAATCTTCTACTTTGTAGTTTTCTTCCATGAATGAAGCCATATCTATTTGTGCCATGAATCCCTCCCAAAAACCCAGAAACTCTTTAATAGTTTCCTTATTTAATTGTAACTTGTAGCCATATTTATTCAAAGCTTTAAATCCTTATTATTGCACTTATTTCACAGAGACTTTTTGACACCAGATTTCCCATTTTTTTAAAAAAAAATAATAAAATTCAACAATTGGGGTGATAAAATAAAAGAAACTTTATTGAGGTAGACAGATGAGTTTAGTATTTAATGGAATTACCGACATTGGGTGCGTAAGAAAGAGTAATCAAGATTCAATTTATTTGAATAAGTCTCAAAATCTTTTTATCGTTGCTGATGGAATGGGCGGACATCAAGGAGGAGATATCGCTTCGGCAATGGCAGTAGAGATAATTCCACAAACT
>DCQT01000096.1 GCA_002323535.1 Bacteriovoracaceae bacterium UBA1511
TTTAGGTTTATGAAGTGCATTCGCATCAACTCCACCAGTAAGGACTTTGCCTGATGCAGGCATTACTGTGTTGTAAGCTCTTGCCAGTCTTGTAATCGAATCAAGTAAAACTACTACGTCTTTACCCGCTTCAGTTAAACGCTTCGCTTTTTCAAGAACCATTTCCGCAACTTGCACGTGACGATTAGCCGGTTCATCAAATGTAGAAGAGACAACTTCTGCCTTCACGTTTCTTTTCATATCTGTAACTTCTTCAGGTCTCTCATCTATGAGTAAGACAATTAACTCTGAATCAGGATGGTTTTCAGAAACTGCATTTGCAATGTCTTGTAACAGCACCGTCTTACCAGCTTTTGGGGGGGCTACAATTAAGCACCTCTGACCAAAGCCTTGGGGGACAAACATGTCAATGATCCTAGTAGAGTAGTTTGTTGGTTTAAACTCAAGGTTGATCTTTTTATTTGGATACAGAGGCGTCAAATTATCAAAAAGAACTGTTTTTTTATGTACCTCTGAGGTTTGATTGTTAACAGTAAGAACTTTCATTAATGCAAAATATCTCTCACCATCTTTAGGCGGTCTAATCTGACCTTCAATTGAATCACCCTTTCTCAAGCCATACTTTCTTATCTGACTAGGACTAACATAGATATCATCAGCACCAGGCAAGTAGTTATAAATTGGAGAACGTAAAAAACCAAAGCCATCAGGGAGTATCTCCAAAACACCACTACCGAAAATATCTTCATCATTTTTTGAATGAGTTTTTAAAATTGTAAAAATTAGCTCATGCTTTTTTTGGCCACCGGGATTTTCTATCCCCATCTCTGTTGCCGTCTTGGTTAGCTCTTTAATACTTTTTTCTCTCAAGTCATTTAGATGCATTCTACTCTATCTCCTAGTACATATGGTGTTATTTAATTCCGTATTTTTGTTTAATGATTGTGTATTTGGATTCTCTCTATTTAGTTATCAAACTTAAATGATGTTGTTAAAACCTGAGGTATTAAAAAAATTATTAGGTGAAACCACAGGCTGAAATCTGATGAAACATATATTATATCGAATTGAACGCTTGTCAAGGTCATTGGCGTATTTCGGTCATTTTTATTGACCTTTTACTATTATAATAAAGGCACTATAAAATACAGCATTGCCCCCATTTGGAGAACTATGAGCCAAGATGAACGAAAAAATAAGGAAATTTTCGATGGAGAAATTGTTTTATCTATCGACTTTGGCACCAAGAATATAGGTTTCTGCCTATTTAATATTGGGCGAGATCCATTTCCCCTTCCATTTGAGCAAATAAAAAATGCGGGCGATGAGAAATCTATAGAGTACATAAAAGGCTTAATTTCAAATGAATTTATAGGTTTGATAGTTCTAGGGCTTCCAAAGCACAAAGATGGAAGTGATAGCAACATGACTAAAATTATAAGAGCCTTCTATTTAAACCTGACTAAAAGTGTTTACCCGACTCCCTGCTTTTATCAAGATGAGGCGCTTTCATCCTTCGAGGCTGAGGACCGAATGAAGAATTCACCCAGGTATAATTTTAAAATTGATAAGAGTCGCTTGGATGCTGTTGCCGCGTCGATCATTCTTGAGGAATGGCTTGAGTCATCCGAACAAATAAAATCTTAACTCTTAGTAGTTATGTTAAAATTCACACTATGATTAAGAAAAATTTTATAAAGATAATTATTATATTACCCATAATTTTCATATCTTCTTACTCTGGTTACTTGTATTACCATATCCAAACCTGGAAATATAAAGGCCCTGAAAAAACATTCATCATCAAACCAGGAGAGGGCTTCTCTTCTATCAACCACAGATTAAGTAAAGAGAATTTCATATCAAGTCCTGTGATTTTTTTTCGACTATCCAAAGTCAAAAATATTTTAACTAGTTTTAAAGTTGGACATTTCTCCATCAAACCAGGAATGAATATGACTGAGATCATCCAACTTTTAACAACAGGAGTTGGCAAGTCTATAAGAGTCACAATTCAGGAAGGGAAAAACCTTTATGAAATAAGTAAAATTCTAAGTAAAAAAAATGTCATTAAATCTGCAGAAAGGTTCATATCTCTCACAAAAAGTAACTCTTTAACTAAGAAGCTTGGAATCAAATCTATTAACTTAGAGGGCTACCTATATCCTGATACATATAACTTCCCTCCACAGAGTGAGAGCGAGTATGTAATTTCTAAAATGGTTAAAAACTTTTTTAATAAAATTAAAAATGTGAAAATAAAAACTGATAAGTTCACCTTGAACGAGATCGTTATATTAAGTTCAATTGTCGAAAAAGAAACGGGAGCAAGCTTTGAGAGACCTATTATTGCGGGGGTTTTTATAAATAGGCTAAAGAAGAAAATGAGACTTCAGTCGGACCCAACAACAATTTACGGGATTTATGAATCCTTTAATGGCAATCTGAAGAAAAAGCACCTTCGACAAAAAACCGATTACAATACTTACAAAATCAATGGTCTTCCTGTCGGGGCCATATCAAACCCAGGCATTGACTCTATTAAGGCTGTTCTAAATCCAACAAATCATAACTACCTATATTTTGTGAGCCAAAATGATGGCACCCACATTTTTACAACCAACTATAGGGATCATCAGGCCGCAGTAAACAAGTGGCAAAAAAACGCCAGAAACCGAAAAGGTAAAAGCTGGCGCCAATTAAAAAAGTAAACTAATAATCAAGGCCAGATTTTCTAATATGAACTTTTGGTTTTGCTTCCTCATCATGAATATGGCTACTCAATACTCTCGCAAAAACAATCTCATGATCACCCGGCTTTTCACTTGAGATATACTCGCACTCTATTGAAGACTTAGCCTCTTCAATTACTGGCGCACCGGACTCCAGGATACGATGCTTAATTTCATTGCTTGAAAATGGATTCTCATCTTGAGAGTATCCCTTCCAAAAATGCTTCAAAAAATTCATATTATGGTCACCTACAACATTTACAGAAAAAGGCTTACCTGACTTAATCGTACTATAGCCTGGTCTAGTCTCACTAATAGCGAATGCGATGACTAATGGATTAAAAGAAACCTGTTGAACCCAGCTTGCCAAATACCCATCACAATTACTTCCGTTGTTACTTGAAACTATAAATAAGCCTGATGGAATGTGCCCCACTGCTTTTGCGATCTCTTCTGGATGCATATTTTGACTCCTTTTTTTTCAGTTTGAACTGTCTACTTTTTGGACATATGTCATTTTTCACTAATTTTCTTGGATTCATTTAACACTCATCTTATGGAAATTTAAAGAATTTTTTGGCCTTTTTGTTGCCTATTAGTTGGGTAACAAAAAAGGAAAAATGAGAACTTCAATTTACTATATATTTATAATCAACCTGCTACTTACGGCATTTCTTTGCGTATACGGTAAAGATGTTAACATCGCAGTAATCGACACTGGAATAGACCCTAATCACCCACAAATATCAGGAAGACTTTGGGTAAATGACAAGCCTGCCACACGCAAAAACTATGGTGTTGATTTCTCATCTTTAAATGGGCAGATAAATCATCAACCTATTGATAAACATGGGCATGGCACTCACATCGCAGGTATAATCGCAAAGGTAAACCCAAATGCGAAGCTTCATATACTTAAGTATTACAATCCTAATGCTGATGGTTATCAAAACCTAAAAGCGACCATTAGGGCGCTCAAGTACGCTATAAATATTGGTGTTGATATAATCAACTACTCAAGTGGAGGGCCAGAGAAATCACCTGAAGAACAACAACTTTTCGAACTAGCAAAGAAAAAAGGAATTTTAATCATAAGTGCTGCTGGAAACGAGTTTCGAAATATTGACTCTCCAAACGGGGAAGGGTTTTATCCTGCAAGTTATAGCTACGAAAATATAATAACCGTTGGAGCTCTTGATAAAAGTATGAATAAAGTTAGCTCTAGTAACTGGGGCAAAAAAAGTGTTGATATCTTTGCACCGGGGAAGAAAATAAAGTCGTCCTTTCCTAATTACCAAATCGCAGAGATGACAGGAACATCACAAGCTACTGCGTTTGTATCGGCAGCAGTTTCACTGATTCTAGAAAAAAAGAAATTTCATTCAAATTACGAAAAATTCTTATCGACCAAAAATCTTTTATTCCAAACAGGCTACCAGACATCTCAATTAAGAGAAATTTGTTTAAGCTCTAAGGCATTAAACATTAAAGCCCTTAGAAGAAAGCTTTCTCAAGGCACCTCTATCAAGACCGCTAGCAAATAAATTTTTCATTAGCGTTATCATTCAAATCTACATATTATCTTAAGTGATGGTAAATTTAATCCTATTATCTCTCTTTGCCGGTTTTTTGTATGCCTCTGGTTTCCCTCTCCTTGGCACAACTTATTATTTTTTTCCTGGGCCTATATTAGCTTTTTATTTTTTTGGAAAAATAATACAGAGAAACTCTTGCTTAAAAAAGCAACTAATTGCATGGGCATTTTTCTCCCAAGGCTTTTACATTTTGGGCTTTAATTGGATTCCTTACACTTTATATGAATTTGGAAATGTCGACTCCCCCTTGAATCAATTAATTGGTTTCTTTTCATTCATAGTTCTTCTACCCCCTGTGCTATTTTTTATAATTGCCTTAAAACTTGCAAAAAAGCACTTGCCAAGTGACTTACAAGACCACTTAAAAAAACCATTTACTCTCTCTTTTTTAGCAACATTATTTTTAGAAAACTTACCTACTCAATTTCCTGCGTTCCCAGGCCATTCTTGGCTATTATTTTCACCGTACTTGGGCCTAGGTACTATTTTTGGTGCATCCATATTTACATTTTTTAGCTTTTTTATTTCAACGCAATTAATTATTTCGAAAATTAATATCAACCTTATTAAAAAAATCTTATTCCAAGCTTCTTTATTCCTCACTTTGAACATTGGTATCTCTATTATCCAAGATCAACAAGACCACAAGTCGAAAAACATCAAGGTAAGAATCGTTCAAGCAAACATTGGAAATGACTCTAAAACGGCATCCGAAAAGGGCGATATAAAATCAATATATCAAATTTTTTCCACTTACTACGATCTATCCCTTAAAAAGCCTAGAGAAAATGTCGACCTAATCATTTGGCCTGAAACTGCATTTCCATACAACATTAATACAAAGTCTATTTCAAAAAACCCCTACAATGTTCCAAACCTCATTGATGAAATAATTAGAATAAGTGGTTCAAGTCTTTTTTTTGGCGTAAGGGATGCGCCAGAGGAGGAGCTTTTATACAACGCAGGAATGCTTATCAATAGCGACTTTAGCTTTGATATATATTACAAAAACAAACTGCTTCCTTTCGGAGAAGATTTGCCATTAGGCCCATTAACAAAAATGGTTAAACCCTACTTTCCTTCAATCGCTTTTTTTAATAAAGGAGATAATACAACTATTTTCAGATTAAAGAACGATGTCACCTTTTCCTCTATGATTTGTTATGAAGTTCTTTTCCCAAGTTTAATTTTCAATCAATTGAAAAATTTCAACGTTCGCCCCAGCTTTTTTATTAATATCACTAACGATAGTTGGTATGGAGACACGAGCGAACCAGAGCAACACTTATTTCTTTCTCGCTGGCGTTCTATTGAGTTTGGCGTACCGTTAATTAGATCAACGAATACTGGAATATCCACAATAATTCTTCCAAATGGGAATTACAAAAAAAGAATTGAATACGGAGTGGAAGGAACCCTCGATCAAGAGATCACTTTAAAGCCTGGTTTTAAAACTATTTATTCATTATTTGGAAGAAATTTATTCAACCTAAGCGGAGCAGTAATAATATTATTTGGTCATTTTTTTAGAAAGAGAAAACCCCTCTTTTAGTAAATCATGTGACCGAATAAAACCCCTAAATTTATTAGTTTTCGATGAAATTACAGGCAATATACTTACAGGGTTTTCCCCTTTCTCCATGACTCGTAAAGCATCCAAAGCCAAGGAATCCTCACTAATCACCCTTGGCTTTTCATTAATAAGAGAATCAATTGGAGAGCTTAGATCAAGGTTACCACCCGCCAAGGCACGTCTAAAGTCTCCTTCAACGACAATACCCAAAAAGACTCCATCTTTATCCTCAACAGAGCATCCACCGAGATTACAACGAGTCATCTCAACAATTAAATCTTTTATCGAAGCAGAACTAGAAACAATCGCACAATTTTCTCTACCCCACATAATATCTGATACTTTCATTAATAAGCTTTTTCCGAGAAGACCTCCGGGGTGATTAACGGCAAAACCTTCTTTGGACAGTCCCGCAACTTTTTCAAAAACAACTGCCATCGCATCCCCTATACTTAAAGTAACAGTAGTAGAAGTTGTCGGAGCTTGATTATTCAGACAAGCCTCCCTTTCAACACTACAATCAAAAAGCAAGTCGCAACGTTTGGCTAGAACAGAATTTTTATTCCCGACCAAACCGATATACCTAGAGCTGTCATTTGAAAGAAATGGTATTAACTTAAAAAGTTCTTCCGTAGAGCCTGACTTTGAAATCAAGACAAAAAAGTCCTCTCCCTTTACTCGCCCCAAATCGCCATGCAAAGCCTCTGTAGGGTGCAAAAAGAATGAAGGTAACCCAAGGGAACTAAAGGTTGCGGCAAGCTTCTCTCCAATCTGGCCAGACTTTCCGACACCAAGAAAAATAAGGTTGCCACCATTATTAATTAACGATTTGAAAATACCTTCCAGCTGTAGGACCTGATTGTCAGTAATTTTATCGGCACTTGATAAAATAGCATTTGCCTCTTGCTTCAGTACACTTCTCATTAATTCTAAATAACTCATTGATCCTCATAGAAAAAGCACCAGAACCTGATATAATTTTACACATGAAGCTTCAACTTTTGTGGATAATTTTTACGATATTTTTAACCTCTTGCTCTTCTTATAAAGAATTCGAACACCTATCTAGAGATGTAGAGATCCCTCAGACAACCTTTAGGGCCACATACATAGAAAGCTGGACTGCCCTCAAAAAGGTCATCACTCAGATGGACTTAAATGTTGACGTAAATAACCAAGAGGCAGGTATCGTTAAGACAAACTGGAATGAGAATACCCTTCAAATGAATTTTGCTGACTCATTTGGGGGAAATGACGCTGTAAAAGAAGCCAAATACAAACTTATAATTAATGTGATCAAGGGCTTTCGAAGCTCAAGAGAAGTAACAAAAATAACTATCTATAAAAGGCAAATGATTAACGAAGACTTTTTACAGGGTTGGAAAGTGGTTCCCTCTGACAGAATACAAGAAAAAACAATGCTGTACAGGATTGGGCAAGTGCTCAAAATTCAAAACCAACTAAAAAAACTAGATGAAGAAAAAAGGAAAGCTGAAGAAGAAGCCGTCACATTCTAGAAATCGCGTAATCCAATACAGGGTATAGATCCTGGTAGGATTCTTTATTTCTTAGCCTCAAAAGAATTTTTTTAGATCCCTTCAGTCGAAGTTCCCCAATTGTCTGAATTACGTCTTTAATGATTGGTGACCTCTTAAGTTTCTTATTTTTTATGTAATAGTTTTTTTTATCTATTAACATATTCAATAAAGATGACTCCGCTGTTTGAATTTTAAGCTTTCTTATCGCCTCTAGTGCTTGCTTTCTAACAAGTAAAGACTTATCAAATAGGGCTTTTTCAAAAATATCTGCCTTCATGCCCGCTTCCAATGACAATAGTGATTTTAGTGATGCCAATCTTAAAATAACTTGAGGATGAACTGTATATTTTGCCAAATAATCAATTGACCTTTTTCCTAAAGTCTTTCCAATAAGAATTGTCGCGAGCCATCTCGATTGTTCAGGCATCTTATCATTTTTCATTACGGAAAAAAGCACGGGAACATTCCTTTTAGGATTAATCTTAATAAGCCGCTTGAGCTCCGCTACATTTTTTTTACTTAAAGGTGATGTTTTGAAAATTTTTTCTAGTTTTATCTCATTTGCTGAAACACTCACAACACTGAAAAGACAAAGTATTAATAATAGTCTCATTACTTCAGCCTAACATCTTTTCAAATTCAGATAACAACTCATCGGCAGACTTCTCTTTACCATCTTTCTCTATTTCTACAACTTCTCCAAGCTCATCTTCATTTGAGTCTTCTTTAGCCTCTATTTTGCTACCCTCTCTCTCATCTAAAGTTGACTTGTCAGAGGTATCATTTTCTAAGTTTTCTTCACTTGAAGGGATATCAGTTAAATCAGACTTTACGACGCTTTCATCCTCAAATTTTTCAGTGTGAATATTTTTTTCATCAGAAACAACTGGGTTATCTTTATCCTCGACTTTTTCATCACTGAAATCGGTGGAAGAGTCATCACTTTCACCTATCTCCTCAGGTTCATTCTCCAAGAATGATGCCTCTAAGTCTTTACCCCTTATCAGTTCCTTAAGACGAGTATTCTCATCTTGGATTTGTCTTAAATTTGCCAAATCTTTTTCAATAATTTCATATTCTCGAAGACGTAATTCTAGTTCTTCATTTTCCTCGATAAGTTTTTGATTACTTTCTAAATCACTACTTGTTTTTTTAAACTCAGTAATTCTATGGTTTAAAACCTCAAGTTCTTTTTTTAATAATATATTCTCTGCCTCTAACTCTTCACCTGGAGAATCGTCAAGTTCACCCGATGCCACTTCAGATCGATATTTGTAATTCGCCAACTCTTCTTTTAGGATTACTATTTCTCTTTGAAGTTGTTCTTCTTTGGCTAGTTGATCAAAAGACTTTGGCGCAGAAGAAGAAGGATTTTGATTATTAAGTATTTTCTCTGGTAAGCTCTGAATTCTTGAGGATATATTCTTTTTAAAATAGTAAAAATAAAACATTATGGCCGAACAAAAAGACAGCATTAAGAAAAATAACAATGCCATAAACTCGTCAGTGAACTTTGCAAATAATTCAAAAAATTCATTCATTACTAAAATACCCAGTTAGTTACAGTACTCGCTTAGTATTATTTTACATGAAATTTTATATGAACCTTTTAGAATTAATTTTTTCCTATCAATTTGATAAAATCTGCATGCGCAGACTGGCTTGATGCAACAATTGATGAATCAAATGGGGAAAATTTTTCCCCTTGATAATTTGTTACAACTCCCCCTGACTCAAGAACAAATAAAGCTCCTGCAGCAACATCCCAAGGAGAAAGTCCTCTCTCCCAAAATCCGTTCCACGGCCCGGTCGCCGAGTAACATAAGTCTAAAGCCGCACTACCAAGCCTTCTCACACCTCGGCACTTTCGCATCACACTTTTAAAAATTTCAAACTCTTTATCAAACTCCTGTCCCTTCTCAACACAAAAACCAGTTGTAAGCATAGATGATGAGAGGCTGACATCACTGATTTTAATCTTACCCTGATCGACACCATTCACGGTGTATGAACTTCCTATACCATGTTCAGCGAAAAACATTTCTTTTGTAGAAGGTCTATATACCCACCCATGATTTACCCGCCCATCAAAAAATGTCGCAACAGATATTGAAAAGTAATCAAATCCACTTAAGAAATTATTTGTCCCATCAAGAGGGTCTATTAACCAGTGAAGCTTATTACTCCTCAACTTTTTTTCTTTTCGAGCATAGGAATCCTCTTCTGCCAAAAACTCTGAGTCTGCAAAAGCATCTCCCAGCTTTTTTATCAAAAGCTCCTCAGTTTCCTTGTCAGCATTCGAAACGAGACCTTCATTGGGCTTATTCTCTACTTTCAACTCTCCTAGTTTCTTTTGAAAATCTAAAAGCAAATCTCCTGCTTCGATAATTATTTCACTAACAGAATGTGCATTAACTTTAGTCATTACTGAAACCCCGGCCTTTTTTTTCGATCTCACTGATCAAAATCTCCTGTTCCTCCGTTGTAATTTCTACTGCGGGCACAGAATAATCCTCCATAAACCAATGTCCCAAATCTATCTCTTTACATCTTTCAGAGCAAAAAGGTCTGTAGCTTTGTTTATGGGGTATCATCTGTTTTTTACAAGTAGGACATTTTGTTTTTCTCATGATCTTCTCTTTTTTTGGTATTTTATAAAATATCTAAAACTTTCCCAATCCAAAAGTTTTTGCTGTCTGGTTCAACTTTTTTAAATTCAATATCATCAATCTTTTCAACGTTTACTAAATAGTCTACAGAGTTGATTAAAAAGCAGTATTCAAATTTTTCGATCTGATCAAGGTAAATAGTTTCTCGAACTAGTTTAGAGTCGCAAATATTAGAGAGCGTTACCCCCTCAAGAAAGGGACTTTCTTCATCAACCTTCGGCGAGTAAAGCTTATCACCAAGTACGAAAATAATATTTGAAGTAGAGGCTTCTGTTACCTGGCCAAGGTTACCAATTTTTACGAAGTCATCAAAACCTTTTTTAATAACTTTATCTTTGGCCAAAAATGATTCAGCATAATTTCCTATTTTTGTTATTTTACTTAAACGACAAAAATCATGCTTGCTTGTAGATAATAACTTTTTTTTAGACAAATAATTTATGAAATATTTTTTGTAGTTTATTTGCATAGACAAACTCTGACGATCAAGACTCACAAGGGGAGTTAATCTTATGTACTGATCATCAGGGCCACTTTCAAGCAAAGTTTGCACACTTTTTATGGTATCTGCAATGACCTCTTCGAGATCAAGGTCTGGGTAAAAATAATTTAGCCCCTTTTCTAGACGCTTAATATGGGAGCTGAGAAATGGGACTTTATTTTTAATTGTGGCAAAAGAGGTAAATAAATTCTCACCATAAAACAGCCCACGATTAAGCATCTGATCCTCACGTCGACCAATAAGAATTTCTTTCACTTTTCCTCTCTTTATTTATATAAATTCAACCAGGTCATACTATCAGGACAAATTAAAAATGATGAATAAAATCTCATCCATAACGATAATTGGATATGGCTCCCAAGCCAAGACCTGGGCATCTAACCTCTCTGACTCAGGCTTAAATGTCAGGATTGCGCTCCGCTCAAATAGCCCATCAATTAATTTGGCAACAAACCATGGTTTTCAGGTACTTTGCTTCGATGACGAAGAATACTCAAATGACATTCACAAATCTGAGTTAATCGCTATACTTACCCCAGATCACACTCACCTTGAAATTTTGAACAAAGTCAAAGGTTGTATTTCTAAAGATGCTTTGATCGTTTTTGCACACGGATTTAGCGTAAAAAAAGAAAACCTTCCGTCTAAGTTCCCATTTTTAAACTTTGGACTTCTGGCACCAAAGGCAATTGCAAGTGAAATGAGAGAGCTTTATATAAAACGAGAAAAGTTTCCTGGAGCTATTTCGCCAGAGTACTGCCAAAATCAACAATCCTCAGAGGAAAAGCTCACGGAACTATCCAAGAGCCTAGGCATGTCACCCCCTTCAAAAGTCACATTCGAAGAAGAGACTGTTTGTGACCTTTTTTCCGAACAAAGTCTTTTATGCTCACTACTACCTTACGGAATTAGGTATGCCTTTGAAGCACTAAGGCAAAAGAATATTCACTCAGAAATGGCATTCAATGAATGTCTTTATGAGTCCAAACTAATAATCCAAACCATCGAAAAACTGGGATTTAAAAAGTTTTTTGAAATAATCAGTCCAAACGCTCTATATGGGGGTCAAAAAGCATACGCAAGTAAAGAATTTCAATCACTTAAGTCACTCTTCTCGAGACTCATTGATGATATTTCAAATAGGAAATTTTTTGAAGAAGTAGATAAAACTGATTTCAATAAACTAAGAAATAATGTTATTGATGACTGGTCAAACTCAGAGATAAACCAAGCCTGGGAGAGATTTCATCAACAAAGCAGAGAACAAAGCAATGAAGCCCTGGACAACAAAAAAGCTTAGAAATCTAAAAAAAACAAATGGCCAAAAACTAAGTATGTTGACTTGCTATGATTTTCAAACAGCTCAAATGCTTAATGAATCTCAGGTGGACTTAATTCTTGTTGGAGATAGCCTCGGCAATGTCATCTTAGGCTATGATACTACTGTCTCAGTAACTCTTCAGGAAATGATTATTTTTGGCTCAGCAGTAAAACGAGGAGCTCCAAATAAATTTACCGTCATTGACCTTCCTTTCGGAACCTATGCCACAAGAGACCTAGCAATCAAGAATGGACTAGAACTTTTCCAAAAAACAAAAGCTGAATCATTAAAACTTGAGGGCCATTCAAAAGAAATTCTTCAATCTATTGAATTACTCACTAGTGCAGGAGTTCCAATAATGGGGCACCTTGGCTTAACCCCTCAATCCGTCCATGAACAAGGTGGTTACTTTACGCATGGGAAAACATCAGAAGAAGAGGATAAAATTATCAATCAAGCAATTGAACTAGAAAATGCTGGAGTTTTTGCTATTGTCCTTGAATGCGTCACTTCAAGACTAGCAAAAATTATCGAGGAAAAGATCACTATCCCCACGATAGGTATTGGCTCTGGAAACGGTACAACAGGACAGGTTCTAGTTTTAAATGATCTTCTAGGACTCGGCAAAAATGATCCCCCTAGCTTTTGCCAACCAGTATCAAAGCTATTCAATGAAAAGTTAAAGCTAACTAATACGTATATAGAATCAGTTCACCAGACGGCCGGTAATACACAATAAAGGCCAAGAAAAATGATCGACGAATCAGAGTTATTCACCGTAGATGTTGGAAATACAAATAGCTCTTTCGTGCATTGGGTTGATGACAAGCCTCTTTTAAAATCAAATAAAGAAATTAATAAAACTTCCAAGCTAATCGTCTCCAATGTAACTAACCGCTCAATTAGTTTGGGGACCCCATTTATCCATACAATCCATCAAAAATCGATGAGTTCTTTTGGGAAAATGTCATCATCCTATGGTTTCAAGGCTGGAACAGACAGATTAGTTTTTGCCTATTTTGCTTTTGAAAAAATAAATTCAAGAACCGATTTAGAAAAATTGTTACTTATCGATACTGGAACATTCTCTACAATCGACATTGTCTCTAAAGATGGTTTCGAAGGAGGAATTATAACACCCGGGGTCAAGCTTTTGGATAAATCTTTTGACTCTGGAGAGAGGCTAAATAGTCCAAAAAAAGAAGTCATCCAGGTACTTGAGAAATACCCCTTTAAAGACACCATCTCCACATTAAAAAACTCCTCATGGTTTATTCTTGAATCGATTATTTTACGCATCATAGCAGAACAAAAAATTGACCAAATACTTCTTACTGGTGGCAATGGAGAGGTTTTAAAAGATAGGCTTTTAAGCCTTGGAATAACTAGTTCTTTCGATCCCTTGTTTGTTCATCGCGGAATTTACGCTCTTTATAAAAATGAATTTGGACAGACAGATCTCTTTGTGAAATAACACATTTCGTTATGAAATTAGTACTTTACGTCACTGGCTCCATTTCTTGCTACAAAGCATATGATCTCACCCGAGAGCTGTCCAAAGCAGGACATCAAATAAAGATAATTCTCTCCAAGGGTGCCCAAAAATTTATCAAAAAAGAGCTTTTTTGTTTTCTGGGCGCACTTGAAACTTACGGCCATGAAGACGACTTTAATCATAAAGAAATTTTGCACATTGAGCTCGCGAGATGGTGCGACGTTATGGTTGTTTGCCCAGCAAGTGCAAACTCATTGAGTACATTAGCGAATGGTGCGGCAAATGACTTTGGCACATCAACTTATCTAGCTCTAGATGAAAAAAAACCATGCCTAATTTTCCCGGCAATGAACACAAAAATGCTTCAGCATCCGGCAGTTAAGAGAAACCTAAAACTCTTAAAGGATGACGGAAGATCTCACATCTTCCCCACTCAAAGTGGAGTATTAGCATGTAACGAAAAGGGCGAAGGAAAACTGCTTTCTATTGAAAACATAAAAACTCTTATCTCTAGTTACCCTCTAATAAAAACCAAAGCAAAAAAAATTCTTCTCTCAACTGGTGCGAGTATTAATCCTCTAGATGACGTAAGATTTATCACTAACCCCGCCACGGGTGTGACAGGAGAGGAAATCGCCAGGGAGCTTTTACGAGCGGGCCACTACGTCACTGTAATTTACGGTGGTACAAATAAAAGCCTCTTTGAAAATTTTCGAGGTCACCCTAACCTAAAATTGATTAAAGCCACTACAACTAATGATTTTTATCACAAAACCATTACTGAGTTTTCAACGACAGATGTATTTATTTCAAGCGCCGCAATTTCTGATATGGAGTTCCCCTACAAAGAAGGAAAACTAAAGAAGAAAAATCTCAATGGAACGCTTCAATTCAAACAAAGTACAGACATCTTGCTTGAGATTTTAAATGACAAGAGGGCGGATCAAAAGATAATTGGATTTGCTGCAGAGAGCGAACTTACTCAAGATCTAATTGATTCAAAGCTTGAAAGAAAGCCAGTTGATTTTCTTGTCGCAACAAAAGTTAATAGCGGAATTTCGTCGAACGGAGCACTAGAAGGTTTCTCTAGTAACATTGCAGACTATAAGTTATTTGATGGAAACAAATTATTCTTTGAAGGCAAGATAAAAAAATCAAAATTAGCCGAAATATTAAGTGAAAGGATATCTCATTGGCCACTCTAACAACAAAAGCAATTGAGCTGAAAAATAAAATAAAGAATCAATCTAATATTGGACTAGTCCCTACCATGGGGAATCTTCATGAGGGCCATTTAAATTTAGTGCGTGAGTCTCTCTCTCAGCACCCGATAACAGTAGTAACTATTTTTGTTAACCCAACCCAATTCGGTAAAAATGAGGACCTCTCTTCCTACCCAAGAACTCTTGATGAAGACATTGAAAAACTCAGACAACTAGACTTAAAAAACTCAGAGATAATTGTCTTCTCTCCAAAAGACGAAAAAGAAATTTATCCATCAGCACCATTAATTAATTTCTCCATATCTTCACTAGAAAACAAGCTTTGTGATTTAAATAGGCCTGGACACTTTAATGGAGTGATGCAAGTTATCTACCGGTTATTTAAGTTGATCTCTCCAAACTCAGCTTATTTTGGAGAAAAAGATTATCAGCAATTGATGATAATTAAGACTTTTTCGCACGAGCTATTTCCAGAGATCGAAATTAAGGCTGTGCCAATTAAAAGAGAAGCTTCAGGCCTGGCAATGTCTAGTCGAAATAATTACCTCAACGATGATGAGAAGGTAGACGCCCTAATTTTGAAAAACACATTGAATTCACTAAAGCAAAATTACTTTTCATCAAATGAAAGCTCGGTCAATTTAATTAAAGAGCAAATAGACAAAACGATCTCTAAAGATGATCGTTGGCAATATCTAGATCTTCTTGACGCAGATAACTTACTAGCGCCCTCAGCTAAGACAACAAAACTTATTATTGCCGGCGCGTATAAAATTAATAATGTAAGACTAATTGATAATACGGTTTTTAATATTTAGGAATTTTAATGTTTGATAATGACTACAAACTTCGCTCAGGGGAAAAAGGAATTATTGTTTCTGTAAACTGCCCAAAACTGGAATCCCATTCAACAGAGAGCAAAGTATCTACCTCTATTGATGAGTTAAAAGATTTAATAAATACATTAGAGATTGAATACTTAGGTGACTTCGTTCAAAAGAAAACTCAAATCGAGGCAGGCTCCATCGTCGGTACTGGAAAATTAAAAGAGATTGCTGAGTTCGCAAAAGAACATAGTGCAACATTACTAATCTTTGACCTTGAGCTCACTGCAGGCCAAATTCAAAAAATAAAAAAAATCACAGGCATAAATGTCATAGATCGCTGCCACGTCATTCTGGAAATCTTCGCAAGACACGCCAGAACCCGAGAGTCAAAAATTCAAATTGAAATCTCTAGGCTAAAGTACCTTCTCCCCAGACTCATGGGCTTTTGGACGCACTTCTCGAGACAGCGAGGAGGTGTTGGTGTTCGAGGCGGTGAAGGAGAGCAACAAATTGAACTTGATAGACGAATCATTAGAAAAAGAATTGCCACACTTGAAAAAGAACTAAAAGAGGTAATTACTTCTCGTCAGCAACAAGGAAAAAAAAGAAAAAATACCGTGCTTTCTGCGGCTCTTGTTGGTTACACAAATGTTGGAAAATCCTCCCTTATGAATCGATTATGCTTTGGAGAAGTTCTTGAAGAAAATAAACTTTTTGCCACTCTTGATTCAACTTATCGAACACTTTCACCAAACACAAAACCACCTTTGGTTCTAATTGATACCGTTGGTTTTTTAAACAACCTACCA
>DCQT01000021.1:0-860 GCA_002323535.1 Bacteriovoracaceae bacterium UBA1511
AAAATATGTACTTTCAAATTTTTCGCCCACAGAGTTTAACACTGAAAAAATGCCTATCGAGCGTGTGATGAAAGCACTGATGGAAAGGCCAGATTTACTGGAAGGGTAAAAGTTCAATGATTAAAACCTATCACAAATGGACAGCTACAATAGCGTACTCATGGACAAAAAGTTTGGCCTATCGATTTAATTTTTTTCTTGAAGTTATAGGTCCTGTACTCGTCTTTTTCTTTGTTAACTATAACCTTTGGACCTCTATTTATGCCGGAGACAAGGATCTAGTTATTCAGGGCTATCGCTACAAAGATATGATTAACTATCATGCTTGGGGACTTGTGGTGGGGATGCTCGCGAGAGGTTATATGTCAGGAAACTTGGCCGAAGACATAAGACTAGGACGAATTTCAAGTTATCTCATTTATCCATTCAATTTTTGGGAATTCCAAACGGCAAGCTTTCTTGGTTTTCAAGGGATTCAATTATTTTCAACAATCATCGCTGTAGGTGTTCTATGGTTTCTTAAAATTCTAACCATTACATCTCTTGCTACTATTTCACTTGGTTTAATTTATTGTGTTTTTGTCGGTTTTTTTTGGTTTTTAACTCAATACCTAATAGGTCTTTTGGCTTTCTGGCTTGATGAAACATGGATTCTTCGAGTTATATTTGCTCTTATCTCTGGCTTTTTGGCAGGGAGTTATTTTCCATTAGATTTATACCCGGAGTGGCTAAGGACAATCCTTGATTATTTACCTTTCGCTTACGTTCAGTACTATCCGGTCAAGATACTAATGGGGGAGACTCATCTATTTTCAAAAGCAATTCTAATGATCACGGTTTGGATGATTCCTCTTGGTTTT
>DCQT01000021.1:1236-5468 GCA_002323535.1 Bacteriovoracaceae bacterium UBA1511
ATGTAAGATGAAAAACTATTTGTCCGTTTATAAAAAGTTCTTTGAAACAAGCCTTGCGGAAGCCTCAAGTTTTAGAACAAGTTTCTTTCTTATCATGGTGATGGATTTAACTTTTTATTTTGTCACCTTAACTTCTGTGAGCTTTATTTACGATCATGTCACGACTATTGGGCCTTGGGATAAAAATCAATTGTTGTTTTTCATCTCTTTTATGCTGACCATGGATCATATTCATATGGTTATTGTGAGTGAAAACTTTTGGGAGATGTCGGTAAAAATTAGAACAGGAACATTGGATTTTGATCTTTTAAGACCTTTGCCCTCCCTTTTTTCTGTTTTCTTTCGGTACGTCAGAACCAGTAGTCTTTTTATTACTCCAGTGGTCTGGGGGATGCTTGGGTACTTTGGAAATAAAGCAGGCCTTGTTTGGCAAGATTGGGTTCTCGTTCCTCCTTTGTTAATTTTAGGCTTTATTTTATTCATTCTTATCGAGTTTTGCATGAGCACGGCAATGTTTTGGATTGTGGAAGGGTATGGGATAAATTTTATGCGCATGCAGTTTCAACAACTCGCTAGATGGCCAAACTTTGTTTATGCCTATATTCCAAGAAAATTTTTAACGATCTTTATTCCTGTTTTACTGGCAGGCTCTGGCCCAGTTCACTTTATCTTTGATAGGGCAAAATATGAACTTCTTGGCTCAATGGTTGTTGCGATAATTTTTGTTTCAATTATTTTAAAATTTTTATGGAATCTTGGTTTAAATAAGTATGACTCACCTAGCTCATGAGGAACTATTAATATGAATTCGCTAGAAATAGAAAGTTTTTTTGATCAAAATACTCACACTTTAACTTACGTCGTTTTCGATACGGAAACGAATGATGCAATTATAATCGACCCGGTGCTTGATTATGAAATGGACTCTGGGATCATCTCTAATGAATCAATCAATAAATTAGTAGGCTTTATAAAAAGTGCTAATTTAAATGTTGTTCAAATATTAGAAACTCATGTGCATGCAGATCACTTAACAAGCTCCACTGAGTTAAAGAGAATATTTCCAGGGGTAAAAGTTGGGATTGGAGAGATGGTAACATCTGTTCAAAAAACATTTAAAGAAAAGTTAAGTCTTACACAACTTGATGATAATGGATCTCAGTTTGATTATTTATTCAAAGATGGTGAAAAGAGATCATTTGGGTCAATCGATATAAAAGTAATTTCAACTCCAGGCCATACTCCTGCCTGCGTGAGTTATTTAATTGGTGGTATGTTATTTTCTGGAGATGCTCTTTTTATGCCAGATAGTGGCACGGGAAGGTGTGACTTCCCGGATGGCAGTGCAAAGGATCTTTATCATTCTGTCCATGAAAAACTATACAATTTACCAGATGAAACTAGAGTTTTTGTGGGCCATGACTACCAGCCAGAGGGACGAGATCTAATTTTTGAAACTACAATTGGAGAGAGTAAGGCAAAAAACTTTCAGTTATCAAGCAGTACCGCTAAAGAGGAGTTTATCGCATTTCGAGAAAAAAGAGACGCCACCTTAAGAGATCCAAAACTACTTATTCCAAGCATCCAAGTTAATCTTAATGGAGGAGCTCTGCCGGAAAGTGAGCTCAATGGTGTTAAGTATAAAAAAGGAAAATAAATGATGAATAATATTATTGCTCCTACAATCGGTGGTGCTTTAATTGGTTTATCAAGCACTATCTTACTCTTTGGGATAGGCAGAATTAGTGGCATTAGTGGAATTTTTGGCTCACTTATTACTACTTTTAATAAAGAAAATACTTGGAGAGTAGCTTGGGTTCTTGGACTTCTTGTCGGCGGTGCTATTATGTTAAGCCTTTATCCCCACTATTTTGACTATGAATTCTCTTTTTCAAAAACCAAGCTTATCATCGCAGGGTTACTTGTTGGTTTTGGGACAAGACTTGGTAGTGGCTGTACTTCCGGACACGGCGTTTGTGGGCTCGGAAGAAGGTCAATGCGGTCATTAGTCGCTGTTATCACATTTATGGCCAGTGGAATTGTAGTTGTGGCGATTGAGAACCTATTAAAATAAAGGGCGAGCGAGATGAGGAATATTGTCAGTTTTGTGGCAGGTATTATTTTTTCAATCGGCTTAACTATTTCAGGAATGGTGAACCCATTTAAGGTAAAAGGTTTTCTAGATATACTTGGAAATTGGGATTACTCGTTGGCTTTTGTTATGGGTGGTGCTGTCATTTTTAACTTGGTCGCTTTTAATATTGTTTTAAATAAAAAACCTCTCCTTTCTGAGAGTTACTTTCTTCCAAAAAAGTTCAAGGCGGATAGAAATCTTATTTTAGGAGCCTTTTTATTTGGTGTAGGTTGGGGACTTGTAGGAGTTTGTCCAGGGCCTGCTCTTGTGAATGCTGTCACACTTAACGGTGATGTTTTTATTTTTATTTTTTCTATGATCATTGGAATGATTTTATTTAATATTTTTGTAAAAAGGCCATCTCCGTCAAAGAGATAGCCTTTTTGATAAGATACTAAAGATTTTCTATTAATATTTTTCTATTTTGGTAGACGTCATCAGGTCCATGAAATGTAAAGTATACGGAAACTTTATTGCGCTGCTTGTGATTTACATTGTACCAACCGCCGACTAGTATAGCGACTTTATCTGTTTCCTTCATTACTGTATAAAAACCTAACTCTGAGTAATGAGTTCTATATGCATTACCACTGCTCCAACTCACATAGTCGGTTACTTTCCAATTCTCGTTGATGAGCCTCACTGTTAGTAATTCTTTTCCTGGGAATTTTTCTTTAAACTTTTCCGTAATTTTTGCCCTGATTTTTTCTTTATCACTGCCTTCATATTTTTCTTTCCCAAGTCGTTGCTCCTTAAGCATTACTTCAGAAAGAGATGCAGTTGCCTCTTTTAATTTTTGATTGATTGTATTCATCTTACTTTTGTAAGATTCTGCTTTGGCCTTGTTTTCTTTAGAAGTATAGGCTATGAGCTCAATTGCTTGATTTGTACTTTTTAAAATATTTTTTAATGTATCCCCTCTAAAAAACTCGGCGCGTCTTTTATCCATTGATTCTTTCGTCCAAAGCTCAATTACTTTGGTATTGTGTTCTATTGTGGTAGCAAGTCCTTTCTTTAAGTATTCAAGGTTTACTTTGTAAAAATCGCCTAGAATTTTAGCGGCATTATCTCTCATTCTTACATATTTCCCCGCAAGAATTGGGTTTGCTTTGAACAAATCTTTGTACTTTTCTTCAACTAATTTCATTTGAGAGTTATAGGCATTGCCGTCTTCAACCATATTACTTAATAGGTTTTTCAACTGTTCGAATCTATAAATTGGTGTCTTAATATTTAGTCTAAAGCTAACGCCTTTTTTCGGATCTCCTTCTTTCCAATTAAAATCAATATTTTTATCGTAGTTCATATCAGCATGGGAGTACCTTTTTGCGATGACATCAAATATCTCAACATCCTTTTGGTAGTCAGGGTAATTGCTAACATCAGCTCTTTTTTGTAAATCATCTAATCTTGATTTTAATTCTTTATAGATTTTTGGCACTTCCTCTTGTTGAGCCTTGAGTTGATCAATTACCACTTTAAAGTCTGGGTGATCAGTTGGGCACTGAGATGATTGAAGGTCACTAAGGGCAGCATCAATTTTTGTGTCAATTAAAAACCCTGGTTGGATATTTCCAATTGTTTTTCCACTTTTTACGGCCTCTCTTAGAGGGCCTAGAGTCCTTTCAAAATCTTTTGGTTTACCTGCTTGTCTTCTCAAAGATTGTCTACAAGGGTAAGAAAGTTTTTTCGGTGGTGAATTTGTCGAAGGCTGGTTAGCAACCTTATTTACTGCTGTTTTAGTCGGGCTATTATTAGTTACTGCAGGCTGTACACTAGTATTTGTGCTTGCACTTGTATTTGGAGGAGTATTAGCTTTTGCCGAAGAAATCATTGCCCTTAATTCTTTAATTGGGTTAACTATTTTTGTTACGTCCGGGTCGTCCATAGGGCAGCCGGCTTTAGTAATTTCATCTACTGCTTTATCAAGTGTTGATAAAAAAGATTGTTTTTTTTGGTTGAGCTCACCTCTTTTTTGAGCTGATTCGAAACTGTTTTTTACACTGTTGTAGCGTCCACTATTTCCTCTTACTGCCTTTTGGCACATATACTTGAGTGCAAAAGCCTGAGTCGTAAAAAACCCAAGAAAAAAAATGAT